>JADHLF010000071.1 GCA_016780825.1 Planktomarina sp. | reverse complement strand
CGGGAAATATTGGCCGCGGGGCTTTGGATCTGCAGCCGGCCGAAGATGGAGATGTGATCGTGCTGGAATTATCCTCCTATCAGCTTGAACTGGCCCGCAGCCTGACACCTGATATTGCGGTATTTACAAATCTCTCCCCAGATCATTTGGATCGCCACGCAGGATACGGCGGGTATTTCGCCGCCAAACGCCGTCTGTTTGCCGAAGGCTGCCCGGATGTCGCGGTGATTGGCGTTGACGAGCCAGAGGGGCAGTATTTGGCGACGCAATTTTCCGATCACACCCATGATGATCGGGTGATCCGTGTCGTCTCGGGACAAAAACCAAAAGGCAACAACTGGCAGGTAACGGCGCGCAAGGGGTTTTTGGCAGAAAGCCGCAAGGGCCGGCAAATCGCCTCAATTGATCTGCGCGATATCCCGGGACTGCCAGGGGCGCATAATCATCAAAATGCCTCTGCCGCCTATGCGGTGCTGCGCGCTTTGAATGTGGCGCCGCGGGTGATTGAAGAGGGGCTTCGCAGTTTTGCAGGCCTGCCACATCGTAGCCAGATGATTGGCGAGATATCCGGGGTGCGCTTTGTAAATGACAGTAAGGCCACAAATGTCGACGCTGCACTCAAAGCGCTGAGCGCATTTGACAATATCCGCTGGATCTGTGGCGGATTGCAGAAGGAGGGGGGGCTCTCTGCGCTGCAACCGGCCTTGGGGCATGTGCAAAAGGCCTATGTGATTGGCCGTGAGGCCGAGGCTTTTGCCATGCAGCTTGATGTGGACTGCGAAGTGTGCACCACGATGCAAGCGGCAGTCCGAGCCGCCTATGCGCAAAGCCAGCCTGGCGACGTGGTCCTGCTCGCGCCAGCTGCGGCGAGTTTTGACCAATACGACAGTTTCGAAACCCGCGGCGAAGATTTCATCGCGCAGGTCGCGGCGATTAAAGCAACGTGATCCGCGCCACCGGCCTTTTGGTGACGGCTGGCGGGATGGGGTGCACGGGTATTTTGCGCGCGTGAACATAAGTGTTAGGACATATAATGATACCAAAAAAATTGCATTTTGTGTGGGTTGGGGATGAAAGAAAAAGGCCGGACAATTGCATCCAGTCTTGGGCCAAGCTGAATCCAGAGTATGAAATTGTCATCTGGGGAAATACGGCGCTCGCAGAATACTCTTGGGTGAACAAAAAACACATGGACGCTATGTATTCGCGTGAACTCGCTGGGGTGGCAGATCTCATGCGCTATGAAATTTTGTTCAATGAAGGCGGCATTGCGTTGGATGCGGATTCACTGTGTCTGCGGCCATTGGAAGATTGGTTGCTGGAACCGGCCGCCTTTGCCGCTTGGGAACATGAACACATTCGTCCGGGACTGATTACAGTCGGGGCTATGGGTGCGGAGCCAGGCAATGAGTTTTTTGGCGCCTGCGTGAAACGCCTGTCCAAAAAATGGCGTGTGACCAATAAACGAGCGTGGAAGACAGTTGGGCCGCAACTCATTACAGATGTTCACAAAGAGACGCGCTACGATCTCACCATATATCCGGCACATTTTTTCTATAAAAGCCACCATTCCGGTTGGAAATATACCGGATCAGGGCCTTGTTTCTCGGATCAGTTTTGGGGATCAACCTATGGCTATGAGAACATCACCTGAGGGTTCACGCCCCTGGGGTTGAGAGCTTATCTTGGTCAACTGGATCCAACAGACAGGCGTGCTGCTATTAACATGTGATCCAAGATTGTGGGAGCATATCGGGATTTCGCGCGGCGGGATCCGCATACCAATTTTTCGGCGCGACGATGATTTTTTCTGGATGGCTGTTCAACCAGGCCCCCCACCAAGAGAAGGAGGAATTGGCGATGATATGATGCCTGCAGCTGGACATGAGCCGCAGATCTTCATAATTCGTGGTGTCATCGTTGATGTCGACAAAAACGGTTTCATATTGGGGGATCAGGTTGTGTTTCACCCAAGCGATGTCATCTGAAAAAATATAGAAGACCGGCGCTTCTTGCATGTGCCCCGCAATATAATCAATGGCCGCTTTGTAATAGTCTAAGTCACAGGTCCCGTGATGGGCATTTGCCATTGGGTTTGTGACGTAATCACCGCGCCGAACATGCAGCGAGACTGCAGTGTGCGATGTGATTTGTTCCAAAAGGGCTTGGTTCTGCGCCGATGGCGGCGTGAGGATTTGGAGGTCTTCGCGGATCGTATCTTCGAACGCCTTGAAAAATTTTTCGCTTTGCCAATAGCCCTTGAGCCGCACATGAGGGCCCAGGGATGCAAAACGCGGATCATAGCCCAGTGCAGATTCCCGAAAGACCCGCGCAGGCCCGTGTTGCAGGAAACTTTGGACCGAGCGAAGCCTCAATCGGCGCAGAGGCCTTGTTGACATAATAACCTCAGACTGAATGTCGAAATGTCTAAGGCCGAACTTGCGCGTAGTGGTATTTTCCTGCTCTCGCCCGTCCCAAAGGAGCCGCAATTTCACATTGTGGCGCAAGGAGAGCGCCCTGCCGCAGCAGTATTGAAACAGTTGATTTCCAAGGCCGCCAAAGGTATGGGTTGTAATCAATTGTTCAATCTCCAAGTCTTATATTTAAGGGGGGCAGTGCAATTTAAAACGAATCAGCCTCTGCTCTTACGCTACCCTTTTTTAGAGCCAATGGTTCTGTCGGGATAGGCGGGTTGAAAATATTATTTATCACATGCGGCTTTGGATGCTGCAAAAGGAACATTTTATGAGATTTCTCCAGTCTTTGGAAAAAAACTACAGAAGGCTGCGCGACGAATATCGTCGCAGGGCACAGAATAAAATTCTCAAGCAGCGTTGGGCGTGCAAATCTGACAGGCCCCCAGTGGCGCAGGCCAATGGCCCGTTAGGGCTTGAACGCTGTGAGATTCACTACATTAACTTAAAACATCGCGAGGACCGGCGGGCGGAAATCCAATCTGAGTTCAAGGCGCTCGGTGTCACGCGCTTTGCGCGCTTTGAGGCGATTGCAGATGCCAATGGTGCGCTGGGCTGCGCCAAGTCTCATGAAACCGTGCTTTCGTCGGCATCAATCTTAGAAGATCAGCTGCTGATGATATGTGAGGATGATTGCCAATTTATTGCAGATCGCGCGGCAATAGATGCAGCGATTGAGGAGTTTTTCTTTAACCCGCATTTGGATGTGCTGTGTCTCGCATATAATGCGGAAAACGGGTTTGCAATTTCGCAAAACCTGATGATCACCTCTGACACTCAAACGATGAGTTGCTATATTTTAAAAGCCCCCGCTACTGCGCCGGTGTTGGACTCGGTGCGCTTCAGCGTGGACAATTTATCGCGCGGGGGGGCGGGGTATGACTATGCGATTGACCGGGTTTGGAAGCGATTGCAGCGGCAGATGTTTTTCGCCCTCACAAAAGATCATTTCGCCCGGCAGCGGCCGTCTTTTTCAGACATCGAAAAAAGTCATCAAGATTATGGGTTATAACCCGGCGTCCTAAGTGCTGGGGTCGCATCATAAACCCGCTTTAATCGCCTGCCCCGCCACCCAACCAGAGGACCAGGCCCATTGGAAATTATACCCGCCGAGCCAGCCGGTGACATCCACACATTCGCCTATGAAATAGAGACCGGGTTGGGTTTTTGCCATCATGGTTTTGGACGAGAGTGCGGCCGTATCCACCCCGCCGACCATCACCTCGGCGGTGCGATAGCCTTCGGTGCCAGCTGGGGTGAGCTGCCATTGGGTCACGCGCGCGGTCAGACCGTCCAATTGCGCGGCTGTGAGATCGGCGATGCGCTCGGGCAGGGCGAGATCATTCAGCACCACGGGCACCAGCCGGGCTGGCAGAAGGCGGGTGAAGATGGTTAGCGGTGATTTGCGTCCTTCGGTTTCCTTTGCCTCTCTGACCGCGCGGCGCAGCTCCTCTTCTGGCAAAAGACCCAGAGTGAGCACGTCGCCGGGCGACCAATAGCTAGACACTTGCAAAGCCGCCGGCCCGGACAGGCCGCGGTGGGTGAAAAGCACAGCTTCGTCAAAGGCGGTGCCATTGGTTTGCAATCGCGCGGGGGCCGCGACGCCGCTTATGGACTTAAAAGCTTCATGCTGCGCGCCGGAAAAGGTGAAGGGCACCAATCCTGCATAGGTTTCGGTCACAGGAAGGCCGAATTTCTGGGCGAGGCGGAGGGCAAAGTCGGTGGCCCCCATCTTCGGGATGGGCTTGCCACCGCAGGCCACCACAAGATTACGCACCGTGACCGCGCGCGGCCCATGCGGGCAGCTAAGCTGGATCGCGTAACCACCTTCAATCTTTGTGACGGATTGCACAGTGGTGTTGAGCTGGACCTGCCCGCCGGCCTCGGCCACGCCTTTGAGAAGCATGGCGACAATCTCTTTGGCGGAGGTGTCACAAAACAATTGCCCCAGTGTTTTCTCGTGATAGGCAATACCGCTTCGTGCCACCCAATCGATGAAATCCCATTGCGTGTAGCGGGCCAATGCGGATTTGGCGAAATGCGGATTGTGGCTGATATAATTCTCCGCTGAGGCATATAGGTTGGTGAAGTTACACCGTCCGCCGCCGCTGATGCGAATTTTCTCGCCTGCGGCCTTGGCATGATCGATCACCAAGCATTTGCCTGGCGCTTGCGCGGCGCAGATCAACCCAGCGGCTCCGGCGCCGATAATGAGTGTGTCAAAGTCCATAGGCGATGACTTGCCTGTTGTGGCGCAAATGGCAAGGCAATTGGCACTGGAAAAATGTGCAGAGTCCGGCTAATATTGGCTCAGACCTCAAAAATGGGGCGCAGTACAGGCGGTTTTAAGATGACAGAGATGGTACATGGGCCTTTGCCCGTTGAAGTGCGCGATCCAATTTTACCCCGGTGGTGGCGAACCGTGGATCGGTGGACGATGGCCAGTGTTTTGTTTTTGTTTATCTTTGGTTTGATCCTAGCCCTTGCAGCCTCTCCCCCTTTGGCAGAGCGCAACAATCTTGATGCATTTCATTATGTGCACCGACAAGCGGTCTTTGGGGGTTTGGCCCTCCTGGCCATGACCATCACATCAATGATGTCGCCCGATACGGTGCGCCGCTGGGCCACGGTGGGGTTTGGCTGTGCGCTCCTGGCGTTGATCTTGCTGCCGATCTTCGGAACAGATTTCGGCAAGGGCGCGACACGCTGGTATTCGTTTGGCTTTGCCTCCGTGCAGCCCTCTGAATTTATTAAACCGGTCTTTGTTGTGTTTTCA
>JADHLF010000070.1 GCA_016780825.1 Planktomarina sp. | reverse complement strand
AGGTTGGTTTGGATGACATTGCCGCGGAAAGCCGTAGCTTCGCGCAAAACGGCACATTGGCGATGGAAGCCCTTTGGGACGATGACTTTGGTCAGTATATTTGTTTTGACCGCGCTGCCAATGAGTTGATCAAAAGCCCATCCATCAGCGGCATTTTGGCCGCCTTTGCGGATATCCCCGCCAATAGATCACAGGCGCTGGCCGAGCGGGTGCTGCAATTGTCCAGCCGCTGCACCTATGCGGTGGCCAGTCATGATCCTGCCGCAGCGGGGTTTGATGCATCGCGCTATTGGCGCGGCCCGGTATGGCTCATCGTCAATTATATGATCGCCGATGGCTTGCGGCGCGCGGGCCAAACCGATGTGGCAGAGAAAATCAAACAATATAGCCTTGAGCTGATTGAAAAAGGCGGGTTTGCAGAATATTACAATCCGCTGACGGGCGCGGCCTGTGGGGGGTTGGAATTCACCTGGACAGCTGCCATGGTCATCGAGTTTGTCAGCCAATCGGAGATCGCATGAAACGCTCGCAAGTCAACGACATTATGGTGCAAGCGGATGAGATGATCCGCAGCTTTGGCTTTACTCTACCGCCTTTCGCCTATTGGTCGCCCGAGACATTTAAACGCAACGCCGCCGCGGCGCGGCCACTCATTGAGGCGCAATGCGGCTGGGATATTACCGACTATGGCGCCGGTGATTTTGCGGCTTTGGGGCTGTTTTTGTTTACCCTGCGCAACGGGCGTTTGGCTGATTTGCAGCGCGGCGGCGGCATGTGCTATGCGGAAAAGCTGTTGATTTCGCGGCAAGATCAGCTCTCACCAATGCACACCCATGTCATCAAAGCCGAAGATATCATCAACCGTGGCGGCGCGACTTTGGTGGTGGAGCTGTTTGGCTCTGACGCGGAGGGCGGATTTGCGGAAGATCAGGGCGGCACAGTTTATTGCGATGGCCTGCGCCGCGATTTCGCCCCCGGCGAGAAACTCCGCCTTGCGCCCGGCGAAAGCGTCACCCTCATGCCTGGCGATTGGCACGCCTTTTGGGGCGATGGTGGCGATGTGTTGATCGGCGAGGTGTCCACCGTGAATGACGACAACACCGACAATATCTTCCGCGAAGCCATCGGCCGTTTTTCCGACATTGAAGAGGACGAAGCCCCAAGGCATTTGCTGGTCAGTGATTATGACAAAATGCTGCGCACCGCAGGCTAACAAAAACACCACGCGCCCGATTGTGTCGGGCGCCTCCTCTCTCAAACCTAGCGCCTCGCGTAATATCATTGTTAATCTGATGAAGGCCGTGCCAGTGTAAGAGCATCACCATTTTCATGAGGTCCATCATGTCTGACGCTCCACTCAAAGGCTGGAACCACACCCCAAATGTTCCGCTGCAAGTTTCACCGTTCTTCAGCTGGCCGCCTCGGCCGGTGGCGATGGCCAAATGGGTGTTCAATTCGTGGTTTTTCCTGACCGAAAAGCTGATCATCGTCGGGATCGCTTTTGTCTCATTTTATTGGTTCCAACCGCCTTTAGAGGTGACCGGCACGCTGGCCTTTGGCTGGATTGCAGAAATGTTTATCCGCAACGTGATCTTGATGACGCTGGTTGCCGGTGGGCTGCATTTGTATTTTTACAGCTTCACCAAACAGGGCCAAGCGTTGAAATATGATGCACGACCGTTGATGAAAAATGGGCGGCAGTTCACTTTGGGTGGGCAGATACGCGACAATATATTCTGGACAATCGCCAGCGGTGTGACCGTTTGGACCGCCTATGAGGTGCTGATGTTCTGGGCGATGGCCAACGGATATGCCCCCATGCTGACCTGGGCCGCGCATCCGATTTGGTTTGTCGCATTATTCCTGCTGATCCCCATCTGGGAGAGTTTTTATTTTTACTGGATTCACCGTGCGCTTCACATCCCTTTTCTCTACAAACATGTTCATGCGCTGCACCATCGCAACATCAACGTGGGACCGTGGTCGGGCCTGTCGATGCACCCCGTCGAGCACCTGATCTTTCTCGGATCGGTCGTGGTCCACTTTGTCGTTGCAGCGCATCCCATCCATATTCTGTTCCATTTGCAATACTATGCCTTGACCGCCGCCACGACTCATACAGGGTTTGAGGGAATGGTGATCAAGGATAAAAACCGGTTAAAGCTTGGCACATTCCACCACCAGATGCATCATCGGTATTTTGAATGTAACTATGGATCGCTCGAGTTGCCCTGGGACAAGTGGTTTGGATCATTCCATAATGGCACCGCTCAATCTGATGCCAAAATCCGCGAAAGGCGCAAGAGATTTACGAATGGCGCCAAATAAGATGACCGCAGGACAGACAAGGGCTTGGCGGACTGTGCGTTGCCACTGCCGGCCAGTCCCGCTCTTAAGCGGTTCGGTCGTCCCGCAACGCGCGCAAATAGTGTCCCAGGATCAGCACGAGAGCCAGAGCCAAGCCGATCCACATGATCAGTGCCGATTTCCACAAGATCAAGACAGCGGCCAGCAATCGAAGCGCAACTTCCAAGATGCTCATTGTAACCTTGTCAAACCTGGCCAGAGCCGATGCCATGAGATAGAGCGCGACGGCGATGCGCACCCCAAGAGCGGCCAGGCTCGGCCAGTCCACCGCACCGGAATACCCGTCTATCAAGGCGCGTCGGCCTTGCTCGTTCGTAATGGTCACGGCTTCTTCGATCAGCAGTAATTCGGGATACCAAGCAAAGACGAAGGGGATCGTGAACATGACAATGCCGATGCGCACTGCTGCCAATCCGGTGCGCATCGGTTCTGTTCGTGTGATCGAGGCCGCTGCGAAAGCTGCAATCGCCACGGGCGGGGTGATCGCAGAGGCTACGGCAAAGTAGAAAACAAACATATGGGCGGTAAAAAAGCTGACGCCGAGGTTGGCAAGAAGTGGCCCCAGAAGCAGCGCAACATTCACATAGGCCGGCACCGCGGGCATGCCCATTCCCAAAAGGATCGCACAGCCCATGGCGCAGGTCAGCGCCAGCATGAGGTAAACACCGCCAACGATGTTGATCTCAAACCCAAAGAGGCTCAGCACCTGAGCCCGCTCCAACCAGGTGGTTATGGCGCGGGTGAGCTCTCCGGTCAGGCCACTTTCGTTCAGAAAGGCCGAGATGATGGAAACTGCGAACAGCAAAAGAAACAGTCGCGAGACCAAGATCCCACCATCCGCCAAGGACAGCAGCACCTTTCTAGGATTTGCACGGGTGTCAGGATCCAAAAAGAGCAGCGGCACAAGGACAGCAACAGCCCACCATCCGGCGGATACGGCATCGCCTGTGGCGTTGACGAGCGTCTGTGTCACAAAGGCGGGCAAGACCGAGGCCGCAAAACCAGACCCAATCGCGTCCTTATTCCCCAGCAAAAGCAACAAGATTGTGAGGATCGGCGCGAAGATGATGACAAGGTTCAGCCAGTCCTGCCGCGACATGATAAGATCATCCGGGATTTCACGCATGGCCTTGACGGTCTCGCGCCGGGATTGGAACACAACGGCCAGAAAGATCGAGAAGAAAAAGAACATGGCGGGCAGAAACGCGGCTGTGATGACTTTCGTATAAGGCACTGCCGTCAGGGCAACCAGGACAAAGGCCGCCACCCCCATGACCGGCGGCATGATCTGTCCACCGGAGGAAGCCGCAGCTTCGACGCCGCCCGCAAATTGCGGGCTGAAGCCAATGCGCCGCATCATGGGGATTGTGAGCCGGCCGGTCGACAAGACATTGGTGACCGGCCCGCCGGTGATGGTGCCAAACATCGCCGAGGAGACGATTGCGGCATGGGCCGGCCCCCCGCGCAGGCGGCGTGTGGCGCGGACCGCAAGCTTGATCAGCGAGGTTCCACCCGCGGAGGTTCCAAAGAGCGCACCAAGGATAACATAGGGAAAGACCTGGTTGACCACGATATCCATGAATCGGCCCATGAACCCATCTGGGGTGATGAACACATTGGTCGCTTTTTGGATCGCCGCGGCGCGCACATCGCCGCCATCGGCCCCCAGCTTGGTCAGTAGAAAATTATTATCGCTGAGATCGAACATCCAAAACAGCGCGGTGCCGACGGTGTAGATCACCACCACACTGGCGACCATGACGAGCGGCAGGCCCCAGACCCTTACGTTGTAGAGAAAAAATAGTGTGATGATCGTGAAGAGCAGCGGAATGATCCATATGCCAAACCGCGCCTGACAGGAAGGGACTTCTGCATCAAATGAGATACCCGGAATGACTCCCGCTGATCTTTCACTTGCCTCTTGGATCAAGCGCGCACGCTCTCCGGTGATCTGGTCGATCAGACAAAATGAATCGATTTCAACCAAAAAACCTAGGGCTGCGAGGAAGGCGGCAAGCATCAACCCTGCGTCAAGCAAAAGACCCAGCCATGCGAGATGGGGTCGGTCTGCCTTAAACGCACGGTAGACGCTGGCATCCAGCGCGACGATCACCATCATCAGAAGAAATATAGGCGGGTAGAAGAACTCCGGAGGGAAGCCCGACACGCGGAAAAAAGGACGCCCAGTCAAATCTCTCGCAAGATCTTGCAGGCCCGGTATTTCTGGCATGGTGTTGATGAGACCAACCACCACCAGGATGAAGGCCAGAACGAGGGCCAGATATTGGCCTTTGTCTCTAGAGGGCAATTGCTCGGACATTGGGTGCCATTCGTTAGGATTGGGCCGGCCAAGGCGCGCCGGCCCTATCAGTGCGGGACGCGCCTTTAAGGGCGCAGACAGTCTGCGATCTTGCGCCCGGCGTCTTCATAGGCGCGAATGGCACCGGGGTGCATTTTGACCTGAACCGCACCACAAGCACCTTGGCTCACCCCGTCAATATCGCCAAAGCTCATCCGCACATAGGGTCCGCGTGGTGATCCGGTCAGGAAGCGCTCTTCGCCAGCAAGGAAGGCGGTCACGATGTCATAGACCAATTGCTCGTCCATGCCCGCAGGGACGATCTGTCCAAAAGCGGTGGCGTAGCTGTCAAAGCTATCGTCATCGACCACAACGGTGATGTCGTTGCCCGCATAGGCTTTGCGGAACTCATCAATTGGAACGGAATAGGGCGCGTGGCCCGGCGCCTTCACGATCTGCTGTCCCAGCTCACTCGCCAGAAGATCAGAGGGGACATCATGGATGGTGATGCCGCCCGCGGCTGCGATTGCAATCTCGCGACCAGAGGGCCAGCCCTCAGGTATGGTCCAAGCATCGACCCCGCCCCCGGTGATGGTCGGAACCTGAGCAGCCTCATCTGACTGGGCCATGTTAATTGTTAGTGCATGATTGGCCTCTGATCCAGTGGTATGATGGTTTCAGGAGCTGGCGGGCGATAGCCCAACGCACTGTGTGGTCTCTTTGTGTTGTAGTGTTTCCTCC
>JADHLF010000004.1 GCA_016780825.1 Planktomarina sp. | reverse complement strand
GCTTTTCCTACGGCAGTTTTCCCAGATCCCATCATCCCGACCAGAACGACTGTTTTGTTGAGCGACATCTGTCTTATTCCATGACTTAAGATTAACTTGCCTTGCGTCTTCAATGGCGCGATTGTTACAAAAAGACCATAAGCAAAACCGCGCCAAAGGAAAACTCTTCAAAATGCTCAGATTGCTCAAATATATTTTCTACTTGTTCATAGTGGCTGCAATCGCATTTGTGGGTTTTGCCTATCTCGGGCCCTTTTTCGGTGTGGATTTTTCTGCTCATATGCAAACGATTGAATTGCCACTGACTTTGGATATCAACTGAGATGAAGATTGCGCACGTCTGTTTTGTCGGCCTGCTCATGTCGCCGCCGCTTTGGGCTCAAACCGATGCCCCAATCTCGGCAATTGATTGGCTGTCGCAACCCGGGCTTGCGCCGCTCAGTGAAGAGCCTTTGGTGGTTGGTGATCCAACGCGTGGGGCGGAACTTGCTGAGATTGATGTCATTAAGTTGGATGCCCCTGTGGAGAAAACCTATGGGCTGATCCCGAGTAAGATTTCGGGCATCCCTGAAAATTTCTGGACGGATCTTGACCCCCGAATGCTGCGCCAGATCCTAAATGCGGCGCCCCTGTCCGGACTTCCCGCAGCTGATGATCTTTTGCTGCGCGCGCTCTTGGCCGAAACCTTGGGCGATGAGGCCGTTTTAAACACGCGCGTTCAAGCGCTGATCGAGCGGGGCGCGGTGCAGGCCGCCTATGGCCTTCTGGGACAGGCTCAGATCCAATCGCAGGAAAGTTTTGCGCTTTTTGCCGAAACCGCTCTTTTGACTGGCAATGTGGAACGGATGTGCCGCCAGCTCAATCTGTCGCGGCATCTGTCTGACAACGAGGCCTTGAAAGTCTATTGTCAGGCCCGTGTCGGCTCATGGACGACGGCGGAGTTAAATTACTTCACCCTCGACACGCTTGGCGCCTTCAGCCCGACCCTCTCAGCGCTCTTGGCCGTTGATTTGGATCCGGATCTTGCGGACAGTTTGGGATTGCCGACTGTGGATCCACACCAGCTGAGCGCATTGGAATTTCAACTGCGTGCCGGTGCGGGCCAACCGGTTCCAACACAGGGCCTGCCTTTGAAATTCGTGCCCTCTGATTTAAGCCCCTCAAGCGGCTGGAAGACCCAGATTGAAGCCGCCGAACGTTTGGGCGCAGTCGGCAGCCTGCCCGCGGCGCAATTGCTTGAGCGTTATAAATCGGGCCAGCCATCGGCCTCGGGCGGGGTCTGGGACCGGGTGAATGCGGTTCAAAACTTAGATCTGACCCTGGCCGATCCAATCATTGACCCGACCGACGCGCTGCTCGCTTTTTGGACAATCATGCGGGGCCAAGGACTTGTCGCCCCTCTGGCGCATGCCTGGTCACCCATGTTGATGAAATTTAACGCCTCGGGCGATGACGATGATATTCTCTTCCAAATGCAGGTCCTCAGCCGGTCAAATGCTTTTGAGTTTGAACCGACAATGGCCCGTTTGCGGCGCATTAATCCGCATATTTTGTCAGAGAGTTTTGATCGGCTTATGGCAGAGTTCAATCAAGAGATCCCGGCGAGCCTGCCCTTCCGCTCCGCCAATATACTGCGCGCAACCGGATTGATCACGGACGGATTAGAGGGAAATGAGCTGGCATTGATTGAGGCAGTCGCCCTTTTCCGTGCGATGGGGCTGACCCCACTGGCGCAACAATTGGCGTTGGAGTTTATGATCTTGGCCGATATGCGATGAGCCTGTCGTGGATTTCCCTTTTCCTTGAAGCGCAGGCGGCGGACTTTGGTGCGGCGCGCAACACGCAAGAGGCCTATGGCCGCGACCTGAAAGATTTTCTGGCCTATCTTGAGGCGCGCGGCGCGGAATTTGCGACGGCCACACGCCCAATGGTCGAGGATTATTTGGTGCACTGCGATGCGGCCGGTCTTGCCACCGCCACCAAAGCCCGGCGCCTCTCCGCAGTCAAACAGCTCTACCGTTTCGCCTTTGAAGAAGACCTGCGCAAAGACAATCCCGCCATTCAAATCCGAGGGCCCGGCAAGGACAAACATCTGCCCAAGTCTCTGGGTCATGATGAGGTCGACCAGCTGCTGCTGCAGGCCAGGAAGATGCCAGAAAAACGCCATGACAAGCTGCGCTTGACCTGTTTGATGGAACTTCTTTATGCCACAGGCATGCGGGTAACGGAATTGGTCAGCCTTCCAGCCGAGGCGGTTCGCGGCAATCCAAAGATGATTTTGGTGCGCGGCAAAGGCGGTAAAGAGCGGATGGTGCCCCTCTCCCCCGCCGCCCGTGACGCGGCGCAGCTTTGGTTGAGACTGCGCGACGCCGACCCGCTGACTGAAAAATCCGCCTTTCTCTTCCCTTCACGCGGAAAATTGGGCCATTTGACCCGCATTTGGTTTTTTCAG
The DNA here is from genome assembly GCA_016780825.1 of Planktomarina sp. Lineage (GTDB taxonomy): Bacteria > Pseudomonadota > Alphaproteobacteria > Rhodobacterales > Rhodobacteraceae > Planktomarina. The sequence goes on along the minus strand of JADHLF010000004.1, from coordinate 95,961 downwards.
CAAATCAAGAAACTGGCCATTTGCGCAGGAATTGATCCAAATAAGGTTACGCCGCATAGTCTGCGCCATGCCTTTGCCACGCATTTGCTCGCCGGTGGTGCTGATTTAAGAGCCATTCAAACGCTTTTAGGCCATGCAGATATTGCGACAACAGAGATTTACACGCATATCCAAGAAGAACGGTTGCGCGAACTGGTGCTGGAGCATCACCCCTTGGCGCGCCCCCTGAAAACAGGTCTGTGATGGAACATTTTGATTTTGACTCCAGCTTCTGGATTACCTTTGGGGCGATTTTCGTCCTCCTGATCCTATCGGGTTTTTTCTCTGGCTCAGAGACGGCTTTGACCGCGGCCTCGCGCAGCAAGCTGCAAGCGCAAGCTGACAAGGGCTCGGTTGGCGCCGCAAGGGCCTTGAAAGTGACCAATGACAATGAGCGTTTGATCGGTTCGGTTCTTTTGGGCAATAACCTGGTAAATATTCTGGCCACCTCATTGATCACCGCGCTTTTCACGCAGATGATCGGCGAGAATGGCGTTGTTCTGGCCACATTGGTCATGACATTTTTGGTTTTGGTCTTCGCCGAAGTGCTCCCCAAGACCTATGCAATTACCAATGCAGAAAGTGCCGCCATAAGGGTCTCGCGCCCGATATCCTTGGTCGTCTTCGTTTTTGCCCCGGTGGTCAGCTTTGTTCGAGTCCTGGTGCGCGGCGTTTTATGGATTTTCGGCGTCGCCACGGATCCTGATACAAATATTTTGGCGGTGCGCGAGGAAATCGCCGGGGCGCTCACTTTGGGCCATCAAGAGGGCTTGGTTGAGAAAGAAGATCGTGATCGTATCTTGGGCGCATTAGATCTTTCAGAGCGCACGGTCGAGGAAATCATGCTGCATAGATCAGGTATTGAGATGATTGACGTCTCCTTGCCGGCAGAGGACATTCTCACCCAATGCCTCGAAAGCGCGCACACGCGGCTACCGCTCTACAGCGGCAATCCTGAGAATATCGTTGGGGTGATCCATGCGAAGGATTTGGCCCGTGCCATGGTCAAGCTCACACGCGACAGCGCGGCCAGCCGCAAAGATCTGGCCAAGTTCCAGGTGCTGGATGTGGCAATGGAGCCCTATTTCGTGCCAGAAACCACGCCTCTGGATGACCAAATGCGGCAATTTCTCAAGCGGCACACTCATTTCGCCTTGGTGGTGGATGAATATGGCGCTTTGCAGGGGCTGATCACTTTGGAAGATATTTTGGAAGAAATCGTGGGCGAAATCACCGATGAATTTGACACCAGCGACCAAGGGGTTACTGCGGCGCAGGACGGTCATGTTGTCGTTGATGGCTCCATGACCATTCGCGATTTGAACCGAGCGCAGGAGTGGAACCTACCGGATGATGAGGCCAATACTCTCGCCGGCTTGGTTATTCATGAAGCACAGATGATACCGGCCGAGGGGCAGGTTTTCGTATTTCACGGATTTCGCTTTGAAGTCGCCGCTCGCAAAGAAAACCGCATCACACAGCTGAAGATCTACAAACTTTGAGCGCAGAGCAAATGGACGAAAACATCTACCGCTTGCAAACGAAATTTTAATAAAATGGGCCTAGAAGTGAGATGTGATAGAAGTTTTCTTCATGTCATACCTCCCTGTACTAAACCGCGCTTTCGTGCGCGGTTTTTTTTGAAAGTTAGCCTAAAATACGCATTGACGGACCAAACATTATTTGTTTCTCTACCCTCATAGTCGGCAAGCCCGACAGGGAGAAAAACAAAAGCAGAGGTTTTTGGCAACAAATCCTCTGCTTTAATTTTTTCAGATTGCGCTCCCAGAGGCAGGCTGGCACATCAGTAAAAATTTTAAGACATTTATGGCAGGATCTCTGTTAATACCCTGCACGAGAAAGGACCTTTTGGTGTTTAAAGTAACAAACTATTTTGGCGCGATCCTATGTCTGCTTTTGTCCCACACAGCGCTCCAAGCGCAAACGGGTCAGTTGCCAGCGGCAGAGGAATTTTCGACCGGTGAGGTTCTGGACAGCACACCGGTGATAGGTGATTACTACATAAAAGGCACCTATGGGGATTGGACGCTGCGGTGCCTGAAAGCCGAGCAATCGCCCGACCCATGTCAACTGTTTCAATTGATGTACAGCCCTGATGGCGCACCCGTGGCCGAATATAACTTAAACCCCATAGAATCTGACGGGGTGGTTGTGGCTGGCGCAAATGTCATTACGCCTTTGGAGACCCTCTTAACCCAACAGTTGACCATTCAAATAGACGATCAAAATGCCAAAATCTATCCCTTTGCCTTTTGTGTGCAAATGGGATGCGTGGCCCGCATCGGTCTCACACAAGAGGATCTCGACATCTACCGCTCCGGCGCGCAGGCAATCGTCACCATGTTTCCGGCGGCGGCCCCAACACAGCCCGAACGTCTCGTATTATCTCTAAAAGGATTTACCGCTGGGCATGTGGCCTTGATGGAGTCATTAGAAAATTAAAGGACAGGTTGGCGCTAAATCGCTTTGAGCGCCAAAACCGCATTCATACCCCCGAAGGCAAAGGCATTGGACAAGGTGGCCGTCACCTTCGCTTGCCGAGCAATATTGGGCACCACATCGAGGGCGCATCCGGGGTCTGGAAGTTCATAGCCAATGGTGGGCGCAATAACCCCATCGCGCAGCGCCATGAGACAGGCAAGTAACTCAACAGCGCCCGTGCCCCCGATCAGGTGCCCATGCATCGATTTGGTCGATGACATCATCAATGCCTGAGCATGGGTGCCAAAAACCTCCGTCACCGCCGCACATTCGGTTTTATCATTCGCCGCAGTTCCGGTCCCATGGGCGTTGATATAGCCAATATCTTGCGGGTCTAGACGCGCATCTCTAAGCGCGCCGCGGATGGCCCGCACAGCCCCCTGCTGGTTTGGCATCACAATATCGCCGGCGTCTGAGGTCATAGCAAAGCCGATGAGTTCCGCTAAAATTTCAGCCCCGCGCGCCTTGGCGCCCTCATAGGTCTCAAGCACGAAGACCCCTGCCCCCTCGCCCTGCACCATTCCCGACCGATTGGCGGAAAAGGGCCGACAGGCGGTTTTAGACATCACCCGCAGCCCTTCCCAGGCCTTTATGCCCCCAAAGGTCAGCATGGCATCGGCGCCGCCGGCCAGCATCGCCCGCGCCATACCGCCGCGCACCATCTGAAACGCCAATCCAATCGCGTGATTTGAGCTGGCGCAGGCCGTTGAGACAGTCAGGGAGGGACCTTTGATATTATGGGCCATCGACACATGGCTGGCGGCGGCATTGGTCATGAGTTTCGGCACAACGAAAGGGTGCACCCTATTTTTGCCCTCTTCATAAACCGAACGGAAATTATCATCCCAGGTGTTCATTCCACCCGCAGCAGTTCCAAGGACCACACCCGTCGCCTCCGACAGCTCCTCTGTAATCTCCAAGCCAGACTGCGCCATCGCCTCGCGGCTGGCCAAAAGCGTCAGCTGTGTCACCCGATCATAAAGTGCCAATTTTTGTCGATCAAACTGCGCCTCAGGATCAAAATTTTTGATTTGCGCGCCAATTTTTACAGATAGCCTGTCCAGGTCACGCATCTGCAACGGCCCAATCCCAAGCTGTCCCTCGCGCATGGCTTGCAAAGTTTCCGGCACGGATGCGCCCAAAGCATTGATGGTCCCAGCCCCTGTAATCACCACGCGGTTCATGGGCTAGGACTGCTCCGCAACAAAAGTTTCAACCGCCGCAATAATGGTCGCCACAGACGATATATCAAAGTCACTGTCCTGCGGGGCATTGGCATTAAAGGGCACTTCGATGTCGAATTCTTCTTCGATGGCAAAAATACTCTCGACCACCCCAAGGCTGTCGATTCCCAGATCCTCCAATGTCGCCGACAGGCGCACATCTGCCACATCCAGCAAGGCTTGCTCTGCGATAATTTGAATGACCTTGTCTTTTACACTCATGGGAAAGCCTTCTTGCGCATTAAGGACTCTTGTCCGGGTCGGGCAGTGACTTTTTAAGTCGCGCGAGGTCTTTTAACATCCGCGGCAGGCGCCGCAAGCTCTTGTAGACCTCAAGCTGCGCCTCCATTTTCATCGCGGGATACCCCAGCATCACGCGCCCTGCGGGGATATTGCTAAGCACTTTGGTCGCGCCGCCCGTTATGGCGTTGTCACCGATAAACAGATTGTCACTCACCCCCGTTTGCCCCCCGAGAACCACATTATTTCCCAGCACAGATGATCCGGCGATCCCAACCTGGGCACAAATCATACAATTATTGCCAATTTTCACATTATGGCCAATCTGTGCCAAATTATCAAACTTGCAGCCATCGCCAATCTGCGTGTCGCGGATTGTGCCGCGGTCAATACAGCTGTTGGCGCCCAGCTCCACATCATTTCCAATCACCACAGACCCAAGGGAATGAATGCGGGCAAAGGGTTGCGGTTTGGCGCCTTTGCTGTCGCCCAGAGTCTCGCGCACATTCTCAATCGCAGAGCGCTCCGGGGTCACAAAGGAAAACCCATCCCCACCAATCACCGCCCCCGGTTGCGCGATGAACCTTGCGCCGATGCGCACGCCCGCGCCGATCCGCACGCCCGCCATCAATGTGGCCTCCGAGCCAATGGAGCAGCCTTCGCCAAGGGTCACATGGCTGCCAAGCCATGCGTTTTCGCCCAGGACCACCCCCGCCGCGATATGGCAAAATGCACCGATCCGCGCCCCGGCGCCAATCTCAGCTCCTGGGTCCACACAGGCCTGCGGATGAATTCCCGGCGGACCCGGCCGCCACCTATGATCAAAAACGTGCGAGAGACCCGCCATGGCAAAGCGGGGCCGCGGAACAAGGATTGCACCCAAAAGGTTGAGACTTTGCCAGTCGGTGCCCTCGGCCAATAAGGCCATGCGGGCTTGGCCTAGCGGCAAGCGCTCCACATAAGATGGGGTTGTCGCGATCGCCAAGAGCCCCCCTGCGGCATCTTGCGGCTCACAGGCGCCCGTGACCTGCAATGCGACATCGCCAACGGCTTGGCCGTTCAGCGCCTTCGCCAGGTCTTGTAAGTTACATATGCTCATGAACGGTCGCCCTTTGCTTCACGCCCCGTTTATCCTGTGATCTCACCCATAACCACCCCTTGGCGTTGCAAAGCCTGCCAAATCTTTGCGTCACGGCCGTAGATATCGGGGCGAAACTCCAATCCGCCTTCGGGCCGCGCCAAGGCGGTGCGATAAATAATATGCACGGGTATGCGGCGCACTAGATCGATCTGCACCTCCTCGCCTGTGTCCAAAGCCTTCTGAAAAAGAGCCTTCGGATTGTCACTTTGCGCGGCCAGGAGCGCATAGGCAAAGTCAAATGGATCTGCCAGACGGATACAGCCATGACTGAAGGCGCGCACTTCGCGGCCAAAAAGGGTCTTAGCAGGGGTATCGTGAAGATAAATATTATACCGATTTGGGAACATAAACTTGACCAGACCGAGGGCATTGCCAGGACTGGGCGGTTGGCGCATGCCGAAGGGGAAACTCTGCTCATCAAAACTGTTGAAATCCAGCCCCTCGCGCCCCACCACATTGCCCAAATCATCGCGCAGTTCGAGATAGTCAACCGAGGCCGCATCCTCTTGCAACATGGGCAAATATTCACCGACAACAATAGAGCGCGGAACATACCAGCTTGGGTTGACGACCATATATTCCATGGTGTCGGAAAACTCGGGACTGCGCCGATCATCCTCCGCAGCTCCGACGACCGAATTGGTCTCAAAGGTCACCTTGTCAGAATCGACAATCTTCGCCTTAAAATCCGTGAGATTGACGGAGATGTGACGCTCTCCCAGAGGCTGATTAAACCAACGCTCCCGCTCCAATGCCACCAAAACTGATGCCAAACGCTTTGAGGCCGCAACATTGACCTGCTCAAGGGTCAGCTTATTGGCCGTGCCGGTCACAGCAAGACCATGATTGGCTTGAAAGCGCGCCACGGCGGCTGTCAGCTCTGCGTCATATAGGGTGGAGTAGCTTCGGCTCAGATAGCCCATGGCAACCAACCGATCGCGCAGGCGCACCACCTGCGCCCCCTGCGCCTCTGGTTTCAAGCTGTCAGCGCGCACAGGCTGGCCCCAGTCCCCGGAGGCAACCTGCCGCTCCAGCCGCAGCTTCTCTTTGATAAGCCCCATATATTGGCGGCTTTGCGGCGGCAAGGATTTGAAAAAAGCCTGCGCATCGCCGGCTTCCAAACCTTGCAAGAGCTCCAACGGTTTGCTGTAGCGCACTTTGCGGACAATTTCTTCGTCAACCTCAGATGGGATCAACAGCCCCGACTGCACCGCGCGCGCATAGTCCAAAAACGCCGTTGTAAGCTCCGCCTCCAACTGGCCCAAGGCCGATTGACTATCGGCTGCTCGAATTTTGGCGATCATAGTCTCAGCATTGAACCGCGCTTTTGGCAGGCCATGCATGTCGGCATCCGCAAATGCGGTGATCAACGCCTCCAATCGCGCGCGATCCTGCGCGGCTGGGCCGGTCCAAAACGAGCGATAGTCCCGCGCACGATAGAATTCTGCAATATTTCGGTCCGAAACGATATATTTAGCCAATGATTGCTTGAATCCAATCGACTGCGCCGCCAGCTCGGTGCTCAACAAGACTGCCAAAGCACCGACAATAACCCTGCCCACAGTAAAATCAATTCGACCTATCATAATGCGGCGCGTCCTCGTGTGACTCAATTACAAATAAAATGTAAATTTTGGACGAAAAAGTCTAATGTCTTTTGCCCTTTGCGCCACTAGATTTTGCAGATTGTCACACCGAAAGCACAAAGCTCATACAGGATCTTGACCGCAGGGCGCAAACCACCCCCCCCTGCGCGGCCAGCGCCAATTATGCGATAATCCGCCGAAATTAGAATACCTAGAATTGAAACTACATTGGGCTTTGCAAAAATGCGAAAAATATGTCACACCGGCCCTGCGCCTGGGGACAAGCGGTCATGTTCAACATAGATCGCGTTTCACGAGTGGGACAAAGAATGACAGATAAACCGACCGTAATTTCACGACGTGGATTGCTCGGCGCTTTTGCGGCCACAGCCTTGATCGCGGCGCCAACCTATTCCAATGCCGCCGGGTTTTTGCGTGGCGCAGGCGATATTCGACGGTTGAAAATGTACTCGCGACGGACGGGTGAATCTTTAGATGTTATTTATTGGATCGAAGGCGACTATATCAAAGATGCTTTGACCGAGGTGAATTGGTTCATGCGCGACTGGCGGCGGGACAAGGCCCGGGCCATTGACACGCGCACCATCGACATCATCGCAGCGACGCAACAGCTGCTCGACAGCTCCACCCCTTTCCTCATGTTGTCTGGCTACCGGACCCCCGAAACCAACGCGCTTCTGAGCAAACGCTCGCGCGGCGTGGCGAAAAAATCCCTGCATATGAAAGGTCAAGCGGCCGATTTGCGCATGCAGGGCAAGTCGGTCCGTCAAGTGGCCCAAGCCGCCGCCTCCTGCTCGGCCGGTGGGGTCGGTCGCTATTCTCGCTCCAACTTTGTCCACATCGATTGCGGTGAAAAGCGCCTCTGGGGCCGTTAACTTTGCGCCGCATGTCTTTGCCCGTATAAACGCCCTAAGTTCGCCTTACGCAACGCCTCCCATCACGGCGGCACCCGCACCAAAAGCCACATTTTTTGGCCGCCCGCTGTTCAATATCGCAAATCGGCGGAAAATGGGTTGTAAGGCGCAAGCGGCTTGATGTAAGAGACCGGCAGCAGGCTTGAAGCGGCTTGTGAAAGGGGCCGAGTGCAGCTGTGCCATGTCCCGAAAAGTCAGATGGTCCCGTAGCTCAGCTGGATAGAGTACTCGCCTCCGAAGCGAGGGGTCACAGGTTCAAATCCTGTCGGGACCACCATTCACTCACAAAGCTCCAAGAAAATACCGCGCCACCCTCGCAATTACCTCCTGCGCGGGCTAGCTTTACGCCTGTAAAGAGGAGTCCGCAGTCATGGTTCAAGACGTCCAACACGAGCCGATTGATGCGGTCATTACATGGGTTGATGGATCAGATCCAGCACAGCAGCAAAACCGCCAGAGCTTCATGGTCGCGATGTCACATCTTTTCCATGAAAATGCCATAAACCCACATCGCTGGGCCTGTAATGGCGAAATTTATCTCTGCCTCGCGTCGCTTGAGCACAACGCCCCATGGCTGCGCAAAATTTGGATCGTTGTCGACGCACAATCCCCAGACCTCTCACGCCTGAGCGCCGCCCTACGCGCTAAAATCCAACTGGTGGATCACACAGAAATATTCGCGGATCATCAGGATCTTCTGCCGACGTTCAACTCCCTGGCCATCGAGACTTTTCTGTGGAATATCCCAGGCCTGTCGGAACGGTTTATCTATTTCAATGACGATGTTTTTCTGACCGCCCCCTGCCAAAAGGCCGATTTTTTCACCACGGGCGGCCCAATTTTACGCGGCGCTTGGGCCGATTTCAGCGCCTTGCAAGACGATCCCGTGCACAAGGCTGATCCGGCAAAGTTCAATCATTATATGCAATTGGCCGCGGCTGGCCTCTGCGGCGTGCCCTCGCAGCGTCTCTTTCGAACAGCACATGTGGCGCACCCGTGTTTGCGCAGCACCATGGCCCAGCTTCACAGCCGTTTCCACGCGGCCTTTCGCAAAAATGCAGGCTACAAGATGCGTGATATCCGCCAGTTTTCGCCGCAAAGTCTGCACAATCATGCCTGTATACTGCAAAAGAGTGCGCGGCTGCATCCTGTTAAAGACCACTACCACATCTACAGCGGACAAGGGGTTGACGCGGCGGATGGGACAATTGCCGCGCTTTTGCACCAGATCAAAGAAAAACCAAGCATCAAGATGCTCTGCGTCAATGACCTGCCACAACTCGAGGCGCTCTACCCCGAAATCCGAACCTGGCTGACGCAGGTCATAACCCGCGCGCCCTAGCGCGTGAGCACAGCCGAGAGCGGGGCGATGACGCTGTCGCGGTGGTTGGAATAGCGCAGCCAAAACCGCAGAACATCCCAAATTTCCGCAACCGGATTGAGCGCCACAACCGCTTGCCCGGTTTGCATCGCCGTCTCCGCCGCAAAATCCAGCGCGTTCAACACATCCGACGCGCGGCGCATGTCGCCAGAAATCGTCACATCCAATTGTGGCAAAAACCCGAGGTTTTCCGTGGCCAAATGATCTTGCAGCACACGCAACTGCGCGGGCGATCTCGGGCCGTGGTCATAGTGGGAGGGCCAAAGCCCTGTTGCCATCGGCACAGCCTGCACGGCCGCGTCGGTGATCAGCGCCACATTCACCGCCGTTAGGGTCTCGGGCAAATCCATGCTCGTGAAGATTTCAAATCCTGCGGCGCGATAAAGCCACATTTTTGCGCGAGCATCCGGTGCTTGCGCATCAATTGCAATGGTGAATGGCACCCCAAGATCGAGCAGCCCATCCGGAGGGTCCATCAAAGGCCTGTCCAACAAAACAATGCCGATCAGCCCCTTGCCCGCCGTTGGTTCAAACTCCAGAGCATAGCGCAGATCGGTCACCTCTGGCAGAGGGGCGGTTTGCACCAATCGCGGCGCGCTCACCTGCATCGCGCTCGTGTCGTCCAAAACCGTGCCACTCGGGCGACGCATCCCGGCCAAGCGGGTGGGCGACTGCGGCAAGAGCAAGGGAGAATCGCCGGGGTATGCCTGTGGCATATTCGCTGAGGGGCGCAGTTTTTGCACCATGGGCAATGTCGCCAATGTCTCAGTCTCACCGGTCAACACAGGTTTTTGCGCAGAAAGGGTCAAGCTGCGGCCAAGGCTGGCGGCGCTTGGGCCTTGCGACAAAACCGACCGCGGCGCTGATAACTCTGAGGGTGGATCCAGATCACTGACCTCGACCTCCGAAGTCATAGCCATATCCGGGCTTTGTGCGACCGGCAGAACGGTCACCTCTGAGTTCAGCCCTTTGAGATTCAAAACGTCATGGGACAGCGACAGGATCACCAGCCCCGCCCCGCCAATCAGCGTGCCCCAAATAAGACCATTGAAGAACGGTCGTTGCATCAGTCACCTTTCAATCACCAAAAACACCCTGTCACTCTTGACGATGGCATCGTTCCCTGAGCATCTATACCGCGACCAAACTGCCAATTGCGAGACCCATTGTTCACGAAGAGCACCGGTAGGGCAAAAAAACACAAAGGACGGCCCATGTTACTGCTGATCGATAATTATGACAGCTTCACCTATAATTTGGTGCATTATCTTGGGGAGTTGGGCGCACAGGTTGTGGTCAAACGCAATGATGCCTTGAGCGTAGAGGAGGCACTGTCCCTAGGGGCCTCAGCGATTCTTTTATCCCCGGGCCCCTGTGATCCAGCGCAGGCGGGCATCTGTTTGGCCCTGACAGAGGCCGCAGCTGCGGCCCGCGTTCCGCTCATGGGTGTCTGTTTGGGACATCAAACCATTGGGCAGGCCTTTGGCGGCTCTGTTGTGCGGTGCCATGAGATTGTTCATGGCAAAATGGGCAAAATGCTTCACAAGGGCCAAGGTCTCTTTGCAGATCTGCCGACACCTTTCGAGGCGACGCGCTATCATTCCCTGATTGTCGAACGCGCCAGCCTGCCGACCTGTTTGCAGGTGACCGCAGAATTGGAGGATGGCACGATCATGGGGCTACAGCACAAAACCCTGCCGATTCATGGGGTACAATTTCACCCCGAGAGCATCGCCTCCGAACATGGGCATCATTTGATGCGCAATTTTCTTAACATGGCAAAGGAGCTGGCATGACATCCGCGCTGCAACCCTTGATTGGCACGGCCGCCGACCGTCCCCTCAACCGTGCGGAAGCTCAGATTGCCTTTGAAACTCTGTTCAATGGCGAAGCCACCCCGAGCCAAATTGGCGGTTTTTTGATGGCGCTGCGGACACGCGGTGAGACGGTCGATGAATATGCCGCCGCGGCCGCCGTCATGCGGGCCAAATGCAACGCCGTGCGCGCGCCCATGGGCGCCATGGACATCGTCGGGACCGGTGGTGATGGCAAGGGCACTTTGAATATTTCGACCGCAACCGCCTTTGTGGTCGCCGGGGCCGGCGTGCCTGTGGCCAAACATGGCAACCGCAATCTCAGCTCCAAATCCGGCGCTGCCGATGCTTTGGGACAGTTGGGCATCAATGTGATGGTGGGAGTCGATGTCGTGGAACGTGCCTTGGCAGAGATTGGCATCGCCTTTATGATGGCCCCTATGCATCACCCGGCCATCGCCCATGTCATGCCCACGCGTGCGGAACTTGCGACACGCACGATCTTTAACATCCTGGGTCCGCTGACCAATCCCGCCGGGGTCAAACGGCAATTAACCGGCGTGTTTTCAGCGGATTTGATCCGCCCGATGGCTGAAACCCTTAAAACGCTCGGAAGCGAAGCGGCTTGGCTGGTGCATGGCACGGCCGATGGCACCGATGAGCTCACCATCACCGGCAGCAGCGCTGTCGCCGCCCTCGAAAATGGCCATGTGATTGATCTTGAGATTCATCCAGAAGACGCAGGCTTGCCCGTGCATCCATTTGAAGCCATTCTCGGTGGCAGCCCTGAAGACAATGGCAAAGCCTTTGCCGCGCTTTTGGATGGCGCCCCCTCGGCCTATCGGGATGCGGTCTTGCTCAATGCCGCTGCCGCGCTGAAAATTGCCGGCAAAGCCAGCTCCCTTCGCGAAGGGGTGGAATGGGCGGCGGCGGCCATCGACAGCGGCGCGGCAAAAAGCAAAGTCACTGCCCTAGCCGCGCTCACCAGCGCCGCATGAGAAATGGACTGAATAAATGACTGAGACTATTCTTGATAAGATCAAAGCCTATAAGCTGGAAGAGATTGCAGCGCGCAAAGCCGCGGTCTCCTTGGCTGAGGTCGAAGCCGCTGCCCGCGCGGCCTCAGCTCCGCGCGGCTTTGCCAGCCGCCTCACAGAGGCCGCACAGACAGGCTATGCTTTGATTGCAGAGGTGAAAAAAGCCTCTCCGTCCAAAGGACTCATTCGGGCGGATTTCAATCCACCGGCACTGGCCAGCGCCTATGAGCAAGGCGGTGCGACCTGTTTGTCAATTTTAACGGATGGACCATCCTTTCAGGGTGATGACAGCTATCTCACCGCTGCCCGCGCCGCCACAACCCTACCGGCCCTGCGCAAAGACTTTATGTATGACACCTATCAGGTGGCAGAAGCCCGCGCCTTGGGCGCCGATTGCATCTTGATTATCATGGCCTCTGTCTCCGACAGCCAGGCGGCAGAATTGGAAGAGGCCGCCTATTCCTGGGATATGGATGCGCTGATTGAAGTGCATGACGCTGCCGAATTAGACCGCGGCCTTGCGCTGAAATCCTCCTTGATTGGCATCAACAACCGCAATCTCAACACCTTTGACGTGACACTGGACACGACCCGCAAGCTGGCGCAGCGCGTGCCAGCCGGGAAAACCATCGTTGCGGAAAGCGGAATTTACACGCCCGAAGATCTGGCCGATCTGGCCGGCTATGGAGCCCGAACCTTCCTGATTGGGGAGAGCCTCATGCGTCAGGCCGATGTCGCGCAGGCCACACGCGCTCTTTTGGCCAATCCGCTGATGCCAGGTGATAATTAAATGTCAAAACTGACCCATCTTGATGAGGCCGGACACGCCCATATGGTTGATGTCTCAGGAAAATCTGACACAGACCGCATGGCGACGGCTACGGCGATCGTGAAGCTGACCGAAGCGGCCATGGATGTCCTGCTGGGCGGGAATTTGAAAAAAGGTGATGCGCTGGCGGTGGCCCGCATTGCGGGGATCATGGCCGCGAAAAAAACTTCGGAGCTGATCCCCCTGTGCCATCCTTTGCCAATCACGAAGGTGAGCGTCGATCTTGAGCCTGATCGCGCCACCCAGCAAGTCTTGATCACCGCGACTGTAAAAACCCGTGGGCAAACCGGAGTTGAGATGGAGGCCCTCACCGCCGCCAGCACAGCGGCCCTCACCCTCTATGACATGATGAAAGCGGTCGATAAGGGGCTCACCATTACCTCTATTCAGCTCGAAGAAAAGCAAGGCGGCAAATCCGGGATCTGGAGACGTTCGGCGTTATGATTTCGGTTCGCGCGGCGCTTGACCATATTTTGGCACTCAGCGACAGGCTGCCAAGCGAAGACATTGCGCTGCAACACGCGCAGGGGCGGGTTTTGGCCCAAACCGTCACCGCCACCCGAGATCAACCGCCTTTTGCCGCCGCGGCCATGGATGGCTATGCTGTCTGTGCCGCCGACCTCAATGCCGGCGTAAAGATATGGCAGGTGATTGGCGAATCCGCAGCCGGGCATGCGTTTTCCAAATCAGTTGCCAGCGGCCAGGCCACGCGAATTTTCACCGGCGCCCCCCTCCCGGAGGGCACGGACCATGTTTTGATCCAAGAGAATGTCCAAGAAAAACACGGGAAAATCACGCTGGTTGATGGTCCAAATGATGCGGCCCATCTGCGCCCTGCGGGCAGTGATTTCGCCAAAGGCTTCCAGATGAACGCCCCGCGCCGCCTCACTGCGCAAGATATCGCGCTTTTGGCCGCAATGAATGTCCCGCGCCCCACGGTGACCCGAAAGCCGAAGGTGGCCATTATCGCCACGGGCGATGAATTGGTGCAACCTGGCGATGCCCCCCGCGCGGATCAAATCATCGCGTCAAACAGCTATGGGCTTGCCGCCATGCTGCAAAAAATCGGTGCAGAGGCGCGACTCTTGCCCATTGCCCGCGACCGCTTGGGCTCCTTGGCGGAAGTCTTCGCCCTGACCCAAGATGCGGATTTGGTCCTGACAATTGGCGGCGCCTCGGTGGGCGATTATGACTTGGTGGCGCAGGCCGCGGCTGATTTCGGATTGGAGCAATCCTTTTACAAAGTGGCGATGCGCCCCGGGAAACCTTTGATGGCCGGTCGCCTGGGCGGGCGGGCGATGATTGGACTGCCAGGCAACCCTGTGTCTGCTATGGTCTGCGGAGAGATCTTCGTGGTGCCCTTAATCGAAAAGATGTTGGGGCTGGGGGTCGGTCCACGCGCCTATAAAACGGCCCCGCTGGCGCATGATCTTCCCGCCAATGGCGCCCGGGAACATTACATGCGCGCCACCATCATCGATGGCGCCTTGCATGTGGCCGCACGGCAAGACAGCGCCTTGCTGAGTATCTTGAGCGGCGCGAATGCTCTGGCCATTGCCCCAATCGACGCCCCCGCCATGCCAAAAGGCAGCGAGATGCGTTACATCCCGTTGTAACACATCCCCCACGGCTTGACACAAAAAGAGAACGAGAGTAGAACATTTCCCAAACACGATGAAACGCGTCAACCTTGGGAGATGATGTCATGCTAACCAAAAAGCAATTGCGACTGCTTGAGTTCATTCACGCGCGCACTCAGGTCAATGGCGTCTCCCCGTCCTTTGACGAAATGAAAGAGGCGCTCGATCTCAAATCAAAATCCGGCATTCATCGCTTGATCACAGCGCTTGAGGAGCGCGGTTTTATTCGCCGTCTGGCACATCGTGCACGGGCCATTGAAATTTTGCGAATGCCCGAAACCATGCAACCCGCGTCACGCGGCTTTGCACCGCGGTTGATCACAGGGGATCGCCCTGAGCGACCGCGCGATGCCATGGATCTGGATGCAGCGGGCTTGCGGTCATTGCCGATGATGGGGCGCATTGCAGCAGGCGTGCCAATTTCAGCCATCCAAGATTACGCGCGCGATGTGGCGGTGCCGGGCGATATGATCTCAAACACTGGCGAACATTACGCGCTGGAGGTGAAGGGAGAGTCGATGATCGAGGTGGGAATCAACGACGGTGATGTCGTTGTGATCCGTGAAACCAGCACAGCCCAGAATGGCGATATCGTCGTGGCTCTGGTTGAGGATCATGAAGCCACCTTGAAACGATTCCGCCGCAATGGCAACGCCATCGCACTTGAAGCGGCCAACCCTGCCTTCGAAACCCGCGTATATCGCGACGATCAGGTCAAGATACAGGGCAAATTGGTGGGCCTGATTCGAACCTATTATTAAGGTGCTTTGGCACCCGCCCTATTGTGAGTTTGCGCAGGCCGCAGCGCAGCGCTGTTCCAAAGCCTGTGCCCAATCGCCTGTCTGACTGTGGTCCAATGCAGCACGCCGGACTTATCGAACCGTCCCGCAAGCCCGCCCGCGGCCGTCAGATGCCCCAAATCAAACCCATCACAGGCCCGTTCAGACCGCCAGTCTTGCACAACAACCAGCACCGCGTGGCAGGAGGGGTCAGGTTGCGATCCCTTGCCAACAATCTCGATCCAAGTTGGCATCATACCATAGGCCGATTGTTGGGAGATGGGCCGCCCGTCATTTTCAAGCCAACTGCGCGCCACAAAGCCTGACCCTTTTGCCACATTCAGAACCCTAGCGCCCTCCACCATCACGCCAATCAAACGCCCATCACCGCTGATCAATACATCGGGTCGCGGAAAAACAATCCAGAAACCCAGAGCCGCGCAGGCCGGGATTGCTGCAAGACGCAGCAATCGACCCTGCCAAAAAATCCCAAACAGAACTGACACCGCCAATATCCCCAAAACCTTTGGCGGCGGTGCTTTGATATGGCTGATGGATTGCGGCAGATCTGCGACGAAACTTGCAACATCCAAAATGGCGCCCAAGCCTAATGTAATGCCCCACAACCCCAGCGCCTCACCTCCGAAGGGCGCCAGAGCTGCCGCCGCAATCGCACCGGGCATGACCACAAAGGCCATGATCGGAACCGCGATCACATTTGCCAAAACCCCATAATGCGGCAGATGATTGAAATGCGCCGCGGCAATCGGTGCCGCGGCCAAGCCTGCCACCGCCGCAGAGACGACAGAGCCCATGAAATACCGCGCCCCGATGGGCCACCGCGCCATCCATGACCATTGGCTCATCGCATTAAACACAATGATCAAAAGGCCCGTGGCCGCAAAGGACATTTGAAAACCTGGCCCCAACAGAGCCTCTGGTCGGAGCAGCAAGACCAAAATCGCTGCAATCGCAAGTGCTTGCAAGGTGATCGCGCGCCGCGCGAGCAGCACAGCCGCAAAGATGGTGAACGCCATAATATAGGCACGCTCCGTTGCAACACTGGCTCCCGAGAGCAGCAGATACCCCGCCCCAACGCCCATGCTCATTAGGGCGGCGATTTTCTTGATTGGCCAATTCAAAATCAGATAGGGCCAGCAGGACAACAGGGCCCGCGTGAAAAAGAAGACCAGACTGGTGAGCAGGCCCATATGCAGGCCCGATATCACCAATAGATGTGAAAGATTGGCGGCCCGGAGGGTTTGCTGCACGTCGCGATCCAGATACATTCGGTCGCCAACCGTGATGGCCACCGCCACCCCAGCAATGCGATCTGGCATATGCGCCGTCATATGCGCGCCGATCTCGTGACGCCATTTTTGAACGGTGAGCCTGCCCGGTTCGGCCAGGGCCGGGCGCCAGATCATCACAGGACTCCGCGTGTATCCCACCGCGCCCAATTGCGCAAACCAAGCCTGTCGTTGAAAATCATAGCCATAGGGTTCAGCCGGCAGAGGTGGCGGCGATAGATGCGCGGCAAGCTGGACGATATCGCCAATCCCAGGCACATCGTCTTGCGCCCGCCCATGCAGCGCCACGCGCAGGCGGCGCGGCGTGGCCTGCTGCGGCAAAGCACCTAAGACCACTTGATCCAAAGTGAGGCGCGGCTTTTCCGACAGGCTGCGATCAATCTCGATGACCCGCCCCTGTACCGCGCCATAAAACCGCTCGGGCAGCACGGGCCCCGCGACCGCATGCGCCCGAAATTGGCTCCAAGAAAACCCAGCCGCAACAGCCGCGATCACAATCAAGAACCGCGCTGTCCCGTTACGATATCGGATCGCCAAAGCGACACAGAGGCCCGCAGAGAGGCTGGCGGCCAAGAAAACCGCCGTTCCGGGCTCGTGCGACGCTCCAAAATAGCTGGCAATTCCCAAACCAAAGCCCATAGCGCTCCAATGCATCAGGTTTTGCGCCTGCGCCTGAAGGGCTGTCTCCACTGCTGCCCAAATCCAAGACCAATGCCGCACTTGTTCTCTCTGTAGATGCGCCTTAGGTACACTATGCGTCCGTTTCCTTTGCGAAAGATGAACATCATGCCCAACACACCCGTCGTCACCCGTTTTGCCCCCTCCCCAACCGGAACATTGCATATTGGCTCGGCGCGCACGGCCCTGTTCAACTGGCTCTTCGCACGCCGCCACGGTGGGCAATTTTTGCTGCGGGTTGAGGATACAGATAAGGAGCGCTCATCCGAAGCCTCGACCCAAGCCATTTACCGCGGTCTGGAATGGCTCGGGCTGGACTTCGATGGGCCGCCTGTCAGCCAGGCGGCCAATGCGGCGCGCCATGCGCAAGTGGCCGAGCAGATGCTTGCGGCAGGCCATGCTTATAAGTGTTTTGCCACACCAGAGGAAATTGCCGCCTTCCGCGAGGCTGCACAGGCGGAGAAACGCTCGACCTTGTTTCGCTCTCGCTGGCGTGATGCCGCCGAGGAGGATCATCCCAACGCGCCCTATGTCGTGCGGCTCAAAGCCCCGCGCGAGGGTCAAACGCTCATCAAGGATCAGGTGCAAGGGGATGTTGTTATCCGCAACGATCAGCTTGATGATATGGTTCTGCTTCGCTCCGATGGCAGCCCGGTTTATATGTTGGCGGTTGTGGTGGATGACCACGATATGGGCGTCACCCATGTTATTCGCGGCGATGATCATTTGAACAATGCAGCGCGGCAGATTCAGATTTACTTGGCCATGGGCTGGGCACTGCCGACCTATGCACATATTCCGCTGATTCATGGGCCAGACGGTAAGAAAATGTCAAAGCGGCACGGAGCGACTGGGGTTGAGGAGTATCAAGCGCTTGGATATTCCGCCGCTGGAATGCGCAACTATCTGGCGCGTTTGGGTTGGAGCCATGGGGATGCTGAATTTTTCACCGATTCCCAAGCGCAATCATGGTTTGACCTTGAGCATATTGGCAAATCCCCTGCGCGGTTTGACTTCAAAAAACTGGCCAATCTCTCTGGGCAACATATTGCACAAACCGATGATGCTGCGTTGCTGCATGAATTGGAGGGGTATCTGGCCGCAATCCATGCTGAGCCCTTAAATGATGCACAAAAATCTCTGTTCCTATCCGGCGCTTACTGCGTCAAAGACCGCGCGAAAACCATGGCAGAACTATATGATAAATCTATATTTATGTTTCAGTCTCGCCCATTGGACCTGGACGGGAAGGCTGTTCAGGCGCTTGATTCAGTATCCATTGGTATACTGAATGAATTGACGCCGCAGTTGCAAAATGCTATTTGGACGCGAGAAGAACTGGAAGACTTGGTGGAACGCCTCGCACTGTCCCATGACACCAAAATGGGCAAGTTGGCGGCCCCGCTTCGGGCGGCACTTTCAGGACGCGTTACCTCGCCGAGTGTATTTGACATGATGCTCGTGTTGGGCCGAGATGAAACCATCGCACGACTCACCGACATAAGCTGAGCGGCGTCTGTGTGAGCCTGCTGAACTGGGAAATTGAGACTATTATGACCGATGACAGAGAAAAGATTGCCAAACTGACCCTAAATGGGACCACCTATGACCTGCCCGTGATGTCGCCGACAGCCGGACCGGATGTGATAGATATTCGAAAACTCTATGGTCAGGCCAATGTCTTCACCTATGATCCCGGCTTCACCTCCACCGCAGCATGCGACTCGACCATCACCTTCATTGATGGGGAGGCCGGTGTTTTGCTGCATCGCGGATATCCCATCGATCAACTGGCTTCGCAAAGCCATTACTTGGAAGTGTGCTTTTTGCTGCTCAACGGTTACTTGCCAAATGCAGCTGAGCTCGAAGAGTTTGAAAGCCTGGTGACCAATCACACCATGCTGCACGAACAGATGGTCAATTTCTTCCGCGGCTTCCGCCGCGATGCCCATCCAATGGCCATTATGACCGGTGTTGTGGGTGCTATGTCTGCATTCTATCACGATTCAACAGATATTACCGACCAGCACCAGCGCGAGGTCGCTTCCATTCGTTTGATCGCAAAAATGCCAACGATTGCAGCCATGGCCTATAAATACACAGTCGGGCAACCCTTCGTTTATCCCCGCAATGAATTAGATTATGCCTCAAACTTTTTGCGCATGTGCTTCGCTGTTCCGGCCGAAGACTATGAGGTAAACCCAATCTTGTCCCGCGCCATGGACCGGATATTCACCCTCCATGCAGATCATGAGCAAAATGCTTCAACCTCTACGGTGCGTCTGGCATCCTCCTCTGGCGCCAACCCATTTGCCTGTATTGCCGCTGGAATTGCCTGTCTGTGGGGTCCAGCCCATGGCGGTGCCAACCAGGCCTGCCTTGAAATGCTCAATGAAATCGGCACGGTCGACCGCATTCCAGAGTTTATCGCCCGCGCGAAAGACAAAGACGATCCCTTCCGCCTCATGGGCTTTGGTCACCGGGTTTACAAAAACATCGACCCGCGCGCCACGGTTCTCAAAGAATCAGCAGATGAGGTTCTGGAGCTTTTGGGTGTTGAGAATAAGCCCATCTTGCAAGTCGCCAAAGAGTTGGAGAAAGCCGCCCTGGCCGATCCATATTTTGTCGAGAAGAAACTCTTCCCGAATGTGGATTTCTACTCGGGCATTATCTTGGAGGCCATGGGCTTTCCAACCTCAATGTTCACACCGATTTTCGCCCTGTCTCGGACGGTCGGTTGGATTTCTCAATGGAAAGAAATGATCTCAGATCCAACCATGAAAATTGGCCGTCCTCGCCAGCTGTATTGCGGCGAGACCGCGCGCGACTATGTGGATATTGAGAAACGTTAGACCAAAGGCCTTCACCCCCCATTCCCGCGCGTGCACCCGGGAATGGGGACTTTAGTCAAAGGCGCCTGTATCTAGGAGCATTTTTTACGAATCTCATTGATCGCTTTACGCGAACCTTGGAGAGACCAGCGCTCAATCGCCTCCCGAGCATCAGGATCACGAAGGAAAACCTCCTGACCTGCGGCCATTTGATCCACAAGTGCTTTTGTAGAGGCCGCCGGCTCATCTCGACGGTCCACGCCCACAAAAATAGAGGTTGACGCATCAATCTCATCGATAAATCCAGCAACAAGGCGCTCGGGCCTATCATCAATCTGAAATAGCTCGACTGTATCAGCAACCGGCTCAATCGCTTTGGGAAAGATTACTTCCAAATGTATTTTCTTTTCAAAGCACACAAGCCGCAAAAAAGCCCCAGCGTCTCCCGCCTGCTCGGCAATGGTAAAGACACGCCCGTCATCTTCCTTCTCTTGAAAAACCTCCCAAGCCTGAGCTTTCATTGGGCCCAAAGCCGCGATCAAAAACATAATTTTAAAATTCATGTAAAAATCCTTTTTTATTTCATCCGCTTGCCGCCTCTATTCAGCACGACTTGCAGGCCTCAAATTGACCACTACATTTCTAAGACCTCTGGATAACCCAACGGCCAAGCCAAAACAATACTCCCGGTGGCAACACCGGGCTGGCCTGCCTGCCCCCCGGCAGGCGCATTCACCATCTCAACATGCTGTTAGGTATGGTTACCGCTAAAGTATTGCAATGATTTCAGCACCGGACATATGCGCCCGCCCAGGCAGGCGCTGCCCTCATTTCGTGGTAAAATGGCGTTATGCAGAGGTCTTTTTCTAGAAACATTGCAGCTCTGGCCAAGCGTCGCAACGCACAGCCCGCGGCTTAAGGATAGGTTAATCGACCCTCCCGCAAAACTCACCTATGTTACGCGTCACTGCCTCACCAAACCCAGGTCACCGACCTTCAAACTTGGCAATGCGTTTGTCCAGGAAGGCTGTCACCCCCTCTTTGAAATCTCGGGTGCGGCCACAGGCGCCTTGCAAGCGCGCTTCCAGCTCAAGCTGGTCTTCTTCGGAATTGGAAAAGCTTTGACGAATGGCCGTTTTCACATGGCCATAGGTTTCTGTGGGCCCCGAGGCCAAATGCGCGGCGCGGGCCTGCCAATGGGCCAGAAATTTCTCATCGGCGACAGACTCCCAGATCATGCCCATCTCACTGGCCTGCCGCGCATAGATCTTATCAGCAAAGAGCGCCGCGCCCATGGCCTTCGCCAATCCCATTTGCCGTGGCAAAAGATAGGTGCCCCCGGCGTCGGGAATAAGACCAATACGGGTGAAAGCCTGCACAAAATAAGCCGAGTCAGCGGCAATCACCACATCCGCGGCCAGCGCCAAATTCGCCCCGGCCCCCGCGGCCGGTCCATTGACCGCTGAAATGGTCGGCACGGGACATTCGGTAATGGCTTTGAGCATCGGCACATATTCATCTTTCAACGTGCGCTCGAGATCGATATCTGCAAAATTTCCCTCCGCGCCCAAATCTTGACCAGAACAAAAAGCGCGCCCCGCGCCGGTGAGCACCACGACTCGCGCTGACTGACCGGCCTGCCGTACGGCATCTGTAATTTCAGCGCGCATCTGCGTGTTGAGCGCATTCATCACCGCAGGGCGATTAAGTGTAATCACAGCAATATCATGCTCGATCGCGGAGGTGAGTGTTTCATACATCATGATAACATCCTAAGTTTCCGGCGCCGCGCGCCCTGCCCCAATCAAGATGAGAGGAGTTTTTCGATTTCTTTTTCTTCGTCTTCGGTCAATTGGTCGACAGTCTCTCTGCGCTTGCTGCGCCGATGTACGGCAATCAACCCCGCAAGTGAGACCAAAAACAACGCTGGCCCCGCGAGCCAAAGCACCAGATTGATACCCAACCCATTGGGCCTCAGCAAAACATATTCCCCATATCGCGCAACCACATAGTCCATGACCTCTGTATCGCTGTCGCCGTCCAACAGGCGGGCGCGCACCAACAATCTCAGGTCTTTGGCAATGCCTGCGTTGGACTCATCGATGCTCTCATTGCGGCATTGCAAACAGCGCAGGCCCTGGGAAATTAACCGCGCTCGATTTTCCATTACCGGATCAGATAAAACCTCGTCTGGCTCTACAGCCGAGGCCACGCCAGCCCAAAGGAGCAGAAATACTATGGCGAAAACCTGCCTCATGTCGCGGCCTCCCGGGCGCGCTCACGCGCGGCGCCTGGCGCCAAACGGTAGCGCCGGTCAAATAGGCTCAGAAAGCCTCCCAAAGCCATAATGATCGCACCCGTCCAAATCCAATTGGCCAAGGGTTTGATAAAACTCCGCACCGCATAGCCGCCCTCGGGCTGCGCAGCCCCAACAACCACATAAACATCGCGCCAAAGCCCGCTATCAATGCCCGCTTCCGTCGTCGGCATCTCGGCCACCGGATAGTAGCGCCGCTCTGGATGCAGCATAGCGATGGGCTGACCTTGCCGCGACAAGGCGATATCAGCCATTGTGGTGAGGTAATTCGGCCCCCGTCGGTCCTCTACCGCCTCCAAAGTGATGGTAAAGCCCGCAACCTTAGCCGATTGACCGATCTCAAGCACGCGAATGTCTTCCACCTGCCATGCGGTGATGCCCGCCACGCCAAAAATGGTGATGCCAAGACCCGCATGGGCAATCGCTTTGCCCCAATCGGCCAAAGGCAGCCTGAGCAATCGGCGCGCTTTGCCCGCGCCCCGTCCACAGCGTTGATAAAGTTCAATCACAACGCCCATGACAAGCCAAACACCCAAGCCAAGCCCCACCGGACCAATCAATGAACGTCCGGTTTGCATGGCCCAGGCCAGTCCAAAAATCGCCAAACACAAAAGTGCCACCGGCCAAAGCCGGGTGATATGCGCCCGCCGCGCCCGTTTCCATGGCAGGGTCGACCCGATCGGCAATATCACCGCCAAACCGACCATAAAGGGGGTAAAGGCCAGATCAAAGAACGGCGGGCCGACCGAAAGTTTACGATCCATCAATAATTCGGCCACCAAGGGCCAAACGGTGCCGACAAAAACCACAAAGCAGCTAATGGCCAGCAGCAAGTTATTGGCAATCAAAGCACTTTCCCGGCTGACGGGCGCAAAGATCCCTTTGCTGTCCATCGCTTTCGCGCGCAGGGCAAAAAGAAGCAATGCGCCCCCAAAAAATACAGCCAAAATCATCAATATGAACACACCGCGCTCAGGATCATTGGCAAAGGCATGCACGGAGGTCAGAACGCCCGAGCGCACGATGAATGTGCCGATGAGCGAAAATCCAAAGGCCAAGATCGCCAGCAGGATCGTCCATGCTTTCAGCGCGTCGCGTTTCTCCACCACAATGGCAGAATGGAGCAAGGCCGCCGAAATCAACCAAGGCATGAAACTGGCGTTTTCCACCGGATCCCAAAACCAGAACCCGCCCCAGCCAAGTTCATAATAGGCCCACCAGCTGCCCAGACCGATGCCGATGGTCAGAAAGATCCAGGCCGCCAAAGTCCAGGGCCGCACCCAGCGCCCCCAAGCCGAATCCACTTTGCCTTCGAGCAAGGCCGCAATGGCAAAGGAAAAGGTGATCGAAAGGCCGACATATCCGAGATACAAAAACGGCGGATGAAAGGCCAAGCCGGGATCTTGCAGCAAAGGATTGAGTCCCTGCCCATTAAAGGGCGGGAATGCGACTCGTGTGAACGGATTGGATGTCAGCAAAACAAAGGCCAAAAAGGCCGCAGTAATGGCACTTTGCACCCCCAAGACCCGTGCCAAAAGACTTTGCGGCAGGCGCCGACCGAACACGGCAGCACAGGCGGCAAAAAACGTTAAAATCAAAACCCAAAGCAGCAATGAGCCTTCATGATTGCCCCAAACCCCAGCGATTTTATAGATCATCGGCTTGAGCGTATGAGAATTGAGCACCACCAATCGCAAAGAAAAATCTGAAGTCACAAAGGCGAGCGTGAGCACTCCAAAGGCAAAAGCGACCAGCAAAAATTGCAATGTGGCGAAAACCGACGCCAGCTGCATCCAGCTGCTGCGGCGCAATGTGGCCCCCAGAAGCGGAACGATTGTCCCCAGCACCGCAAAACCAAGCGCGATGTTCAGACTGAAATGAGCAAGTTCATTAAGCATAGGTTCGGTATAGTGGCTCAAACGCGCTTGGCAAGAAACTCCGCTCCGATTTGCCGGTTCAAATGGTCACAACCCAATCTTTAAGCGCAGGCAATCCGCTGCGGCTCAGGAGCCTTCGGCGCCTTGATAAACGCCTTGCTCTTTCAGCGCGTCAATCACCTCTTTGGGCATATAGGTTTCATCATGTTTGGCCAAAATTTCGGTGGCCTCAAAAAGGCCATCTGAAAAACGCCCCGTGGCAATGGTGCCCTGCCCCTCCTCAAAGAGATCAGGCGGCAGGTCGGTGCCGACATATTTCACCGCCACTGTATTGGCGCCATCGGTGATGTCGAAATAAAAAT
Source organism: Planktomarina sp. (assembly GCA_016780825.1). Lineage (GTDB taxonomy): Bacteria > Pseudomonadota > Alphaproteobacteria > Rhodobacterales > Rhodobacteraceae > Planktomarina. The sequence continues at coordinate 71,440 of JADHLF010000004.1, read as the reverse complement.
GAACGCCTTCGCCTTTGCGAATGCTGCCCTGCGCCACCAAACCGCCCAAACGAAACACTTCCCCGGGCGCTGGGGTGGATACGGCCACCTGCGTCGGTGAGCGAAACAGATTGATCCCGTCACGCAGGGCAAATCCAATCAACCCCGTCGCGCCAATCAAACAGACCAGCGCCAGAAGGATCACCTGAATGCGGCGTTGTTTCTTTAGCCCGCGCATTATGGGAACACCGGTGGCATCATCAGCCCGGCCGTCTCATCACAGCCGAGCATAAGATTGGCATTTTGCAGGGCTTGACCAGAGGAGCCCTTGGTTAAATTATCCAAGGCTGCCAATACGATAACCCGGCCAGGGATGCGATCCGCCACAACACCGATATGGCAAAAGTTGGATCCCCGGATATGACGCGTGCTGGGATGGGTGCCCATGGACAATAGCTGCACAAAAGGCTCGTCGGCATAGGCCGCCTCTAGAGCCCCATAAATCGCATCTGCCGCGCCCTGCACATAGACTGTCGCCAATATGCCCCGATTGGCTGGAATCAAATGCGGGGTAAACTGGACCGTCACCGGCCTCCCGGCCAAGGTGGAAAACTCCTGATCAAACTCCGCCAGATGTCGATGCTGCCCGCCCACCGCATAGGCATGAAACCCTTCGGAAAGCTCTGCATGCAGGAGATTTTCTTTGGCCGTGCGCCCGGCGCCCGACACCCCAGTTTTCAGGTCAATGATAATCTGATCGAGATCAATCACGCCGGCTGATATCAACGGACGCAATGCAAACTGACCCGTCGCGGCATTGCAGCCCGTCCCCGCCACCAAGCGCGCTTTGGCAATTTCAGCGCGGTAAAACTCTGTCAGCCCGTAAACGGCGTGTTTTTGCAAATCCGGTGCGTCATGCGGCTTGCCATACCATTTTCTGTAAACTTCGGGGTCATTGATGCGAAAATCTGCCGAGAGATCCACGATCTTTACATGATCGGGCAACTTGCGGATCACAGCCTGCGAGGTGGCATGCGGCAAAGCGCAAAACACCAAATCCGCCTCCGCCATGTCAATCTCGTCGATCTTTTTCAGAGTAGGTAAAGACAAATGCGCCAGATGTGGAAAAACGTCCCGCATCTCAAGCCCGGCCTTCCGGTCAGCTGAGAGCGCCACAATCTCCATATGCGGATGCAATGCAATCAGTCGCACAAGCTCCGCACCGGTATAGCCGCTCGCGCCAAGAATGATAATCCGATGTGCCATTGCAAAGCCCCCTGTTCCCCACCGGATATGGAACGAATGCGGGCGTTTTTCAAGCCACCTTTGCGCCGCAGTTAGGCCGCTTCAAACTGCATCGCGCGTTTGAGGAACTGCGTGGCCCGTTGCGACACTTTGACCGGGTCGCCGGTTGTCAAAAATTTGCTGGGCGTTGAAGTGCCCAATTTGTCGGGATGGCGCTTCAAATAATCTTCTAAGCTGAGCGCCACCAAATCCGCCTGTGAGAAAATCTTGACCTGTGGCCCAAGCGCTTTTTGAAACGCATCATGCATCAAAGGATAATGGGTGCAGCCTAAAATAGCGGCCTGCGGATGCGGCATTTTTCGGTGCAGCGCGTCCACATGGCTTTGCACCAAAGCCTCGGCAAGGATGTAATCCCCATCTTCAATCGCATCCACCACGCCGCCACAGGCCTGGGCTTCCACATCAACCCCGATGGCACGAAAGGCCAGTTCGCGCTGAAAGGCGCGGCTCGACACGGTGGCCGGTGTCGCAAAAAGCGCCACATGCTCCACGGCAACCTGGCGGGGCGGAGAATTGTCCCCCCATTGCCGCTCGGTCAGCGCTTCGATCATCGGCACGAAGACGCCGAGAACCCGTTTGTCCTCGGTCACCCAATGTTCCTGCATCCGGCGCAATGCGGCAGCCGAGGCCGTGTTACAGGCCAAAATGACCAAGTCACATCCCTGATCAAAGAGAATTTGCACCGATTGGGTCGTACAGCGGTAAATATCATCCGCATCGCGCACCCCATAGGGCGCGTGCTTATGATCGCCAAGGTAGACGATATCCAAATCTGGCATATGTTTGTGGATCGCGTCATAGACCGTCAACCCACCCAAGCCGCTGTCAAAAATTCCGATTGCCATGCTTCACTTCCCGCATTTCACCCTTTGCCCTTCCGCGAGCATAGCTGAGCGCATCTGCCTTGACCATTCCTGTGCCGAAAAACACAGGCTAGGCGGCGGAGCGCTCAGCATCCTGGCCGCACGTCAGCTGTTCGAGCAACTCCGCCCTGCGCTTCTGCATCGCCTGCGCATTGGCCAGTTTGACCGGACCAAAGCCGCGAATATTTAACGGCAACCCCAAAAGTTCGCGCCAAATTTCCACCCGCGAAGGGTCGTACTCTCGCATCATGCGCGCAACCAAGCTCTCGAAATCTTGGATCAATTGCCGCTCCATGCGCCGCTCTGCGCTATAGCCAAACGGATCAAACGGGGTTTCGCGCAAAAATCTGAGACGCGCCAAACCCTGACTTAGACGGTCAAACCAAGATCCGAAGCTGCGCTTTTGCGGCCGACCATTCGGACCATTGCGCGACAAAAGCGGCGGTGCGAGATGGTAGGAAATTTCATAATCCCCCTCAAACCTTTGCGCAACCTGTGTCTTGGTCGCCAGAAGCAGGCGGGCAACTTCATATTCATCCTTGTAGCACAACAGCTTGTGATAGGACTGCAAAGCCGTCTCGCGCAGCTCTGGCTCGATCGCCTCAAGGTCCTGGCGCAGGGCCTCATATCGCCTCAAACGCCCCGAGCCATAGGCGCGCAACTCCGCCAATCGGGCCGCCTCGGGATCGCGAACCGGCGCGTCTTGGCGCGCAAATTTGTTGTCCAAATCTGCGTCGACCATCGCCCACCGCCCCAGCGCAAAGGCCTGCTGATTCTGGGGCACTTTTGCCCCATTCAGCGCAATTGCTTCAAGCAAGGACTCCTGCGTCAGGGGAAGCAACCCTTGCTGATAGGCGGCGCCAAGCAAGATCATATTGGCATAGACCGTGTCACCCAAAGCCGTTTCTGCCAAGCGGGTGGCATTGAACAGCCGCGCGCGCTCCTGCAATCGCGCAGTCAGCGCCAAGTGCAAATCAGCGCCCGGGATTGCGAAAGCGGTGTCGCGGGTGAACTCCCCTGTTATTGTTTCGTGACGATTGACCACAGCCCCGCCCGTGGGCGCCATGAGGCCCAAAGTGCTGCCCTGCGCCGAGACCACAAAGTCACCGCCAATCAGCGCATCGCATTCGCCCAAAGCCACACGAATGGCAGAAATATCTTCTGGCGTCTCACCAATGCGGCAATGAATATGCACCGCGCCGCCCTTTTGAGCCAGACCCGCCATTTCCATGACCCCCGCCGCCTTGCCATCCAAATGCGCCGCCATGGCAAGAAGCGCCCCAATGGTGACCACCCCGGTGCCGCCCACGCCGGTGACCACGACATTATGTGTGCCTTGCAGATGGCAGGGCGCCGGGTCCGGCAAATCGGGTATCGACACCTCCTGCGCCGCCGGACGTCGCAGCTGCCCGCCGCGCACGGTCGCAAACGAGGGACAAAACCCATTTACGCAGCTGAAATCTTTATTGCAGCTGGATTGATCAATCTGTCGTTTGCGCCCCAATGGCGTCTCGAGTGGCAGCAATGAGACGCAGTTGGATTGCACCCCGCAATCACCACAGCCTTCGCAGACGTCAGGATTGATGAACAGGCGCTGATCGGGATCAGGGAAGGCGCCCCGTTTGCGCCGACGTCGCTTTTCCGCCGCGCAGGTCTGCACATAGACGATGACCGAGACGCCCGGCAATTGCCGAAATGCCTCTTGCACCGTATTGAGCTGGGCGCGCGGATGCATCTGCGTGCCGGCTGGAAAATGAGCCGCAGAGATATCTTCTTTTTCATCATACACCACGGCAAGATGTTCTACCCCAATCCCGCGCATCTCATTCACGATCCGCGCAGCATCCAGCCCCCCGTCGTTGTTTTGCCCGCCCGTCATCGCCACGGCGTCATTAAACAATATTTTGTAGGTCATGGTTGTGCCGGCGGCGACCGCGGCGCGAATGGCTTGGATGCCGGAGTGGTTATAGGTGCCATCGCCAATGTTTTGGAACACATGCGCGCGGGTCGAAAACAACGACTCTCCAATCCAATTGGCCCCCTCGCCCCCCATTTGCGTAAAACCCAAGGTCTCCCGATCCATCCATTGCACCATGTAGTGACAGCCAATGCCCGAATAGGCGCGGCTGCCTTCGGGAATTTTGGTTGAGCTGCTGTGTGGGCAGCCTGAGCAAAAGTAGGGCACTCGGCTGGCCAAGGTGGGCGCGTTATTCGCAGTCTGGGCCGCATCAATGCGCTGCAATGCGCCAGCAATCTGGGCCGATCCGCAGCCCTCGGCGATCAATATCTGCCCGAGTTTTTGCGCAATCACAATTGGATCGAGCGCGTAGCTATCGGCAAAGAGCAGCGCGCCTTGAGCATCCTGCGCCCCAAACACACGCCGGCTGCCTTTTTGGTTAAACAGCGCCTCTTTGATTTGGCCCTCAATCAATTTGCGTTTTTCTTCGACAACCACAATGCAGTCCAAACCTTCGGCCCATTCGGCAAAAGATTGCATATCCAAAGGCCAAGTCATCGCGACTTTATAGGTTGTCACGCCATGGCGCACCGCCGCCTCTTGATCAATGCCGAGCACCTGCATGGCATGGGCCAAATCCAGCCAATTTTTGCCCGCAGCAACAAAGCCAATTTTTGCGCCGGCCTGTCCCAAGACCCGCTTATCCATGCGATTGGCGCGCGCAAAGGCAAGAACCGCGCGGCGCTTATGGTGAATGATCCGCGCCTCCTGTGCCTGGGGCGTGTCGATGAGGCGAATATTCAAGCCCCCTTCGGGCATGTCGAATTCCGGTGTGACAAATTGCAACCGCAGCGGATCGCCATTCACCACCGACGTCACTTCAATTGTGTCTTTGATACATTTGAGCCCGGCCCAGACCCCGGCAAAGCGCGACAGGGCAAAGCCAAAGAGCCCGTAATCCATCACCTCTTGGACGCCCGCAGGCGACAGCACCGGCATGAAGCTGTCAACCATTGTCCATTCGGATTGGTGCAATGTGGTCGAGCTTTCTCCGGTGTGATCATCCCCCAGCGCCGCCACAACACCGCCCAGGGGCGAAGTGCCAGCCATATTCGCGTGACGAAAGACATCGCCCGAGCGGTCGACACCCGGCCCTTTGCCATACCAAAGACCAAACACGCCCTGAAATTTGCCTTCACCGCGCAACTCGGCCTGCTGGCTGCCCCAAAGCGCCGTGGCGGCCAAATCTTCATTCAACCCTTCTTGGAAACGCACCTGCGCTTTTTCAAGTTCTGCGGCGGCGCGTGTCATTTGAAAATCAACCGCGCCCAGCGGCGACCCACGATAGCCTGTGACATAGCCAGCGGTTCTATGGCCCGCCGCCCGGTCCCGCGCCGATTGCATCAACATCAACCGCACCAGGGCCTGGGTGCCGTTCAACAGGACTTGGTTTTTGGTCAAATCAAATCTGTCAGCGAGTGAAACCTCTTGCTGCATGGTCTGCGTCCTCCCGATATGCACGAACATCTTCCGGATATGCACGCATAATTGTTAGGTCAAAAACTATGACCTAACAATAAAAAACTCCGTGACCCGATCTCAATTTACGTGTTATGACAGCAAGCAAGTAAGAGTGAGGTGATCCGGTGGACTGGGATAAGTTGCGAATCTTCCATTCGGTTGCCGATGCCGGGTCACTCACCCATGCGGGGGAGACGCTGCATCTATCACAATCGGCCGTTTCGCGGCAGATCAGAGCGCTGGAAGAGGCACTCGACGCGACATTGTTTCACAGACACGCCCGGGGGTTGATTCTCACAGAGCAAGGGGAGCTGCTATTTGAGGCCACCCGAGCGATGAGCAAACGCCTTGATGCCGCCTCCGCGCGCATTCGCGACAGTGAGGATGAGGTGTTTGGTGCCCTGCGTGTCACCACGACCACAGGTTTCGGCACCCTCTGGCTCGCGCCGCGTTTGCCGCAGCTTTATGAAAAATATCCCGACCTCAATGTGGAGCTGATGCTGGAGGAGCGGGTGTTGGATCTGCCGATGCGCGAGGCTGATGTGGCCATCCGCATGAAAGAACCCAGCCAAGCGGATTTGATTCGAAAACGCCTGATGACCGTGGAAATGCGTCTCTATGCCAGCGCAGACTATTTGAAATCCCGCGGCACACCGCAAACTTTGGAAGATATCTCAAGCCACCGGTTGATTTGCCAAAATCCAAATGCGCCTCAAGTGGCGGTCAGTGCAGCCTTGGTGCAAAATCTGATGGGCTACAGTCCAAAATCGACTTTGAGCGTCAACAATTACTTCGGTGTGTTGCAAGGCGTCATCAACAACCTTGGGATTGGCATTTTGCCCAATTACGTCACCCATGATTTTCCCGACCTCGTGCAGGTATTGCCCGAACTCGAGAACACAGAAGTCCCGGTTTTTCTGGCCTATCCCGAAGAGCTGCGCCACTCGCGCCGCATTGCGGCCTTTCGCGACTTTGTGCAGGATGAAATCATTGCCCGGCGCCGGGCCGAGCGAAGCCTGGAGGCGCCTAAATAGCTATGCCCTGAGCGCATAGCGGCTTTGCGCCGAGAGGACTTGCGGGGATGGATCGGCGCTCTTAAGTACAGCGCATGAGGACGGCAGCCGAAGGCAGCTCCTCATATCCTCCCTGTTGGACTTACGCCGGGCCATGTGCCCGGCATTTTTTGCCCGATCCTCGGGAGGGCTGCGCTCAAAAAACGCCGTTTCATCGCTGCTTTCGCGCAAATGCGGCATTTAAAAGCGCATGCAACCTTCCCTCTGCCCGTTAACTTCCGTATCAGGGTGCAAATCTGCACCGTAAGGGATGACAACTTGCAAGATCCAATGATAACGCCCGACCTTATTGCAGCCCATGGGCTGAGCTCTGACGAATACGACCGTATTCTCGAAATCATAGGCCGGGACCCAAGCTTTACCGAACTGGGCATTTTCTCTGCCATGTGGAATGAGCATTGCTCCTATAAATCCTCGAAAAAATGGCTCCGCACCCTGCCCACTGAAGGGCCACAGGTTATTTGCGGGCCGGGTGAGAATGCGGGGGTTGTGGATATTGGCGACGGCCAGGCGGTGATTTTCAAAATGGAAAGCCACAATCACCCCAGCTATATCGAACCCTATCAGGGCGCAGCCACGGGCGTGGGCGGGATTTTGCGCGATGTCTTCACCATGGGCGCGCGCCCCATCGCGGCGATGAACTCTTTGTCCTTTGGCAGTCCCGATCATCCCAAGACCAAATCCTTGGTGTCTGGCGTGGTGGCGGGCGTCGGCGGCTATGGCAATTGCTTTGGCGTGCCGACGATTGGCGGCGAAGTGCGCTTTGATCCAGCCTATAACGGCAATTGCCTTGTAAACGCCTTTGCAGCCGGGCTGGCCGATACGGACAAAATATTTTATTCGGCCGCGTCTGGCGTTGGCATGCCTGTGGTTTACTTGGGCGCCAAAACTGGCCGCGATGGGGTTGGCGGGGCCACAATGGCCAGCGCTGAATTTGACGACACCATCGAAGATAAGCGCCCAACAGTGCAGGTTGGCGACCCTTTCACCGAAAAACGCCTCATGGAAGCCACTTTAGAGCTCATGGCCACGGGCGCAGTGATTTCCATTCAAGACATGGGCGCCGCGGGCCTGACCTGCTCCGCAGTGGAAATGGGAGACAAGGGAAATTTAGGGGTGCGTTTGGATCTTGAGAAAGTGCCAACGCGTGAGCTGAATATGACCGCCTATGAGATGATGCTGTCGGAATCGCAAGAACGCATGCTCATGGTGCTGAAACCTGAATTGGAAGACCAAGCGAAGGCCGTCTTTGACAAATGGGATCTGGATTTCGCCATTGTGGGCGAGACGATTGCGGAAGATCGCTTTTTGATCATGATGAACGGCGCGGTGAAAGCCGATCTGCCGCTTAAAGCCCTCTCCGGGACGGCGCCGGAATATGACCGCCCGTGGGTTGAGACCCCCGCAGCCGAGCCTGAGGGGGATGTGCCGCATATCGACCCGATTGATGGGCTCAAAATGCTCATCTCAAGCCCCAATTACGCGGCCAAACAATGGGTTTATGAACAATATGACAGCCAAGTGATGGCCGACAGCCTGCGCACGCCGGGCTTGGGCGCGGGTATCGTTCGGGTGCATGGCACGCAAAAGGCCTTGGCCTTCACATCTGATGTGACACCGCGCTACGTGGCGGCCAATCCCTTCGAAGGTGGCAAGCAAGCCGTGGCAGAAGCCTATCGCAATCTCACAGCGGTTGGTGCCCTGCCCCTGGCCACAACGGATAATTTGAACTTTGGAAACCCTGAAAAGCCAGAAATCATGGGGCAATTTGTAGGCGCCATCAAGGGCATAGGGGCCGCCGTGGCCGCCTTAGATATGCCGATCGTCTCGGGCAATGTTTCGCTCTATAATGAGACCGACGGCTCCGCCATTCTGCCAACACCGACCATCGGCGCAGTGGGCCTCATTGCCAATGCCGATGACGCCATCACGGGGGTGGCGCGCGAAGGGCATGTGGCGATTTTGATTGGCGACACCAAGGGTCATCTTGGGCAATCGGCCCTTTTGGCGGAAGTCTTTAACCGCGTGGAAGGCGATGCACCGCCTGTGGATCTGGAAGCTGAAAAGAAACATGGTGAATTTATCCGCGCCAATCTTGCCTGGATTACCGCATGCAGCGATCTGTCCGATGGCGGACTCGCGCTGGCGGCTTTTGAAATGGCCGAGGCTGCAAATATCGGCGTCAGCCTTGATACCGAGGACACCGCAGAGCTGTTCGGTGAAGATCAAGCCCGCTATCTGGTGGCCTGCAATTTTGATCAGGCAGAGGCGCTTGTGGCTGCGGCCGGCAACCTCGGGGTTCCGGCCACCTGTGTCGGGCGCTTTGGCGGCACCCAGGTCAGCTTTGGCGCGCAAGAGGCCGAGCTGTCGGAGCTCAGTGCTATTTTCCGCAAGAGTTTCGCCGATGCGGTCACTTGAAAAGACCAAGGCTCGGCTCTACCTTCGAGTTAAACCAAGCGAGGACACACCCAATGGCCATGGCCGCACAAGATATTGAAGCTCTGATCCGGGAATCTTTTCCCGAGGCGCAGATCACGATCACGGATCTGGCTGGGGACGGCAATCATTATGCCGCTGAGGTGACCGATGCCAGCTTTGCTGGCAAGAACCGGGTGCAGCAGCATCGCGCCGTCTATGCCGCTTTGAAGGGCAAAATGGACGGGGCGCATGGGGAGCTGCATGCCCTGGCGCTGACCACCAAGGCGCCGAGCTGATATGGCTGGCGGGGGTCTCATCGCAGGTCTTTCCATTGCGATATTGCTTCTGCTGTTCTTCCGGGCCCTATGGGTGGTCCGGCACGAAAAAGGCCAAGGCCGCGGCTCCCTGCCCGGTCAGGGCGATCACGAAGTTCGAGCGGACTATTTTTCCGGCGGTGCCGGAGGTGGACATTCGGGCAGTTTTCGGGTTCCAAAGGACCCACAGACATACGCACAGCAATTTGTGCCCAAAGACAGAAAGCCAAAAGATGAGCGCTGAAGATCAAATCCGCGAAACAGTGACATCCAATGATGTTGTGCTGTTCATGAAAGGCACCGCCTCTATGCCGCAATGCGGCTTCTCAAGCCAGATCGCAGGTATATTGAATTATATGGGCGTGGCCTATCAAGACGTGAATGTTCTGGCCGATGATGCCATTCGTCAGGGAATCAAAGACTATTCCGATTGGCCCACCATTCCACAGCTCTATGTGAAAGGTGAATTCATCGGCGGATGCGATATTGTCCGCGATATGACCCTATCGGGGGAATTGGATGGGCTCTTGGCTGAAAATAATATCAGCTATAACCAAGAGGCCGCGGATGAAATTCGCAAGGCAAACACATCTGAGTAACCCCGCCAGGCCCCTTTGACCCTGTGACCCTGCCACCGAGGCCAAAGCCCTTCATTTGGCAAGATCAGCCCATTTCGCTACCCAGCGGATTGGGCCAATCTCTCTTCCAGATCATCTGCCGCGGCTTCTGCACGCGCGGATAACTCTGCAAGGCTCTCGAGCAGGGCTGGCGGCACAACCGGAACTTCAACTTCTTTAATTACCGTTTTGATTTCTGGCGCAATTTCTTGAGCGCTTCGCTGCGCCTGTTCAAGAGCCTCTTGCGCTTGGCGCAACTGGACCTGCAATGCCAATGTGCGATCTGCAAGCATCAGACCCGACATCAGCAACATCTGCGCCTCTGGCACACGCCCGACTTGCGCCAACAAACTGCTTGCCTCAGCATCCAACGCTTCCCGCGCTTTTTGCAGCTGCGGCTCCTCACCTGCGGGGCAGTTGACTGTATAGGGGCGCTGGCCGATTTTGATGGTGACTTCAGGCATCGCCCGTCTCCTCACTGGTTTGCGTCAAGGTCTTCAGCAACAGCTCAAGCTGCACCGCCTCCGCGGCCCGTTCTGCGGTTAATGTGTCAATCTCTGCCTGCATCGCCGCATTAATCAGACTGGCATCGCCCAGACCTTCCGCATTGGCCGCCCGCAAGGCTTGATTTGAAGCGCGCAACTGCGCATTGGATTGCATCACCTGCGACAACTGCGCATCAAGCGCGGCGAGAGCCTCACTATTAACATTTTCAGGCGCAGAAGGTTCTGTTGGGGCTGGGTCCGGCGCGCTGCGAGAGAGCGGCACAGACTCCACCGCCGCAGAAATGCGCCGAATTGCCGCTGTAATTCTTTGTTCTAAAACCGAAATGTCACTCATTGCTCATCTCACACCCCTGCACCGCCGCCACCATCGGCTGTCTCGAATCGCATCCGCCACCCCTAGGGTAGGTTAAATTAACCTTAACGTCCAAGAGCTGGCGCTTGAAACATTTTTTAAGAAATGGATCAGGTTACTTGATATTCCCTCTTCACTTGATAGGAAGCATCAACCTTTGCCCTTACAGAAAGTTAGCTCCGTGGATCTCAAAGAACTCGCCGCCAAGAACCCTGAACATTGGAAAAAGGCCGCGGCCATTCGCGCTTTGACGCTCGATGCGGTTGCAGCCGCGAATTCGGGCCACTCAGGGATGGCGATGGGCATGGCGGATGTGGCCACTGTTTTGTTCGAAAAGCACATGAAATTTGATGCCTCTGCGCCCAATTGGCCAGATCGGGATCGCTTCATTCTCTCCGCGGGGCATGGATCAATGCTGCTCTACGCCCTGCTGCACCTCACCGGCTATGCCGATATGACGCTCGATGAGATCAAAAACTTCCGCCAATGGGGCGCAAAAACCGCCGGACATCCAGAATATGGCCATGCCTCGGGCATTGAGACCACCACTGGTCCACTCGGCCAGGGGATTGCCAATTCGGTGGGCTTTGCCATTGCAGAAGAAATATTGCGCGCCACCTACGGCAAAAAAATTCAAAACCATTATACCTATGTCATCGCCGGAGACGGTTGCTTGATGGAAGGTATCAGCCAAGAAGCCATTGGGCTCGCAGGTCGCCATGAGCTGGGACATTTAATTGTGCTTTGGGATGACAATAACATCACCATCGACGGCACCGTTGATCTGTCTGATCGAACAGATCAAATACAGCGCTTCAAAGCCTCTGGTTGGCATGTGCAAGCCATCGATGGTCACGACGCCATCGCTATTGATGAGGCTCTTGCGGCTGCGCGCAAATCCAAAAAGCCTTCAATGATTGCCTGCAAAACGCATATCGCGCTGGGGCATGCGGCTCAGGATACATCAAAAGGGCATGGTGCTCTGACCGATGCGGGCCAACTGGTGGATGCCAAGGCCGCCTATGGTTGGCCCTATGGCGCTTTTGAAATTCCAGCCGATGTCAAAGCCGCTTGGGAGGCCATTGGCGCGCGCGGCGGCGCGGAACGTGCCGAATGGGACAGCCGTTTCTCAGGTCTTTCTGCCGCACGTCAGGCGCAATTCAACCGCGCCTATGCCGGAGAAGCCCCCAAGAAATTGGCCGCTGCAATCCGCGCCATCAAGAAAGATGCCGCAGAGACCAAACCAAAACTGGCCACGCGTTCAGCCTCTGAAAAAACCCTGCAGGCGGTCAATCCTGTGATGCCCGAAACCGTGGGCGGCTCGGCGGATTTGACCGGGTCTAACAATACAAAAACGGCTGATATGGGCGTTTTTGATCCCGAAAATCGCGCCGGGCGCTATATCTACTACGGGATCCGCGAGCATGGCATGGCTGCTGCAATGAACGGTATGGCGCTGCACGGCGGGATTCGCCCCTACGGCGGCACGTTCATGTGCTTCACAGATTATGCCCGCGGTGCGATGCGCCTCTCGGCATTGATGGGCGTTCCGACTGTCTATGTCATGACGCATGATTCCATTGGCTTGGGCGAAGATGGTCCCACACATCAACCGGTCGAGCATTTGGCCATTTCCCGCGCCACGCCCAACACTTTGGTTTTCCGCCCAGCCGATATCACAGAAACGGCGGAAGCATGGGAAGTGGCGTTGAGCCAACCCAGCACGCCGACCGTCATGGCTCTGTCCCGTCAGGGCGTGCCAGCGGTGCGCCATGCGTATAAATCAGAAAACCTCAGCGCGCGCGGCGCCTATGTTTTGGCCGAGTCCGAGGGCAAGCGCCAAGCCATCATACTGGCAACTGGCACGGAGGTTTCGCTGGCACTGGAAGCCCGGGATCTGTTGCAAGCCGAAGGTATCGGCACCCGCGTCGTGTCCATGCCCTGTATGGAGCTTTTCGCTCAACAAGATGAGGCCTATCGCAAACGTATTTTGCCCGGCGGCGCGGTTCGCGTGGCTGTGGAAGCGGCCGTGCGCATGGGCTGGGATCAATGGCTCTTGGGGGAACGGGGACGCGAGTCCAAAGCTGGTTTTATCGGCATGACCGGCTTTGGCGCCTCTGCCCCGGCCGAGCGGCTCTATGAAGAGTTCGGCATCACCGCAGAAGCGATCGCGCGTAAGGTCAAATCCCTGCTCTAAGACAGTCAAAGGCTGCGGACCACCGCAGCCTTTTGACCCGGCAAGTCTTGCGGCCAACCCTGTTACCGCAAGCGGTTATCGCTAACGGAAATGTTTTCGCTAACAAGTTGAAAATCCTTCGGCTTTGAACTTTAACTGCCCCTCTGACCTTGCTAGTTCACCGCAAAGACTTCGCGAAAGGTGAGAGCTGTGACAGTTAAAATTGGAATTAACGGATTTGGTCGCATTGGTCGCTGCGTTTTGGCACATATCGTGTCCTCTGGCCGCAAAGATGTGGAAGTGGTTAAGATCAACGCCACGGGCCCGCTGGAAACCAGCGCACATTTGATGCGATATGACAGTGTTCATGGGCGGTTCGATGGGGAAATTACCGTCGGTGATGGCACGCTGGATCTCGGGCTCGGACCGATTGAAATGTTCTCAACCTATGACCCAAACACGCTCGACTGGAGCGGCGTTGACGTTGTTTTGGAATGCACCGGAAATTTCAATGACGGTGAAAAAGCCAAGGTCCATCTGGCGCGCGGGGCCAAAAAGGTCTTGATTTCGGCCCCCGCTGTCAACGTCGATCGCACCATCGTTTTGGGGGCCAATGAGGCCGCACTCCTGCCCAGTGATGTGATGATCTCGAACGGCTCTTGTACGACAAATTGCCTGGCGCCGCTGGCCAAGGTGCTCAATGACGCAATTGGCATTGAGCGCGGGATCATGACCACCATCCACAGCTATACCGGCGACCAGCCGACCCTAGATCGCCGTCACAGTGATCTCTATCGCGCCCGAGCAGCGGCCATGGCTTTGATTCCGACATCCACCGGGGCGGCCAAGGCCCTCGGTGAAGTCTTGCCGGAAATGGCAGGCCGGCTCGACGGCACCGCCATTCGCGTCCCAACTCCCAATGTGTCCTGCGTCGATCTCACCTTTGAGGCCGCCCGCCCGGTCACAATAGAGGAGGTCAACGCGGCGGTGGAACGCGCTGCCAAAGGCGAAATGGCCGGTATTTTAGGATATGATCCGGCGCCAAAAGTTTCCATTGATTTCAACCACACGCCCGAATCTTCAATTTTTGCGCCCGATCAAACCAAAGTGGTTGGCGGGACGACCGTCCGCGTATTATCATGGTATGATAATGAATGGGGCTTTTCCGTGCGCATGGCTGATTTGGCCGCCAAAATGGGGCAGCTCCAGTAAATTTTGGAGGCACGATGACCCCGCGTCTGGCACTATATGTTGCAATCGCCGCCGTTGCGGCCATTGAGGCCGATTTATTTTTGACGCAAGGCGCCGCAATTTTATACCTTACGCGCTCGTTTCTTGACTTAATCGACACAATTGCCTTCTGGCGGTAGCCGCGTCGGTTGACTTTTGCCGCAACCTGTGATGTTAGCGCTATCAACTAACGTCGGGACACGGATATGACATTAAAAATTGCAATCAATGGATTTGGCCGCATTGGCCGCAATGTGCTACGCGCGATTGTTGACTCAGGTCGAACAGATCTCAAGGTCATCGCAATCAATGACCTCGGTCCGGTTCAAACCAATGCCCATATGTTGAAATACGACTCCGTGCATGGCCGGTTTGCAGCCACTGTGACCCATGGCGAAGACTTTATTGACGTCGGGCAAGGTCCCATTCGCGTGACGGCCCTGCGCAATCCAGCGGATCTGCCCTGGTCGGATGTTGATGTGGTGATGGAATGCACAGGGATTTTCACCTCTAAAGCCGATTGCCAAGCCTATCTCGACAATGGCTCCTCCCGCGTGTTGATTTCGGCACCGGGGAAAGATGCGGATAAAACCATTGTCTATGGTGTCAACCATCACGCATTAACCTCCGATGATTTGATCGTTTCCAATGCCTCCTGCACCACCAATTGCCTGGCGCCGATTGCCAAAGTCTTGCATGAGTCCATTGGCATCAAGCGCGGGTTGATGACGACAATTCACAGCTATACCGGCGATCAGCCGACATTGGATCGCACCCATAAAGACCTGTACCGGGGGCGCGCCGCTGCCCTGTCCATGATTCCAACCACCACGGGCGCGGCCAAAGCGGTTGGTTTGGTGCTGCCAGAGCTCAATGGCAAGTTGGACGGCGTCGCCATCCGGGTGCCGACCCCAAATGTCTCCGCGGTGGATCTCACCTTCGAAGCCGGGCGCAGCACAGATGCGGCCGAAATCTTGGCTCTGATGCAAAGCGCGGCCGCCGGTCCTCTCAAGGGCGTGCTTGATGTTGTGGAGGCCCCTTTGGTTTCCTCTGATTTCAACCACGACCCGCATTCCTCGATCTTTCATGCGGATCAAACCCTGATTATGGGCGGTGATATGGTGCGTGTGCTGTCCTGGTATGACAATGAATGGGCGTTTTCCAATCGCATGGCCGATACAGCCGTGGCCATGGGCAAATTAATCTAAAATCTGAAAACCCATGCAAATTATGAGCGGTGCAGGCGGCGCTTTAAGGCCGCCTCGACCGCTGGCGTGACGAATTTCGACACATCCCCATCCAAGCGACAAATCTCTTTGACCAATTTTGAGGCAATCGCTTGATGGTGCGCTTCGGCCATCAAAAACACAGTTTCAATCGACGAATCCAACTGCCTGTTCATTCCAACCATCTGATATTCATATTCAAAGTCTGAAACAGCGCGCAATCCGCGCAAAATTATCCCCGCACCAACATCGCGGGCGCAGTCAATCAATAGGTTTTCAAACGGGTGCACTTGAATTTCGGTGCCTGTCTGTTTTGTCAGGCGCGCCGCCTCAACTTCAATCATCGACACCCGCTCATCGAGATCAAAGAGCGGCCCTTTATCACGATTGATCGCAACCCCTATGACCAAACGATCCACCAAGGCGCAGCCCCGTCGGATAATATCAACATGTCCCAGCGTGATCGGATCAAAAGTTCCGGGGTAAAGACCTATGCGCATTCTGACGTCTCCGACTTGATAAAGATACCAAGCCATAAATTGAGCGAATTGCAAGCCAGCGCGGTGTAAAAAACCCGTGCCAAAATTAAATTTTACCGCCCGGCTCTTCAGCCAAAGCCTCAAGCCTTTGAATCTCCGACCGCAAACCGCTCACCAAAACCTGCGCGAATTGGTTGAGCCGGCGGTTGTGGCGGTCATCTGTGGAGCATATCAAAAAGAAACTGCGGGTCAGGCTCAGGTGGTCCATCAAAATCCGGCGCAATTCCGGCGCAAACGGCAGGGCAAAATCATGCACAATGCCGAGCCCGGCACCTTGTCGCAACAGATTCATTTGCACGGAAATGGAATTGGACGCCAGCTGCACCCGCCGCAGGCCGAGCGGTTCCAGGTAATCAAGCTCCTTGTCAAAGATCATATCCTGCACATAACCAACAATCGGCAAGTCTTTGAGATCATTCAGTCGTTCTGGGTGTTTATGGGTCAGCCAAAGCGCCGTTGAGGCCGCAAGATGAAGCCGGTAATCCGCAATTTTTTGCACCATAAGCCGCCCCGCCGTCGGTTGGCTCACCCCAATCGCCATATCCGCCTCGCGCCGCGTCAGGTTGAACACCCGCGGCAGAGCCACAATTTGAATATCCAGATCTGGATAGGTTTTTGTAATATGTCCGCAGACCTGCGGCAAAAGGAAATTGGCGCATCCATCCGGCGCACCGATGCGAATCTGCCCCCTGAGCCCCTCCCCGTCACCGCGCAGCGCCCCAAGCCCCGCATTTAAGGAGGCTTGAGCGGCATCCACATGCGCCACCAGCCCATGCCCCGCCTCGGTCAGCTCATAACCTTTTGGGGATTTTGAAAAAAGCGGTGTTGCATGGGCCTGCTCCAACCGGGCGATGCGGCGGCTGACCGTTGCGGGGTCAATTTTCAAGACCTGCGCCGCAACCGTCAGGCTGCCCGATTGCGCCACAGTCAGGAAAATGCGGAGATCATCCCAGTTTTCCATCAAGAACCTACAAATTTGCAAAATGATTTTGGATTATTTTCGCTTTTAATTACATTATTGCAAGATTAAAAGCGAAAGAAACAAGGAGACCCCCATGCAAGAGTTAACCCACTATATCAATGGCGCCCATGTCAAAGGCACCTCTGGACGTTTTGCCGATGTTTACAACCCCGCCACGGGCGAGGTTCAAGCCAAAGTCCCGCTGGCCAATGGCGCAGAGCTGGATCAGGCCGTGGCCCATGCCGCCGCCGCCCAGCCCGCTTGGGCCGCCGTCAATCCCCAGCGCCGCGCGCGGGTATTGATGAAATTTGTAGATCTTTTGAACCGCGATATGGACAAATTGGCTGAGGCTTTGAGCCGCGAGCATGGCAAAACCTTGCCAGATGCCAAAGGCGACGTGATCCGCGGCTTGGAGGTTGTGGAATATTGCATCGGGGCACCGCAATTGTTGAAAGGTGAATTCACCGACAGCGCCGGTCCCGGCATTGATATGTACTCCATGCGTCAGGCCCTCGGTGTCACTGCTGGCATCACCCCATTCAATTTCCCAGCCATGATTCCCATGTGGATGTTTGCGCCCGCCATTGCCTGCGGCAACGCCTTTATCCTGAAACCCTCTGAGCGCGACCCTTCTGTGCCATTGATGTTGGCCGAATTGCTCGAAGAAGCCGGCCTGCCCAAGGGCATTTTGCAAGTTGTGAACGGCGATAAGGAAACGGTTGACGCGATCTTGCATCACGATGTCATTCAATCGATCGGCTTTGTGGGCTCGACCCCAATCGCGGAATATATCTATGCGACCGGTTGCGCCAACGGCAAAAGGGTGCAGTGTTTTGGCGGTGCCAAAAACCATATGATCATCATGCCAGATGCGGATATGGATCAAGCGGCAGATGCACTTATGGGGGCGGGTTACGGCGCCGCCGGTGAGCGGTGCATGGCTATTTCTGTTGCCGTTCCCGTAGGGGAAGACACAGCAGATCGCCTGATGGAGAAATTGATCCCCCGGGTTGAGGCGCTGAAAGTGGGTCCCTACACGGCGGGCGATGATGTAGATTATGGCCCGGTTGTCACCGCAGCAGCCAAGGCAAATATCGAACGTTTGGTCCAAACCGGCATCGATCAAGGCGCAAAACTCGTGGTGGATGGACGTGATTTCAACCTACAAGGTTACGAGGATGGCTTCTTTATTGGCGCTCATTTGTTCGACCATGTGACCAAGGATATGGACATCTACAAATACGAAATCTTTGGCCCTGTTTTGTCCACCGTTCGGGCAGAGACCTATGAAGAAGCGCTGGGGCTGGCCATGGATCATGAATATGGCAATGGCACAGCGATCTTCACCCGCGATGGCGATACCGCTCGTGATTTTGCCAATCGGGTCAATGTCGGCATGGTGGGCATCAATGTGCCGATCCCGGTGCCTTTGGCCTATCACACCTTTGGGGGCTGGAAAAAATCGGTCTTCGGCGATTTGAACCAGCACGGCCCAGATGCGTTCAAATTCTACACACGCACCAAAACCGTGACCTCGCGCTGGCCTTCGGGCACCAAAGAAGGCGGCGAGTTCTCTATTCCCGTGATGGAATAAATCACGCGGCGCGCCGGTGCTCATAAGGGGCCCGGCGCGCGCAACCATCCGCAGGCTCGGCCTTCAAAATAGAAGCTGGATTCCTGGCTTGGGATTTGCTTCACTTGCGGCAATGCAATGACAGGAGCTGTCTCATGGATTTTGCCCTTTCCGAAGAACAAACCGCAATTTTTGATATGGCCCGCGATTTTGGGGCCACCCATATCGCGCCTTTCGCCAGGGAATGGGAAGTGGCAGGCGAAATTCCCAAAAGCCTTTGGCCCAAATTGGCGGAATTGGGCTTTGGCGGGCTATATGTGCGCGAAGAAAGCGGCGGAGCGGGCCTAAGCCGGCTTGATGCCACTTTGGTGTTTGAAGCGCTCTCTATGGCCTGCCCGACGGTGGCCGCCTTTCTGTCAATCCACAATATGTGCGCGGCGATGATTGACAAATTCGGCTCTCAACCCCTGCGAGACAAATATCTTCCTCGCGCCTTGAGTATGGAGACATTCTTCTCCTACTGCCTCACCGAGCCGGGCTCAGGGTCTGACGCGGCGGCATTGAAGACAAGGGCGCTCAAAAGCAACACGGATTTCACCCTCACAGGCACCAAGGCCTTTATCTCCGGTGGCGGCTATTCGGACGCCTATATTGTGATGGCCCGTACCGGCGATGACAGCCCAAAGGGCATCACCGCCTTAATCGTAGAAGATGGCGCCGAGGGGCTGTCCTTCGGCGGGTTGGAAGATAAAATGGGCTGGCGCGCGCAGCCGACCCGGCAGGTTCAGCTGGATGGTTGCAAGACACCGATAGAAAATCTCCTGGGCGAGGAAGGCCTCGGGTTTTCCTATGCCATGGCTGGGCTGGACGGCGGGCGGCTCAATATCGCGGCTTGTTCTTTGGGCGCTGCGCAACAGGCCTTTGACGCGACCCGATCCTATATGGCCGAGCGCAAAGCCTTTGGAAAATCGATTGATCAATTTCAAGCCCTGCAATTTCGTCTCGCAGATATGGAAATTGAGCTGCAATCGGGGCGCATATTTCTGCGGCAAGCCGCTTGGAAGCTGGACAATGGCGCGCCAGATGCGACGCATTTCTGCGCCATGGCAAAAAAGCTGGTGACAGATATGGGCAGCAAAGTGGCCAATGACTGCCTGCAACTGCATGGCGGCTATGGCTATTTGGCCGATTACGGCATTGAAAAAACCGTGCGCGATCTCAGAGTGCATCAAATCTTAGAAGGCACCAATGAAATCATGCGTATGATCGTCGCACGAGGATTGCGCGCATGAGCGATCTTATCGCGCGTAAAGAGGGTAAAGCCGGACGGTTCACATTGAACCGCCCCAGCGCCCTGAACGCTTTGACCTATGAGATGTGCCTGCAAATTGAAAGCTACCTTGGACAGTGGGAAGCCGATCCAGAGGTTGACGTGATCCTTTTTGAAGGTGCCGGTGAGCGGGCGTTTTGCGCTGGCGGCGATATAACCGCCATGTATAAGGCCGCCATTGCGGGCGATTTTGATTATGGCCGGCAATTTTGGACCGATGAATACCGCCTCAACGCGAAACTTGCGACCAGCCCTAAGCCGATCATCAGCTTTTTACACGGGTTCACGATGGGCGGTGGCGTGGGGCTGGGCTGCCACCTGCCGCATAGAATTGTCTGCGAATCCAGTCAAATTGCCATGCCAGAATGTGGCATTGGCCTTGTGCCGGATGTGGGCGGCTCCTTACTTTTGGCCCGTGCACCCGGGCGCTTTGGTGAATATCTCGGCACAACGGCCAGTCGTATGGGACCGGCAGATGCCATTTTTGCCGGCTTTGCCGATCATTTTGTTCCGCAAGATGATTGGCCCGAATTGATCCAAACCCTCTGTGACACAGGCGATGTTTCAGCGATTGCCAAGGCCGCCCGCCCTGCGGGCCCTGCCCCTCTGTTGGAGATTGAGCAGCCCGTGAACGCGTTTTTCCGCGGAGACTATTTTGGCGATATCGTCAACAATCTCAAGCACACTGGCGGCGAATTTTCCGAGGCCTGCCTAAAGAAACTGGCCCGCTCCAGTCCGCTGGCCATGGCCGCGACTATTGAATTGATCCACCGCGTGCGCGGGTTGGATGATATCGTATTGGCCTTGGGCATGGAATATCGCTTCACCTACCGAGCGGCAGAACAGGGTGATTTCATCGAGGGCATCCGCGCCATGGTGATCGACAAAGACAAATCCCCAAAATGGCGGCACGCGATGACGGACCCGCTCCTACCGGCCGCCAGCGCCATGTTACGCCCATTGGGACCCCATTCCCTTGATCTCACGGAGAATTAAAATGAACATCGGATTTATCGGACTTGGAAACATGGGCGCACCTATGGCCAAAAATCTGGCCGCTGCGGGCCATCGGGTCTCAGGATATGACCCGGCAGGCACCACAGCAGAGGGCGTGGCCATCGCACAAAGCGCTGAGGCGGCTGCAACCGGCGCCGATGTGGTCATCACCATGCTGCCCAATGGGCAAATCGCCCAATCGGTCGCCGAGCAAGCCCTGCCTGTTATGGACAAAGGCACCGTCTTGCTTGATTGTTCAACCATCGACGTGGCCACAGCCCGCCAAATTGCGCGCCTCGCCGAGTCCCAAGGGATCAACTTCCTTGATGCCCCGGTTTCTGGCGGCGTGGGCGGCGCCGAGGCTGGCACTTTGACCTTTATGGTCGGCGGATCGGCCGAGAGCTTCGCGGCCCTATCCCCCCTGTTTGAGATCATGGGGCGCACGGCGGTGCATTGCGGTGGCGCTGGAAATGGGCAGGCGGCAAAAATTTGCAACAATATGATTTTGGGCATCACGATGATTGGCACCTGCGAAGCCTTCGCCCTGGCCGATAAACTTGGGCTGGACCGACAAGCCATGTTTGACGTGGTCAGCACCTCTTCGGGCTACAGCTGGTCGATGAATGCCTATTGTCCAGCGCCCGGCATCGGGCCGCAGAGCCCTGCTGATAATGGATATGCGCCGGGCTTTGCCGCAGATCTCATGCTCAAAGATCTGCGCCTGTCCCAACAGGCTGCGCAAGATGTGGATGCCGACACGCCCATGGGTGCGGCGGCGACAGAACTTTACAAAATCTTTGTCGAACAGGAAGATGGTAGCGGACGAGATTTTTCCGCCATGCTGCCACGATTCGAGGGCCGCAGACGCTCCTAGGAGATAGATATGTTGATGCAAGACTTTGCCGCCGGCCTATCCTATAAGGCGCTGCCTGAGGATGTGCTGAAAGTCTTGCGGCGCTCGCTGCTCGACAGCCTCGGGGTCGCGGCCATTGGATCGCAGACTGAGATGGCAAGGATTGGCACAAAGACCGCAAGAATGATGTTTGGCGCCACCTCCGCATCTGCCGCGCGCTGCCTTTTTGATGGAAATTTGGCAAGCCTCGCTGGCGCCGCCATGGCCGGCGCTATGACCATTGACAGCATCGACGCCCATGATGGCACCTCCCCTTGCAAAGGTCATGCGGGATCTGCAATCTTTCCAGCGCTTTTGGCTCTGGCCGATGAGCGCAGTATGACAGGGCAGGATTTCGCCACCTATTTGGCATTGGCCTATGAGATCTCCTACCGGGCCGGGCTGACGCAGCATGACATCTGCGCCGACTACCACACCTCGGGCGCCTGGACTGCGGTTGGGGTCGCGGCGATGACCGCGCGGGTGATTGGCTGCAATCCCATGCAGATCCATGAGGCCGCAGGGATCGGCGAATATCATGGTCCACGCAGCCAAATGATGCGCTGCATCGATCATCCCACTATGGTGCGCGACGGGGTTGGCTGGGGCGCGCCCTCGGGAATCACGGCGGGATTTTTGGCGCTCAACGGCTTCACTGGCGCACCGGCACTCACCTGTGAGGGGCCACATTGGCAAGGTCTGGGCGAGACCTGGAAATTGGTGAGTGACACCCATTACAAGCCCTATCCGTGTTGCCGCTGGGCTCACCCCAGCATTGATGCCGCGGCCGACCTCATGGCCAAGCATGAGATTGCCCATGAGCAAATCAGCTCTGTGGAAATCAAAACCTTCCACAATGCCACGCGCTTGGCCGGACATCGCCCCAAAACGGCCGATGAATTTGCCTATTCAATAGCCTTTCCTGTGGCCTGCATGATTGTGCGCGGGCAAATTGGACCGGCGGAATTGGCCGCCGAGACGCTGCAAGATCCCGAAATCTTGCGCATAAGCACCGCGACGCAATTGATTGATGATCCCCATTTAACCCAAATCAGCGAAGGAAAACGCTGGGCCCAGGTGAGTCTGCGCCTGCGCGATGGGCGCATCTACCAAAGCCCGCCGCAAAGCCCGCGCGGCGATGGTGATATGCCCCTAACAGATGTGGAAATTTCCCAAAAATTCCACCTATTGGCAGATCCGATCTTGGGGCGGCAAAATGCTGAGATCCTTGAAAATCTCTGCGCGAATTTTGACCAACTGGATGCGCCGGGGCTTCAGTCTTTGCTTGAATTGGTTCTGAACAAACCCCAGATCTAATGCGCCTTTTGCGCCGCAAGCATCTGCTTGAGATAGCGCCCCGTGTGGCTTTGCGGGACTTTCGCGACCTGCTCTGGCGTTCCGATGGCCACCACCTGCCCACCGCCGTCCCCTCCCTCGGGGCCAATGTCAATAATGTGATCGGCGGTTTTCACCACATCCAAGTTGTGTTCAATCACAATGACGGAATTTCCCTGATCCACCAGCTCATGCAGCACTTCGAGCAATTTCCGCACATCTTCAAAATGCAGGCCCGTTGTCGGTTCATCCAGAATATACAGGGTTCGGCCCGTGCTGCGCTTGGACAGCTCTTTTGACAGCTTCACCCGTTGCGCCTCGCCGCCCGATAACGTTGTCGCCTGCTGGCCCACTTTGATATACCCCAGCCCCACCCGCATGAGCGCATCCATCTTCTCACGGATGGAGGGCACAGCCTTAAAGAACTCCTGCGCCACCTCAACGGTCATATCCAGCACATCCGCAATGGATTGCCCTTTGAACTTTACCTCTAGGGTCTCGCGATTGTAGCGTGCGCCCTTGCAGGTCTCACATTCGACATAGACATCTGGCAGAAAGTGCATTTCAATTTTGATCACACCATCGCCCTGACAAGCCTCGCAACGGCCGCCTTTGACATTAAAGGAGAAACGCCCCGGTTTATAGCCGCGCGCCTTCGCCTCGGGCAGGCCAGCGAACCAATCGCGGATCGATGTGAATGCGCCCGTATAGGTCGCCGGATTGGAGCGCGGCGTGCGGCCAATGGGGCGCTGATCAATATCGATCACTTTGTCGAGATGCTCCAAACCGGCAACCGTCTCACATGGCGCCGGTGTTTGCCGCGCACCATTTAGGTTCATCGAGGCGGTTTTAAACAGGGTCTCAATGGTCAGGGTGGACTTGCCCCCCCCCGAAACGCCCGTCACGCAAACAAACTTCCCTAGGGGAAAGTCGACCGTAATATTTCGCAGATTATTCCCCGTCGCCTTGTGCACAGTGACTTTCTTTTTGTTGCCCGACCGGCGTGTGCTTGGAATTTCAATGCGCCGGCGCCCAGAGAGATAATCCCCGGTGACAGAGGCCGCATTGGCTATAATCTCTTCCGGCGTGCCTTTGGCCACCACCTGCCCGCCATGCACACCTGCGCCGGGGCCAATGTCGAACACATAATCGGCCTCGCGGATGGCCTCTTCATCATGCTCAACCACAATGACCGTATTGCCTTGATCACGAAGTTTTTTAAGGGTGGTCAAAAGTCGGTCATTGTCGCGTTGATGCAGGCCAATGCTTGGCTCATCCAGCACATAGAGGACGCCCTGCAGCCCAGAGCCGATCTGACTGGCAAGGCGAATCCGTTGGCTTTCTCCACCCGATAGCGTGCCCGAATTGCGCGCCAAAGTGAGATATTCTAGCCCGACATTATTGAGGAACCCAAGCCTTTCGCGAATTTCCTTCAAAATGGGCCCGGCAATGGCCAGCTTTTGTGTGCTCAGCTGGTCTGGTACGGATTTGCACCAGTCAAAGGCCTCTTTGATGGACATTTGCACCACTTGCCCGGCGTGCAGGCCGGCAATTTTCACAGCCAATGCCTCTGCGCGCAGACGATACCCGCCGCAAGTGCCGCAAGAGCGGTTGTTTTGATAGCGCTCAAATTCTTCACGGATCCAATTGCTGTCTGTCTCACGGTATCGGCGCTCCATATTGGGGATAACGCCTTCAAAACTGCGGGTCACCTGATACACCCGCCCCGCCTCGTCATAACGAAACAGAATTTCTTCCTTACCAGATCCATAAAGAAATACCTTTTGCACCTTCTCCGGCAGGTCTTTCCATTTGGCAGAGGGCTTGAAGTCGTAATGTTTGGCAATGGAGTCTATGGTTTGAATAAAGTAGGGCGACTTGCCTTTGCGCCAGGGCGCCAAGGCGCCATCGGAAATTTTCAGGGTTTGATCGGGCACCACGAGGCGCTCATCAAAGAACAATTCAACCCCCAACCCGTCGCATTGCGGACAGGCGCCAAAGGGCGCGTTGAAGGAGAACAGACGCGGCTCAATTTCAGGGATGGTAAAGCCCGATACGGGACAGGCGAATTTTTCGCTGAACGTGTGGCGCTCCGGATCGCCCTCACTCGGGGCGGTTTCAAGAATGGTAATGCCATCGGCCAAATCTAAGGCTGTACGAAAACTATCGGCCAGACGGGTTTCGACCCCTTCACGCACCACAATCCGGTCGACGACCACGTCAATGTCATGGCGAAATTTTTTGTCGAGCGTGGGCGGCTCGTCCAAATCATAAAATGCACCATCCACTTTGACACGTTGAAAGCCTTGTTTGCGCAGCTCGGCGAATTCTTTGCGATACTCGCCCTTTCGGTCGCGCACGATGGGCGCCAGCAAATAGCCGCGCGTGCCCTCCTCCATCGCCATGACCCGATCGACCATATCTTGCACTTGCTGGGCTTCAATCGGCAATCCCGTTTCAGGAGAAAAAGGCGTGCCAACCCGCGCAAAGAGCAGCCGCATATAGTCATAAATTTCCGTCACCGTGCCCACTGTGGAGCGAGGATTTTTGGAGGTGGTTTTTTGCTCAATCGAGATGGCCGGGCTCAACCCGCTGATGTGATCAACATCAGGTTTTTCCATCATATCAAGAAATTGCCGCGCATAGGCAGAGAGGCTTTCAACGTAGCGGCGCTGCCCCTCCGCATAGATAGTGTCAAAGGCCAAAGATGATTTTCCCGAACCCGACAGCCCGGTTATCACCACCAACTGATCGCGGGGAATATCAACATCTATATTCTTGAGATTATGCTCACGCGCACCGCGCACTTCAATATGTTTTAGCTCAACCATTTTTAACCCCAGATCTTTGATCACAACATAGTGTTAACTTGCGTCAGGGCCAATCAAAAAATGAGAACTTTAAGCGAACATAGAGAATTATTCCGCCCGGGGCGCGGATTGACAAACACCCGCGCCAGAGGCAGCACAGTGCGCCCGAGGCTCGCCAATTTTAGATATGAATTGCGCGATCCCAAGCGTCCAAAACGCTCTCATGCATCATTTCAGACAGGGTGGGATGCGGGAAGACGGTTTGCATCAAATCTTCTTCCGTGGTTTCCAGCTGCCGCCCAACCACATAGCCTTGGATCAGCTCGGTAACTTCTGCGCCAATCATATGTGCCCCCAAAAGCTCGCCTGTTTTGGCATCGAACACAGTCTTAACCATGCCTTCCGCCTCACCCAAAGCAATCGCCTTGCCATTGCCGATGAAGGGGAAGCGGCCAATGCGCAGCTCATAGCCCGCCTCTTTCGCCTGTGCTTCGGTATATCCGACGCTGGCCACTTGCGGCGTGCAATAGGTACAACCGGCAATGCTTTCCGGCTTGACCGGATGAGGCGTTCCGCCTGCGATCATCTCCGCGACCATAACCCCCTCATGGCTGGCCTTATGGGCAAGCCATGGCGCGCCGGCCACATCGCCAATGGCATAGACACCCGCCACCGCCGTGCGGCAATAGGCATCAGTCTTGATATGGGTGCGATCCACTTCAACGCCAAGCGCCTCAAGACCTAGATTCTCCACATTGCCCACGATGCCAACAGCGGAGATCACTGTGTCAAACACCTCGGTTGTCACTGTGCCGTTCTGGTCAATATGAGCTGTGACAGAGCCTTGACCGCGATCAAGTTGTTTTACCATGGTTTTGGTGCGAATTTTCATACCCTGCTTTTCAAAAGCCTTTTGAGCAAAGGCAGAAATTTCCGCGTCTTCCACGGGCATCACCCGATCCATCACCTCAACCACCGTGGTATAAACGCCGAGTGTGTTGTAAAAATTGGCAAATTCGATACCAATGGCGCCCGAGCCAATCACCAAGAGTTTTTTCGGCATACGCGGCGGGGTCAGCGCGGTTTTATAGGTCCAAACCAAATCACCGTCCCCCTCCAGCCCGGGCAATTCACGCGCCCGCGCGCCAGTCGCGATAATGATATGCTTGCCCGATAGGGTCTCGTCACCCTTGGCAGTTTTAACCGAGACCTGGCCGGGAGCCGTGAGTGTTGCCGCCCCCATCAGGGCGGTCACTTTGTTCTTTTTCAGCAGGTGGCTCACGCCGCCGTTCAACTGTTTGGCAATGGCTCGAGACCGAGCCACAACGGCATCCAGATCATAGTCGATTCCCTGTGCAGACAAACCGAATTCGCGGGCCCGTTGCATCAAATGATACACCTCAGAGGAGCGCAGCATTGCCTTCGTCGGAATGCAGCCCCAGTTGAGACAAATGCCCCCCATATGCTCGCGTTCGACCACAATGGTTTTCAAACCCAACTGTGCTGCACGAATTGCCGCAACATAGCCCCCAGGCCCCGCTCCAATCACGATCACATCATATGCATTGTCAGCCATCACCGGACTCCGTTTTTGAATTAGTTTAATATTAAACTATAGTTCAAACCGGTGCAAATCGAAATTTTGCCAGTCCCTCGGCCAAAGCCTGCGGTTGCGGCGATGCCTTATCTTTAGGAGCCCGCCGCAAGGCTTTTTAGCGTGAAATCATATCCGCCCGCTTGGGTATAAATCATCTCCGGCGTCGTTGCGCGCCGGTTCAAGGCCGCATTGCGCGCTGGAAAGCGGCCAAACTTGCGGATGATATCCCGATGAGCCTGCGCATGAGGCAATTGCACGCTCTTACCCTCAGGCAGGCGCGAGGTGATCAAGCGAACCGCACGATCTTGATCTGTCAGACTCTCTGAATGCATCAAGGGCATATAGAAAAATTGCCGCGCCGGCTCGTCGATCTTCATATCCCAGCCATTGTGCAACGCCGCCTTGGCCGCCGCTCTGGCATGCCGATCTGATCCAAAGGACCGCGCCGTTCCGCGGAACATATTGCGCGGCATTTGATCCATCAAAATCAGATATGCCAGCGTGCCGGTGGCATAGGTCAACCATAGCCCATTGGCCCCGTTGAGCGTGTTCCACCACAGGCGTTCGAAACGCCTGCGCACCTCATCGTCCAGCGCCTCATCGGCTGCATACCATCTTTCTGGACCAACTTCATCCAACCAAAAATCAACAACTTCATTTACAGTTGTCATATGCCCGCTCCGGTTCGTCTGACTTTTTTCAATCTCTACGCATCTAGATCAAAAGTGCAAAGAAAAAGGTAACTCTATGTTTCATTCGTTTCATCTTCTAGCGCAGTCTCGATATAATATTCCGAAGCCACCTCAACCGCGACCGGGCTGGAGGAGGGGAGAACCGGCGCATAGGCGCCATCTTCGATGCCCGCCCGCGACCGCTGTGTCATCCGGTAAATCGCGTAACCTGCGAGCGCGAGCATCAAAAGGGCAATCATGCCAAAGAATGCCTGAGCCCCAAAACGGTCCATCACCCAGCCGGTCACCAAAGGCCCAGCAATCGCACCCATGCCATTGATAAATATCAACCCTCCAGAGGCCGCGGCCATATCATCAGGTTCGAGATAGTCATTTGTATAGGCGATCAGCAGGGAATACAGCGGATTTGAGGTGCCGCCAATCACGAAGGCGGACACGAGCAGCGCGAAAAAATAATAGTCAAAAAACAGCGCGAGAACCGAGAATATTCCGCCCACAGCGGAGACGATCATGATGACAACCCGCCGGTCCATACGATCCGAAAACCAGCCGATCGGATATTGCATCAACAAGGCGCCCACATAGATGCTTGAAACGAAAATCGAGATCTGCGCAACCGTCAGACCGGCCGCGACGCCATAGACCGCCGACATGCCAAATTGTGCCGAGAACACGCCGCCCAGAAGAAACATGCCCCAACAGCCCAAGGGGGATGTCTCCAGCAAGGTCTTGAGCGGCATAGGTTTTGCGGTTTCAAAAGCGGGCGTTGGAGAAATAGATAGCAAAATAGGCGCGAAAGAAATGGAAACCAAAACGGATGACAAAATAAACAGGGCGTAGCCACTTGCATCCCCCATGGCCAGAAGCGCTTGTGCGCTCACAATTCCAAACATCTGTACGATCATATAGACCGAGAGCGCCTTGCCCCGATTGGCATTGTCGGATGAATTGTTGAGCCAGCTTTCTGCGGTGACATATACCCCAGAGAAACAAAATCCGATCACAACCCGCCCCAAGGCCCAAGCCACAGGATGGGCGAAGGCTGGATAAAGAATCAAAATTGCCGAGATGAATGAGGCCAAGGCCGCGAAGACCCTGACATGTCCCACCCGGCGGATCATCTCAGGCGCCAAGCGAGACCCACCAAGAAAACCTGCAAAATAGGCAGACATCACAATGGACATTTCGAAGGTTGAAAACCCTTCAATGCCGCCGCGCACGCCGAGCAAGGTGCCCTGCAGCCCATTGCCAACCATCAACAGCATCATACCGATGAGCAGCGCCCAAGACCGCGACAAAACCTGAAACATTGCACTTCCTTAAGATGAACCCGGGACAAGTGAACCGTGAAACACGCGCTCGTAATCTACCCAAACGGTATTATGACGCAAAAAGCAATGATGCATCGCCGTAACTAAAAAAACGATAATTTTTCGCCACCGCATGGGCATAGATCTCATCCAGATGCGGTTTGCCAATCAAAGCGGCCACCAGCATCAGCAGTGTCGACTTCGGCAGGTGGAAATTGGTCATCAACCCATCCGTGATCTGAAACTCAAATCCCGGATAGATAAAAATATCCGTATCTCCCTCGAAAGGACGTAGGGTGCCGCCGCGCGCGGCTGTCTCAATCAGACGCAAAGCGGTCGTGCCCACGGGGATAATCCGGCCACCCGCCGCGCGGGTTTGCTCTATCTCTGCCACGGCCTGCGCACTCACATGGCCCCATTCGGCATGCATTTTATGGCGGCTGACCTCTTCAACCTTTACCGGCAAAAACGTCCCTGCCCCAACATGCAGGGTGACATAGCTTATGGTCACCCCATGGCCCTGCAATGCGGCCAAAGCTGCCGCGTCCAAATGCAATGAGGCCGTCGGAGCCGCCACAGCGCCGCGATGTTTGGCCCAAAGCGTTTGATAATCGCTCTTATCCTGCGCATCGGCGGCGCGTTTGGACGCAATATAGGGGGGCAGAGGCATCTGACCGCTGACATCCAATGCCGCATCCAGCTCTGCACCTTGAGCAGAAAAATCAAGGAGCGCCTCCGTATCGGTTTTCTCAAAGCAGCGTGCCGAGAGGCCAGAGGCGAAAAGGATCTCTTCACCGACAGCTAATTTGCGCAGAGGCTTTATCAATGCTTTCCATCGCCCGCTGGCCTGCGGCTCCAGCAGGGTGACTTCAATCTTTGCCTCAACCCTCCCCTGCGCCGATTGCCGCGCCCTTAGACCCGAGAGGCGCGCAGGGATGACTTTAGTATCGTTCAAAACCAAGCGGTCCCCCGGCCGAAAATAACGGCAGAGATCCCGAACAAACGCATCTTCGATCTGCCCGGCTTGGCTGACCAGGAGTTTGGCGTCGCCGCGCGGAGACATCGGGCGAATAGCAATCCGTTCCTGTGGCAAGTCAAAATCAAAGTCTGAAAGTTTCATGGCAGGCCCCTTGAGAAGCGCCCCCCTTAGCGACAATCCATTCATTTGGCAAATCCGAAACCCGCCTGCCTTAATCTTGCTGCGGCGGTCTTCGACGAAAGATTTCGCGAAACATTCCAGGTGTGAATAAGGACAAAGGATTGACCGAGGCCTGCGGATTTTCCAGCGGGCCCCTCAGAGTGAAATTAAAGCCAATCAACCCCTCCCCACGCCGGGTGAGAATTGAGCCCAAGCCATTGAGCAGATAAAAGGGCGACAGGACACCTTGGAGATCAAGCTGCTTGCGTTTGGTGTCAATATAGCCGTCCATTGACATGCCAAGTGAGGGGCCGACCGCACTGGAGCGATAGATGGTAAACAGCTCTTTATTCAGATTAAATTCGCCCTCAATCGTGGCAAAGAAAATGCCTTTCCCGTCCAATTGATCGGGCAAGCCGACAATGGAGGCAGCGCTCAGCAATTGGGCAATCGCTGGTGCATCATTGACGCGGACGGAGGTGATATTCATTGCGCCGTTCCACCCATCCGCATGCGGCGCAAGATCGAGCACCATCTCTCCACCGCTGGCCTGTCGCAAAAGTCCAGCATCGCGCAGCACGCCACCTGCGTCTTGCGATGTGACCGACAGGCGCAGCCCTGTGCTCTGGCCAGACATTTGGCCTGTGATGCGAACACCGCCATTGACCCGGCCAGCAAAGGCCCCTCCGGCCGCAAGCCCCCGATCAAAATCGGCCCGCACCTCGCTCAGGAACAGATTGTTCGACAGTTGCAAGCGGCCCAAATTGAGCGACATCGGCATTGGCCGGCTCGCATCCGATGGCGCTTTATCACCGCCCGCCAATTTTCCATAACTGCGCAGATCCAAATCGCCAGACAAGAGCAGGCGCATCGGCGCGCCAGCCCCTTGGTGGATAAATGTTGCTGCCCCATCGAGCCAATCGCCAACCGCCAAGCGCGACAGCACAACCCGGTCGAGACCTTCGTCATCAAATTCCACAGTGCCCTCAAGCGACAAGCCCTGCGCCTCAAGCGCCAGAATAGTCACTTGCACGGGCTGGCCAAAAACACCCTGCACCCGCAATTGCGCCGCTTTCACTTCAGGTTTTGACCAATTCAACGCGGCCGATTGCAATCGCGCACCGGTCAGATCAGAGCTCAGCTCAAACGCCATTGGCTTGTTTTTCGCAATATCCAATCGCAAGGCACCCTCTGCGACACCGCTCAAACTGCCCTCTGGCAAAGCAATATTAAGCGCTTTAAGGCTCCTTGAGGACAGCTCAAACTTTGCGGTCACTTGGCTGGGCAAATTTTCTGCCCCCAAAGGCTGCGACCAAATGCCCGTAAAAGGAATGTCAGAGACGCGCCCCTCACCTGAGATTTCTAACAAATCTGGCGCGCCGGTCAGCTGCAACTCCTGCGCAGTGAACATGCGCCCCGGCACCAACACCTCACTGCTCAGATCGCGCAGCGTGCCTGTCAAATCATAGGCCACCTCTCGCGGCGTGATCCCTGTTTTCAAACGGGTTTCAATCTCAATGGCCAGCTGCGCCTGCCCCAACACATCATCAATGCCGCGCTTGGTTTTTGTGAGAATTTGAAACGGCTTATTGTCCAGAAGAGACATCACGGTCGGAACAGCGCCCCTGCCCTTCAAGTCAAATCGTGCAATCGGATCGGGCATGCGGGCATTGGGCACACGCATGGTCGACCCATCCATATGCAAGCGCCCGCCTTCAGCCGCTTGGACATAGCCCGTCTCAAGGGCCAAAATAAATTCATCTCGCTCAAAAACACCATAGCCCAAACCCTCAGAGATCACCGGCATATGGCGCATGAATTTCACTTCCGCCTCTTCAAACTGAAAGCTGCTCGCCAAGACCGCAGCTGTCCCCGCCGTTTGACGCAAATCAACGGTCAGATTTTTCATGGTCCCCTTGCGAACATTTTGCCCAAACCAGCGCCGACTTTTGCTTTTTAACATGTCAGGCCAGAGGGTCATGAGCGTTTGGGTGTCAACAGAGGGCACGCGCCCCTGCCCGTCATAAGACCAACCCAGAGGTGTAAGCACAGCATGGCCGGACAGACTTAGATCGGCCCCGTTCACCTCAGCCTGCACCAGGCCCAAATCAAGCGTCAGGGGATCATAATTGAGCTTGAGCTGCCCGGTCGCCCTCGTCACCCGCAAGGGCTCAGGCCACCAAGGTGTTTTGTCAAAGACAGCGCGGTCCAAATCCAAATGCAAGACCATCCCGCTCGAGCGGCTCTGCGACGCCCCGCCCTGCTGCAACAGAGCATAGCCCTCCGCCGATAAGGCCCCCCAATCGCTTTTGATCGATGCCCGCGAGATATCAAGACGCGCATCTTTGGGATGATATGTGAAGTAGGTTTTTGCTTCACTATAGGAGACTGGATAGCTTTCGGGGCCCGCGCTCAACGTGCCCGCGCCGAAATCAAGCAATGCGTTCAACTTGCCAACTTTGCCATCTACGCGCAGGCTGCGAAAACTTCCCGAGAGCTTGCCGTCAACAAAATTAAGCCAAGTGAGGGCTTTAGATTGCACCGCAAGATCCTGTGCTGGCAGATTGTCAAACTCCGCCCCCAATGTACCCGCGCCCGGTCCTGTGGCATTATAAAACAATCCCAAAGTGGCCAGCTCCCCCCCACCGGCCAAAAGCGCCAAATCCCCCCGCAGGGTCAATAAACCATTGTCACGCTGCACGGACAGGCGGCCACCGTCCAAGGTCCAGGCGCGGTTGGTCACCCGGTCCTTATAATTCACCGTCAGTTGATCCAAACGCGCCTCCGTCAGGCGGTTAAAATCATCACCTTCAAAGAATTTTTCCATAGAGCCCAATATTTCATCGATCGAGCCCACCCCGGTCGAACCCGCCGAGATCACAAAGCCAAAATCGAAACTGCCATCGGGCCGGCGCCGCAAATCGACAATGGCATCGGACAGGGTCAGAGACCGGGGCGCGATCTGCCCAAACAAGAGCGCCGGACCATGGATCACCACATTCAAGGCACCAAACTGCACCCCTGCGCCGGTTTGCCCATCCGAAAATTGCACCCCATGCAGGACCAATCGAGAATGAAACAACTCGGTCAAACCCAATTCCGCGCGGCTGAACTGCACGATTGGCACTGAAGGGTTCGCATTCAAGACCTGCAATAATTTCACCCGCAAAGGCTCGGGCACGGGCAGCATGCGATCTTGCAATATCGCCACCAACAGCCCGAAACACAGCAAAGCTGCCCAGCACGACGTATAGAAGGCCAAAAGCAAGCGTGACATCGGCCGGCGCCGCGGTGGCGCTTTGTCGTCTTGATCTTGCTCTGCAGATTGCGCCATTGTGCAACGGACCCCTTTCAATTTATATATCGTGGCCTAAAACCTAAGTCGTAACAATGGCTCTTAGATAAACCGAGGATATGATGATCTCAATCGGCGATAACGCACCGCAATTCACCCTGTCAACCAACGGTGGTGGTCAGTTTTCCTTGGCGGATGCTGCAGGCAAATATTTGGTCTTGTATTTCTACCCCAAGGACGACACCCCGGGATGCACCAAAGAAGCCATCGGGTTCTCCGAAGAGCGCGCCGCTTTTGAAGCGCAAAATGCCATGGTCGTCGGTGTGTCGCGCGATACGGTCAAAAAACATGATAAATTCATCAGCAAATATGATTTGCGCATCCCTTTGATTTCCGACGAGGACGGCAGCCTCTGCAAAGCATTCGGAACCTGGGTTGAAAAGAGCATGTATGGCAAAACCTACATGGGCATCGAACGCGCCACGTTTTTGATTTCTCCAGACGGGACATTGCGACACATTTGGCGCAAGGTAAAAGTTGCAGGCCATGTCGAAGAGGTTTTGCGGCAGCTGCAAGCGCTCAATTCATGAAGACTTTGGCAGACATGGCCTGCGCGGTGCTCAACACCGCGGACGGGCGGGCCAAAACCGCCCTGTCCCGGGACTATGCCGCGCAATGGTGCGCCGCACGCGCCGCCGGCGACCCGGTCGAAATTGGCAGCGGCACGCCGCCAGACATGCCCGCCCGCCCCCATGCGCCGAAACTGCGCGCGCCGCGCGATGTCCCCCGCCGGAAAACCGGCTCAACGGAGGGGCGCAACGCGCTCTTGCATGCGGTGGCCCATATTGAATTGAACGCCGTAGATCTGCATTGGGATCTGATCGCCCGATTTTCGCATATAGCAATGCCTTTGGGATTTTATGATGATTGGGTGAAAGCGGCAGATGAGGAAAGCAAACATTTCAATCTGATGTGCGATTGTCTTGAAGCCCATGGCAGTTTTTACGGAGCCATGCCCGCCCACGCGGGCATGTGGCGTGCCGCCGAGGACACGCGAAGAGATTTTCTCGGTCGGTTGGCGGTGGTGCCGATGGTGCTTGAAGCGCGCGGGCTGGATGTCACCCCTGGTATGATCCGCATTTTCGAAAATGCAAAAGACACGCAGGTCGTCGACGCGCTCAATGTCATCTACAGCGAAGAAGTCGCCCATGTCGCCTACGGCTCTAAATGGTTTCATTTTCTGTGCGGACGGGACAATCTGGATCCTAAACCTGTGTTTCACGACCTTGTGCGCCGGTATTTTCACGGCCCCCTCAAGCCCCCGTTCAATGAGGAAAAACGTGCCGAAGCCGGGATTGCCCCCGATTTTTACTGGCCCCTCGCCGATGAAATGCCACCGCCACCGGCCATGCGCTAAATTCTGTAAGCAGGAACAGGCCGATTTAAGCGAATATAAAGGAATCGCCAGTATCAAAAGCGTTGCGGCAGATTGACCATTTAGGTATTCAATTCGCGACGATACCGCGCTCGGCGGCCCCTTATAGATTGGAATTGAGATTTGTTCAGTGCACTTCGGCTAAAGTCGCAACACTTTTTGGAACGACTGATGCCGGAGAAACGGCTCTTTTTACGCAGCGAAACTGGCACGCGCTTTATTCGCCTCTCACCACTGTCGCAAATCTTCACTCTGATTACATCCGCAGCTTTCATCGGATGGTCGATTATCGCAACAGCCATCGTTTTGATCGACACGATCGGATCCGGCAATTTCCGTGATCAAGCCCGGCGTGATCAGGCCATTTACGAAGAGCGACTGAATGCCCTCGCCAATGAGCGCGACGCCCGCGCCCAGGAGGCTTTGACGGCGCAAGAGCGATTCAATACAGCCCTCGCTCAGGTGTCCGAAATGCAATCGGATCTTCTGACCTCAGAGGATCAACGGCGCGAATTAGACCGAGCGATGGCAGTGATGCAGGCGACGCTGCGGCGGGTCATGGTCCAACGGGAGCTTTTGCAGCGCGACTTGGACCAACTGACCGCGCAACTCGACCAGGACGCCGGCAAACCTGTTGATGATAGCTCCTCAGAAAGCGTCGCCAGCATAATGGATTACGTCACCGATACGCTGGAGGACGTGGCTGTGCAACGCGATCACGCGCGGCGGCGCGCTTTCCAAGCACATGAAGAAATGACCAATTTAGAATTGGAAATTCAATTCCTCGAGGAGAAAGGCGACCGGATTTTCCGTCAACTTGAAGAGGCGATGAACATTTCGGTGAAGCCGCTCGATAAAATGTTTCGCAACGCAGGGTTGAACACCGACCGCTTGCTCGAACAGGTGCGGCGCGGCTATTCAGGACAGGGCGGCGCCCTCTCCCCGATCACCTATGCCCCCGATGCGCTCAACAGCGTTGATCCCACTGTTGACCGTGCCAATAACATTTTGGCCCAACTCGACAAACTCAATATCTACCGCATTGCTGCAGAAAAAGCGCCCTTTGATATGCCGGTGAAATCTGCCCATCGTTACACCAGCGGCTTCGGTCCGCGCTGGGGGCAGATGCACCGTGGCTCTGATTTTGCTGCAAGCCGCGGAACCCCCATTTATGCCACCGCCGACGGAGTGGTCACACGCGCGGAATGGGGGGGCGGTTACGGCCGCGTTGTCTATATCAAACATGAGTTTGGTATAGAAACTCGCTATGCCCATTTGGCAAAAATTCGCGTAAAAAAAGGCCAACGCGTTTCCCGTGGACAAAGGATCGGTGATATGGGAAACTCAGGCAGATCAACCGGCACCCATCTTCACTATGAAGTCCGCGTGAATGGTAAAGCCGTAAACCCAATGACATTTATCAAGGCAGGAAGAGATGTTTTCTAAAAGCAAAATCAACGACCCATCCGCGAAACCTGACGCCGCTGCAGCCGAAAAATCCGCCGCGCCGATCAACAAACCGGCGGCAGAATTCAAGCCCGCAGCACCAAAGGCAAAACCGCCCGCATCGGTTCTGTCCTCTGACCTTCACGTCACCGGCAATTTGAAAACCACCGGTGACATCCAAGTGGAAGGCCGGGTGGACGGCGACATTCGCGCTCATCTCTTGACAATTGGCGAAGGTGCAACCGTTAAAGGCGAAATCATTGCGGATGATGTTGTGGTCAATGGCCATGTGATCGGCCGGGTGCGCGGCTTGAAAGTGCGGCTGACCTCTACGGCACAGGTTGAGGGCGACATCATTCACAAAACCATCGCCATCGAAAGCGGCGCGCATTTTGAAGGCTCCGTCCAGCGCCAAGACGATCCTCTGAACCCTGGCGCGGCCAAGAAACCAGCTGCCGCCCCGGTTTCAAAAGACTGAGTCAAGTCC
Organism: Planktomarina sp.; assembly: GCA_016780825.1. Taxonomy (GTDB): domain Bacteria; phylum Pseudomonadota; class Alphaproteobacteria; order Rhodobacterales; family Rhodobacteraceae; genus Planktomarina. The sequence goes on along the minus strand of JADHLF010000004.1, from coordinate 34,067 downwards.
CTTTCGGGTTCAAAAGGCGTGGCTTTGGCCGCGCCTTTTTGTCTCGGCGGTGTCCTAGTCGCCCTGCGCATCCGCCCGCGATTTGCCAGAGGCATTCATCGCCAAAGTCGCCGCCATCAAACCGTCAAGATCCCCATCCAACACCCCCTTGGTATCTGAGGTCTCATAGGAGGTCCGCAAGTCTTTAACCATCTGATAGGGCTGCAACACATAGCTGCGGATCTGATTGCCCCAACCGGCGTCGCCCTTATTGTCATGCGCCTCATTGATCGCTGCATTGCGCCGGTCCAGCTCCATTTGATAAAGACGGGATTTCAAAGCCTTCATCGCAATATCGCGGTTCTGATGCTGTGATTTTTCCGAACTGGTCACAACAATCCCAGTGGGATGGTGCGTAATGCGCACCGCAGAATCTGTTGTGTTCACATGCTGGCCACCGGCCCCCGAGCTGCGATAGGTATCAATGCGAATATCGGATGGGTTGACCTCAATCTCGATATTGTCATCCACCACCGGATAGACCCACACCGAGCAAAAAGACGTATGCCGTTTCGCCGCAGCGTCAAAGGGGCTGATCCTGACCAGGCGATGCACGCCCGACTCTGACTTCAACCAACCATAGGCATTATGCCCCGATATCTTATAGGCCGCCGACTTAATGCCCGCCTCCTCACCAGCCGTTTCCGACTGCAGCTCGACCGTATAGCCTTTCTTCTCAGCCCAACGCACATACATGCGCGATAGCATCAAGGCCCAGTCGCAACTCTCCGTCCCACCAGCGCCAGAATTGATCTCAAGGAAGGTGTCGTTGCTATCGGCCTCCCCATCCAGCAGCGCATCAAGCTCCTTTTTCGCTGCGGTTTGGCGCAGTGTTTTCAGGGCCTCTTCGGCATCCTTCACGACCTCTTCGTCGCCCTCCGCCGCGCCCAGCTCAATCATTTCCAAATTGTCTGACAGATCTTGGCGAATCCCCTCATAGGTTGCGATGGCATCGACCAAGATCTGGCGATCCCGCATCAGCTTTTGCGCCCGTTCTTGATCGTCCCAGAGACTGGGATCTTCAATCATGGCGTTAAATTCTTCCAACCGATAAGCCGCAGTCTCATAGTCTAAACGCTTGGCCAAAAGTCCCAGAGACTTTTCGATGGCTGCCACAACATTGACCATTTCCGCGCGCATATCAAACCTACCAGATTATGAAGTTCAGTTGGGATCGGTCTACCCAAGCCCGGAGCACTTGCCAAGCGCCCGCAGCGATTTTCCTCAGTAAAGCCCGCCGGACGACAAAGAGCCGAAGGAGGCCTGCGGCGGCGCCGTGATGGTCTTGCCTGTGGAGGTGATCACCTGTTGCATCTCTTCGGTCTCACCTTCCTCAAACATCGGCATATTGCCGCTGACCTGAAAGCCCCCGTCAAAAGCCACACCAAAGATTGGCTCGCTCCCACCGCGGAAAAACTCAGCGACCACGTGATCGCCCTCGGCGTCCTCCTGCAAACGCGCGCCTGTAAAGCGGTTGATCTTAATAAAAGTGCCATTTTCCGGAATGGTAAATTCACCGGCCCCATAGCGCTCTATCGCAACTTCCATAAAGCGATTGAACACGGGCCCACACATGCCACCACCGCCGGCACCACGGCCCAAAGGTTGCGGCTGATCCATACCCATATAGCAGCCCGCCGCGATATTGCTGGTGAAGCCTACAAACCACACATCCTTTGCCTCATTGGTGGTTCCGGTCTTTCCCGCCACGGGCACGGGGAGATTGACCGTCTTGCTGGCTGTGCCACGTTCAACGACCCCCTCCATCATCATGGTCAATTGGTAGGCTGTCACCGGATCCATCACCCGCTCGCGGTTTGATGTGATCTTGGGCAGGAAACCGGCCATCAAATCAGGGCTTTTACAATCGTCACAGCTGCGTTGATCGTGCAAAAACACGGTCTTGCCGTTCCGATCTTGTACCCGGTCCACCAAGGTCGGCTGCACCCGCTCGCCGCCATTGGCGAACATGGCATAGGCCGACACCATTTTGTAAAGCGTCGTCTCCTCGGACCCCAGCGCCGCAGAAAGATAGGGCTTCATATTGTCATAAACACCAAATTTTTCGGCATAAACCGCAATCGTCGGCATGCCCAATTCCTGAGCCAAACGCACGGTCATGAGGTTTCTGGATTGCTCAATCCCCGTGCGCACCGGGGTCGGGCCATAGAATTTGTCAGAGTAATTCTTTGGGCGCCACAGCCCTTGCGGCGTGTCGACCTCAATCGGCGCATCAATCACAATGGTTGCGGGGCTATAGCCACTGTCGAGGGCGGCGGCATAGACAAAAGGCTTGAAGGAAGAACCAGGCTGGCGCTTGGCCTGGGTGGCGCGGTTGAACACGGAATGCTGATATGAAAATCCGCCCTGCATCGCCAAAACCCGGCCCGTGTGCACATCCATGGCCACAAACCCACCTTGGATTTTTGGAACCTGGCGCAGCGACCAATTCACAAACACCCCATCTTCTGGGTTTACAATCGGAGCCACCAAAACCACATCGCCAACGGCGAGCAAATCCTTCACCCGCTTGGCCGGCGATTTGCTGATGCTGCCATCGCTATTTTGCTTTTTCGCCCAAACCACATCGCTGGCCGGTAAGATATGGGCGTCGCCCTCTATCCCTTCGATGCCCAAGCGCGCGTCGTTTTTCATCAGCTCTAACACAACCGCCGGACGCCAAAGCTGGTTGATCACAATATCGCGCGGCACTTCAAGCTTGCTCAGCGCAGCGCGCCAATCGCCCAGCTGATCGGCAGCGATCACCTGACCTGAGCCGTGATAAACCCCCTGCGCGCGGTCATAATCTTCAAGCCCAAGCCGCAGGCTTTGCGCCGCCACCTGTTGTAAGGTCGGATCAATCGTTGCTCGAACAGAATAACCGCCAGTAAAAAATTCTGCCGTGCCAAAATCGCGGGTCAATTGCCGGCGAATTTCATCGGTTGGGTAATCGCGCCCAGGCAGGCTGCTGCGAAAGCTGGCGAAATCGCCACTTTGGACGGTCTTGAGTGGCTTTTTGCGGGCCATCTCATACTCAATATCTGACAAAAATCCATTTTCATTCATCTCACGCAACACAAAATTGCGCCGCGAGATGGCCCGCTCGCGCTGGTGTACGGGATGATACTTCGAGGGAGCCTTGGGCAGTGTTGCCAAATAGGCCACCTCCTCAGGTAAAAGATCTTCGAGAGGTTTGTTGAAATAGGTCTGGGCGGCGGCCGCGACTCCAAAAGAATTTTGCCCCAAAAAAATCTCATTAAGATAGAGCTCTAAAATGCCCTCTTTGTCCAATGTGCCTTCAATTCGCGTGGCCAATATCAGCTCTTTGATCTTGCGTTCGGCAGAGCGCGACCCGTCCAGCAGAAAGTTTTTCATCACCTGTTGCGTGATGGTCGATGCGCCGCGCAAATTGGCGCCGCGCGAGACGATGGCATCGCGCAAGGCGGCCGCCATTCCGGCTGGATCGTAACCTGCATGGCTATAAAAATTCTTATCCTCGGCGGAAATAAAGGCAGCCTTCACCAAATCGGGTATCTCATCGGAAGATGCAAAAATACGTCGCTCGGTGGCAAACTCATCGATGATATGCCCCTCACCCGAATAAATCCGGCTGATCGTTTTCGGCTGATAGCTGGCCAATTCATCGTGACTGGGCAAACCTTGCCCATAGATCAGAAAAATCGCGCCCAATACCGCAGCGCCAAATACCGCAGCCAAGGTCAGCGACGAGAAAATTGCCCCCAAGAGTCGCAGACACAGCATCGCGAGGCGCGCGCTGGATCTGATGACAAATTTTCCGACTGCGCTCTGGCTGGGCATAGGGATTTTGGCTCCGTCTTTTCGTCTCTATAGGCGGTGCGCCGGCTCAGGTCAAAACACGATTGCGCCAAATATGCGCACAGAGCGGCTCAAACTGCGCAACATCCCTGATGCAGGCCAAATCTTGCTGAGGTTTTACACATATCGATCCTGCATAAAGCGCTTCAGGCGCCGCAGACCCTCGATGATTTCTCCTGTCGCTTGTGCATAGGACAGCCGAATTGTGTGACCACCCCGAATAGGATCGAAATCCAGCCCCGGCGTAAGCGCCACACCCGCCTGCTCTAAGACTTCAGCCGCGAAGATCCGACTGTCGACGCCAAATTCAGAGATATCCGCATAGATATAAAACGCCCCATCTGGCGGTGCGATCTGCGTCAATCCGGCCTCAGGCAGGCCCTGTAGCATAAAGCGGCGATTCTCGCGATAGACGGCCAAATTTTCTTGCATCTCATCATGGCTTTGCAGGGCCGCCAAAGCCGCAATCTGGCTGACATGTGGCGGGCAAATGAACATATTTTGCGCCAAACGCTCGACACTGCGCAAATGGTCTTCTGGCACCACCAGCCACCCGATCCGCCAACCGGTCATCGAGAAATATTTCGAAAATGAGTTGATTACATAGGCCCGATCCGTGATCTCAAGCGCGGTGACGGCTTTCTTGTCATATTCAATTCCGTGGTAAATTTCATCTGATATAAAGCCTATGTCTCGAGATTGCGCGAAATCTGCCAGGGCGGTCAAACTCGGTTTATCAATCATCGTGCCTGTGGGATTGCCCGGAGAGGCCACCAGCAACCCGTCAAGCTGCCGATTTTGCAAATCTGCAACCTGCAATTGATGGCCTTGGCTGGCATTGGTGGGAATATCCACCGGGGTAAGCGCCAAGGCCTTTAATATTTGCCGGTAAGACGGATAGCCGGGCGCGGCCACCCCCACGCGTGCACGGGGATCGAATAAGGCGGTGAAAGCCAAAAGAAACCCCGCCGAAGAGCCGGAGGTCACAACAACCCGCGCAGGATCCAAATCCACATCATACCATCGTTTATAAAGCGCTGCGATTTGCGCGCGCAACTCCGGCAAGCCAAGCGCCACCGTATAGCCCATCGCATCACGTGGCAGCGCCGCAGCAACGGCTTGCCGCGCTTTAAGAGGCGCCGATGTGCTCGGCTGCCCGACTTCCATATGCACAATTCGGCGACCTTTCGCCTCAGCAGCACGGGCCGCTTCCATTACGTCCATAACAATGAAAGGATCAACTTGACTTCGTTTCGACAATGGCATGCCTTTTCCTTTCGCAAACGCTTTAATAGATGGCCCAAGGACCGATATATGTTCAAAACCTATTTGAAAGCAATTTTTCTCGCCCTGTTTTGCGTATTCAACGCGTCGGCAGCGCACAGCATCAGCCTGCTGCGCGACCCAGATATCGAATATGGCCTTGAGCAGCTGGCCGACCCGATATTGCGCGCCGCAAATCTCAACAGTGACGGTGTCAAGGTTTGGATCGTCAATGACATGGGCCTAAATGCCTTTGTCATTGATCACACACATATCTTTTTAAATGCTGGACTTGTGCTTCAATTGAAAACTGCAGCACAGTTGCAATCGGTGATCGCCCATGAGGCGGCGCATATCAGCAATGGACATATTTCGCGGCGCCTTGCCAATGCCAAGCGCGCCAAACTGGCCACCTCTTTTGGCGTATTGGTTGCCGCGGCGGCCGTGGCAGCGGGGCACACAGATGCGGGAGTGGGCCTGGCGCTCGGCACAACCGGATCGGTCAATCGCGCCTTGCTGGCACATACCCGCATTGAAGAATCCGCCGCAGATCAGTCGGCATTGCGTTTCATGAATACGGCCAAGGTCAACCCCGCCGCCATGGCCGAAGTCTTCGAGCTTTTCATCGGTCAATCCAATCTGAGCGAGGATTATCAAGATCCCTATACCCGCAGCCATCCTCTCAACCGGGACCGCATTCGCACCATTCATGCCTATGCGGCAGGTGCCACCTCACATCTTCCAGATGCCAAGCAGGCCTATTGGTTTTCGCGCATTCAAGGAAAATTATCAGGCTTTCTGCGGGCGCCTCAATGGACCCTGAGCCGCGCGACGGGAAGCTCAGACGTAGATCTGATGCGCAGAGCCATCGCCGAGCACCGCAGCGGCCGCAGCAGCGCAGCGCAAAAATCCATGGCCCAACTGATCGCCGCCCTTCCCAATGATGCTTATTACCGCGAGCTCCAGGGACAAATCCTTTTGGAAAGCCGCGAATTTGCGGCGGCAACAAAAGCCTATGCCAGCGCCGCCGAACTGGAGCCCACCAATGCGCTTATCTTAGGGGGTTATGGCCGATCTCTGCTGGCGCAAAATACCAAAAGCTCCAACGCGCAGGCCCTGAAAATGTTACAAAAGGCCCATGAGCTCGACAGTCGAGATGCGCGCATTTTACGCGATATCGGCACGGCCTATGACCGCAACGGCCAGCAGGGACAGGCTGTTCTGGCGATCGCAGAGCGCTATGCATTGCAAGGAAATATGCAAAATGCAGCCATACAGGCCAAGCGAGCCGAAGATCTTTTGCCGCGGGGCTCAGCAGCACGGCAAAGAGCGCAGGATATTTTGGACGCGGCGAAAACGCCTTAAGAGGCCGCCGTCTGCGCCGCGGCCGCTTCAAGGTCCAGCTGCGCCGCGCGGGTTTCCACTTGGCTGACAATATGCTCCACCATCTCGTCATTTGACAATTTATGGCTTTGCTGCCCCGCCAAATAGACCATACCCGCGCCATTTCCCCCGCCGGTAAAGCCCACATCGGTCATTAGGGCCTCTCCGGGACCATTGACCACACAACCGATGATCGAAAGCGACATCGGCGTTTTGATATGCTCCAGCCGGCGCTCCAAGGCCTCAACGGTTTTGATCACATCAAAGCCCTGTCGCGCACAGCTTGGGCAAGAAATTATATTCACCCCGCGATGACGCAGGCCCAGTGATTTCAGGATATCATAGCCAACCTTCACCTCTTGCACAGGATCGGCCGAGAGGCTGACGCGGATTGTATCGCCAATGCCCATCCAGAGCAGATTTCCCAGACCAATGGCCGATTTGATCGTGCCAGACATCAGGCCGCCCGCTTCCGTGATCCCAAGATGGATCGGCGCGTCAGTGGCCTCCGCCAAGGCTTGATAGGCTGCGGCGGCCATAAAGACATCACTGGCCTTGACGCTTATTTTAAATTCATGAAAATCATTGTCTTGCAAAATTTTAATATGCTCAAGCCCGCTTTCCACCATCGCATCGGGGCAGGGCTCACCATATTTGTCGAGCAAATGTTTCTCAAGCGAGCCAGCATTCACGCCGATCCGCATCGAGCAGCCATTGTCGCGCGCCGCTTTGATGACCTCGCGCACGCGCTCTTGGCTGCCGATGTTGCCCGGATTGATCCGCAGGCAGGCCGCGCCGGCCGCGGCGGCCTCGATGCCGCGCTTGTAGTGAAAATGGATATCGGCCACGATCGGCACCGGGCTTTCACGCACAATCTCCTTAAGCGCCTTGGAGGAGGCCTCATCGGGCACAGAGACCCGAACGATATCGGCGCCAGCATCCGCGCAGGCTTGAATCTGCGCAATGGTTGCAGCCACATCCGTGGTCAGCGTATTGGTCATTGTCTGAACCGTTATGGGCGCGTCTGCGCCCACCGGAACTGAGCCAACCATGATTTGCCGACTTTTGCGGCGGTAAATGTTACGCCACGGGCGAATATGATTGAGAGACATAGGACACTTTCTCGAGTTAAGGGTGTTGCCTCATGACTAGGGATTGACGCGATCAGTTTCAAGCTCAAGCAGGAAACTATAAAGCGGCGACTGATCTTGTGGCGCGTGACGCTCAAAAGTTTGAGTTAAGTTTTGCGCGGAGAGTTCAATATTTTTCGCCACGCGCCCACTGCCCCCAGCGGGACCATAGAGCGCGCCATCGACCAAAAAGAACAATGCGCTCGCATTGCCCGCCCGCTCAATCACAGCTGGCGGATCGTTAAGCGGCACCTCATAGGGGGTGCCCGCATCCATGATGCGCTCAAAAATGATGGATCCCTCGGCATCTTTGACCCGCAACCAAACGCCTTGTGACGAGACAAGCTGCACGGGCGCCGGAGGGCTCTCGACCACTTGCAGCGCCGCTTCCGCTTCCGGCTCTGGTGCGGAGCTGACAATATCAGACAAAATATCGTCAATGGTCTCGTCAACAAAGGCCGTCACCATTGGCGGCTCTTGCGCCGCAAAAGCGCCGCGTTGGTCTGGATCAATATTGGCGATTGGTCCATCGCGCGGCACCACAACCGGGACATCAAGGGCCTGCGGCTGATAGATGCGGCTGTAAATGTCATCACTTTGCGCATTTCGCAGCGACGACTCCAAAGAGGCAGCCTCCCGCGGCCTCAAGGGATCCAGATCAGAGGCCACCAATGGGGCCTGCTCCACCGGGACCATTTGCACACGCTGGATTTTTTGCACCACCGAATAGGCCCCATACCCAAGCCAACCCAGCAAAAGCATCAGCACCAACGAGGATACAAAAGCCCGCACATCAACCCGATTGAAAAAACTTTCTTTGGGCGGCAAAAATGGGGTCGTGCTGGCGATGCCCCCTGCGGGCCGGCGTGTCAATGAAGCGGCCAGACGCTCTTCGCGGCTCAGCCGCGTAGGCAGCGCACGCTCCGACATGCCGTGGATCGATTTAAAGCCGCTTTCTTTACAGAACATTTCAAAAGACGCGTCCGGATCCATGCCGAGATATTTCGCATAAGAGCGCACATAGCCGGCGATAAATCCCGGCGTATCAAATACCGAAGGATCGCAATCTTCGACGCCAGCGATATAGACCGCCTTGATTCTAAGGTCATGCTGTACGTCCATCAGAGACTTGCCGCGCGTCGCACGTTCCCCACGCATCACATCGCCGAGCGTCACTTCAAAATCGTCAAAGCCTTTCAGCTTTAACGGTTTTTTAGTGTTCTTTAGGCGTGATGACTTACGGCCAATCATGGAGCTGCCCTACGCAATTACCCCCGGGCGCCCCCAATGGCCACCGGACAGATGAAACATTAATAACATAATCTCTAAAAAAATATAGAGCTTCTGCCTATAATTTGGTTCAATAAGCGAGGTTTAGCCACCTTTTTTCCTCAGAAATATACATCTTCCGAAGGTAAGACCTTAGACACCGCCATAAACTGATCCTAAAGACCCGGTGTTTTTGTTTGACTATAGGCGCCAATATCCAATCAATGGTCAGAAGATTCGCTTCGTAAATTTGTCTGGAGATTCCATGTCCGCAGCGGTGCTCGACCCCGTTTTGGCTCACATTGACGCTCACATCGACCAGACAACCGAGCATCTCTTCCAGTTGCTGCGCATTCCGAGCATCTCAACCGATCCAGCCTATCGTCAAGACTGTGACGCAGCCGCCGATTGGTTGGTTGAGGATCTTAAATCCATCGGCTTTGACGCCAGCAAGCGCGCCACCCCGGGACATCCGATGGTCGTGGCCCATGCTGGCTCTGAAGGGCCGCATGTGTTGTTTTACGGCCATTACGACGTGCAGCCCGTTGATCCGCTTGACCTCTGGGACCGTTCACCCTTCGAACCTGCGTTGGAACAGGGCGATCTCGGGCCGGTGATCCGCGCCCGCGGTGCGTCAGATGACAAAGGCCAGCTGATGACCTTCGTCGAGGCCTGCCGCGCCTGGAAGGCGGTGCATGGCGCCCTGCCCGGCAAAATCAGCCTATTTTTTGAAGGCGAAGAGGAATCGGGCTCCCCCTCATTGGTGCCCTTCATGCAGGAGAATGCAGAAGAATTGACCGCGGATGTTGCGATGATTTGTGACACCGGGCTCTTCGGTGATGACACACCTGCAATTGTCACCCGCCTGCGGGGACTTTTGGGCGAAGAATTGACCATCACCGGCCCGTCCAAGGATCTGCACTCGGGCATGTATGGTGGGCCAGCCATGAATCCCTCCCGGGTCTTGGCAAAGATCATCGCGGCTTTGCATGACGACCAAGGCCGCATTACCGTGCCGGGATTTTATGACGGGGTGCCAGAGCTGCCCGCAGAGATTGCCGCGCAATGGGAGGGGCTCAACTTCGATCAAGACGGATTTCTAGGCCAGGTGGATCTGTCTGATCTGGCCGGAGAACAGGGACGCAGCGCGCTGGAAATGATCTGGTCGCGCCCGACCTGTGAGGTGAATGGCATGTGGAGCGGCTATACAGGCGCAGGATTTAAAACTGTTTTGCCAAGCCAAGCCCATGCGAAAATCTCGTTTCGTTTGGTTGGCCAGCAAGACCCCCATGTGATCCGCGAGAACTTCCGTGCGATGGTGCGCGCCCTCTTGTCCGCCGATTGCAGCGTCACCTTCAAACCCCATGGCGCCTCCGCCGGGTCTGAAATGTCCACCACCCATCCGGCCTTTGATGCGGCACGGGCGGCGCTCTCCGATGAGTGGCCCAATCCGGCCGCATTTGTGGGATGCGGCGGGTCGATCCCCATCGCCGGACATTTCAAATCGATTCTTGGGATGGATGCGATGTTGATTGGCTTTGCCCGCGACAATGACGCCATTCATAGTCCAAATGAGAAATACGACCTGCGGAGCTTTCATAAAGGTATTCGCAGCTGGGCGCGAATTTTACACAAGCTCTATGGATAAAACCGCCCTGCCGTCGGATTTCTTTATAGTCTTGAAATTTTGAGAAAAATGGCGCGGTTGACGGGGCTCGAACCCGCGACCCCCGGCGTGACAGGCCGGTACTCTAACCAACTGAGCTACAACCGCGCATCGGTCTTTACAATCTCACAGTGGCGCGGTTGACGGGGCTCGAACCCGCGACCCCCGGCGTGACAGGCCGGTACTCTAACCAACTGAGCTACAACCGCCAACTGTGTGTCTTGTAGGACTGAGGGTTCTCTATGCAAGCCGCCCGGCAGCGTCAAGCGGCACGAAGAGCTTTTGGCCATTATTTTGCATTTCTTTCACCAACGGCCCTATTTGGCGCAGCCGAGCCAAAGCATCAACGCCGCGCGTCCTAAAGATCGAGGTTCAATCCGCCGCCAGATTTCAACTCCTCCATACTCAAAAGTGCGGTGACGTTGAACACCCGCACGTCCGAGATAAGTGCTTGGTAAAATTTGTCATATGCGCGCGCATTGGGCACAATGACTTTTAAAATATAGTCAATCTCCCCCGCCAAACGATGCGCTTCAAGCACTTCAGGGCGGTTTTGCAGCGCGGTGAGAAAGCGATCTTGCCAATCGGCCTCATGTTCGGAGGTGCGGATCAGCACAAAAAAGCAGGCTTCAAAGCCAAGCGCCTCAGCATCCAGCTCAACCGTGGTCCGTTTGATCACCCCCGCTTCGCGCAATTTCTTGATTCTGTTCCAAACGGGCGTCTTGGATGCCCCAATTTGTTTTGCAATGTCATCTAGGGACCGGCTGGCATCCTTTTGCAGCTCAGATAAAATTTTACGATCCACCACATCCAGACGAACAGTCATCCGATTTTTCCTTTCACATGAGAACGAGCGTGCATATCCCGCCGGGTTCCGAAGATTTCATCCTTATTATCGCAGGTATCTGGCCAAACGCTAGGATAATTTTCTAATATTATGTCAATGGAGGCAAAATAATGAAACATTTTCCCGTTTTTCTGAATGTAGCCCAGAAGCCAATCGCCGTGGTGGGCGGGGGAGCCGCGGCGGTTGCCAAATTGCGCCTTTTGCTCAAAACCGACGCGGACATCACAGTCTATGATCCCGCCCCAGAGGTGCAAATCCAAACTTGGGAACAAGAGGGTCGGTTGAAAATTTCAAGGGCTCCGCTGAGCCTGAGCCGCGCGCGTCAGGCGCAGCTGATCTATGCGGCAAGCGAAGATGACAGCCGCGACAGATGCACCCAAGACATCGCCCGTGCCGCGGGCACATGGTTTAACTGGGTCGATAATTTACAGCAGTCACAATTTATCACCCCCGCGATTGTTGACCGCGATCCGGTCATCGTGGCCATTGGCACCGAAGGCACCGCGCCGGTGGTTGCACGGGCCATAAAACGCGACGTCGAAGAGCGCTTGCCGCAAAACCTTGGCGCATTGGCCCGCATTGGTCAGAGCTTTCGATCCCTGGCGCAGGCACTGCCCTTTGGCCGTCTCCGCCGAGATTTTTGGAGCAGCTTTTATTTCTCCAAAGGCCCCGCCGCCTATGACGCAGCGGGCGTCGAGGGCGCCAAACGGGCTTTGAGTGAATTGCTCGCGAAATTTCAAGACGCAAGCCCCAAGCAAGGTCATGTGGATTTCGTCGGCGCAGGCCCGGGCGATCCCACCCTGCTGACCCATAAAGCTCGGGTTTTGCTGCATGAAGCCGATGTGATCTTGTATGATCGACTGGTCGATCGTCGCATCCTAGAGCTGGCGCGTCGTGAGGCCACCATGATCGAGGTCGGCAAGACCGGCTTTGGCCCGGCTATGGCACAAGAGGACATCCATCAATTGATGATTGACCATGCAGCGCAGGGCGCGCAGGTGGTGCGGTTAAAGTCCGGTGATCCAACCGTTTTTGGTCGGTTAGATGAGGAAATAGAGGCGATTGCCGCCCATGACATTTCCTTCAGCATTATACCGGGCATCACCGCGGCCTCAGCGGCCGCCGCGGCCGTGGGGCGCAGCTTGACCCGACGCGGGCGCAACGCCCAGCTCCGGTGGATCACAGGCCACGATATGGCCGGATATGCAGAGCAAGATTGGCGCGCCTTGGCCAAACCGGGCGCGGTCGCGGCGATCTATATGGGCAAAAAAGCCGCGCGTTTCATTCAGGGGCGCCTGCTGATGCATGGGGCCGATCCGCTCACGCCGGTCAGCATCATCGAAAACAGCTCACGCCCCGAACAAGTCATCCGAGCCGCCGCGCTCAACGCCCTAACTGAGGCGCTCCAGGATATGGCCGGACCGGCCGTGTTGCTCTATGGAATTTCGCCTCAGTCGGCTGCGGAGCATGTTTTTCAACCTCGGGAGGCCGATCTATGTCTTTAACGCAAATTGCACAAATCGTCACCGCCAATGATTTAAGGTCAGGAGAAGTGGTTTACCTGCGCTTTGCGCAGAGCTGGACCCCAGAATTGACCAAGGCTTCAGTGATTACAGACCGCGATTTGGCGCGCGCGAGTCTGGCCTTTGCCCAGGGGCAGGCCAATGTCGTGGTCGGCGCCTATCTCAGCGATGTCACAGTTGAGCCCGGCGGCCCAAGGCCCAGCCATTTCCGCGAGACGCATCGCAGCACCGGCCCGTCCAATTACCGCCACGGAAAACAGGAGATTTAGGATGTATCACTATTCCAATTTTGATCACGCATTCGTCGCAGAGCGCGTGGCGCAGTTTCGCGCGCAGGTGGCCCGCCGTCTGGATGGCAGTCTCAGCGAAGAGGAGTTCAAACCCCTACGCCTCATGAACGGGTTATATTTGCAGCTGCATGCCTATATGTTGCGGGTCGCCATTCCCTATGGCACCCTGAACAGCCGGCAAATGCATCAGCTGGCAATGATCGCGGAGCGCTGGGACAAAGGTTATGGCCATTTCACCACGCGGCAAAACATTCAATTTAACTGGCCGAAACTCGAGGAGGTGCCCGACATATTGCAGGCTTTGGCTGACGTGGAGATGCACGCCATCCAAACCAGTGGCAACACCATCCGCAATGTCACAGCAGATCATTTCGCAGGCGCCGCGGCCGATGAAATTGCCGACCCTCGCCCCATCGCCGAGCTGATCCGCCAATGGTCGACCGATCATCCAGAGTTTCAATTTTTGCCGCGCAAATTCAAGATTGCCGTCACAGGCAGCCCCCATGACCGCGCCGTAACTCAGGCGCATGACATTGGTCTGCGCATGACCTTGCAAGATGAGCGGCTTGGGTTTGAAGTGATCGTCGGTGGGGGGTTGGGGCGCACGCCCATGATTGGCAAGACCCTGTCGCCCTTTGTCGCTTTGGAAGATATCTTGCCCTATTTGGAGGCCGTCGTCAGCACCTATAACCTGCTTGGACGGCGCGATAACAAATACAAAGCCCGGATAAAGATCACCACCCATGAGCATGGGATCGATGCGATAAAGCAGCGGGTAGAGGCGCAGTTTGCCAGACTTAAACCTGCGTTTTTGGGTGCCGATTTGCGGCTGTTAAAAGACATTGAGCGGCATTTTGAACCGCCAAAGTTCAAATCCGCAGGCGCGCCGATTGCGGCCGATCACGGCCTGCCGCAATCCCCGGCCTTTCGGGCCTGGTTGGACACGAATATCACCGCTCATAAAGTGCCGAACTATGCAATCGTCTCTGTAAGTCTGAAAAAGTCCGGCGCAACCCCGGGGGACGCCAGCGCGGCGCAAATGCGCGCTTTGGCAGACATCGCCCGCGATTTTGGCCATGATGAACTGCGTATTTCTCATGAGCAAAACGTGATTTTGCCCCATGTTCATCGTGCGGATTTGCCCCAAGTCTATCACGCGCTGCGGCAGGCGGATTTGGCGACCGCCAATATCGGGTTGATATCCGACATTATCGCCTGCCCCGGCATGGATTACTGCGCCTTGGCCACCGCGCGCTCCATTCCGGTGGCCCAGCAGATTGCAACCCGTTTTCAGGCGCTAAAACTAGAACATGACATAGGACCGTTGAAACTCAAAATTTCAGGCTGCATCAATGCTTGCGGCCATCACCATGTCGGGCACATCGGCATTTTGGGCCTTGAGAAAGCCGGGGTTGAGAGCTATCAAATTACCCTTGGCGGCGATGCGGGTGCTGACGCTGAAATTGGCACCCGTGCGGGCCCGGGTTTCGGCGCCGATGAGATCGTTCCGGCGATTGAACGATTGGTGCTGGGCTATCTGCAGCTGCGCATAGACCCGAGTGAGAGCTTTCTGGCGGCCTATCGTCGTCTGGGCCTCGAGCCCTTCAAAGCGCTTCTCTACCCGCAGTCAAGAAAGGCCGCATGAGCCATGCCTTACCTGAATGAAATGCCCCTGGATGCCCGGCTTGCTCTGCTCAACCGCCGCGATGCACAGCGCGATCCTTTGGAAATTTTGAAGCCTGCGCTTACCCTCTTGTCGCAAAAAATTGCTCTGGTGAGCGCTTTTGGCGCAGAGTCAGCGATCTTGCTCCATATGGTGGCGCATATCGCACCCAAAACGCCCGTGCTCTTCATCGACACGTTGATGCTCTTTCGCGCGACGCTAAGCTATCAAAAAGATCTGACAAAACACCTCGGCCTTGAGAATGTCATTCATATTTCTCCAGATCCGGGCGACTTGTTCTTGCAAGACACCGAAGGCCTGCTGCATCAATCAAATACGGATGCGTGCTGCACTCTGCGCAAGGTGGCCCCCCTACAGCGCGCGCTGGCGCCCTATGCGGCTTGGATTACGGGCCGCAAACGGCATCAATCGGCCAGCCGCGCGGAGATGGCCATTTGGGAGGCCGATGCGGCAGGGCGACTCAAGTTGAACCCCCTCGCCCATTGGAGCCGGCAGGATATCAATGCCTATTTTGAGACCCATAACCTGCCGCGGCATCCTTTGACCGATCAAGGCTACCCCTCAATTGGTTGCGCCCCTTGCACCTATCGCGCGCCGCCCGGCATGGATGCCCGTGCCGGCCGTTGGCCTGGGCACTCCAAAACCGAATGCGGCATTCATTTGCCCGCCACGCCCAAAAACTTATGAGGATCCCATGACAGTTGTCGTCAATGACCAAGGCTTTGCACTCGAAGAGACCCGCACAATAGCGGCGGATTTATCATCCGACTTTGACCCAAAGGATATTACCGCTGAGCTGCTTCAGCGGCGCTCCATTCGCATCACTCTGGCCAGCTTTTCCGATGGGCGCGGCTTTACGTTGGCGGCAAGGTTGCGCCAAAGCGGCTATCGCGGGCACCTCAGGCTCGCCGGCTATGTGCTGTCCGATCAATACGCGATGGCGCGGCGCGCTGGATTCGATGATGTTGAAATTCCGCAAGACTTAGCCGCGCGGCAGCCCGAATGCCAATGGCTGGCCCGCGCCGATTGGCGCGCCCATGATTACCAAGCGCGCCTGCGCCGGCCTGCGGGCTCATCGCAACATTATGTCGAAAGCCGCAATTGAACTTCTGCTTTTGACCGAATAGACCAGCAGGGACCCTAAATGACTGAGCAACGCACCGTGACACTGAGTACCGCAACACCCGCAATCCTGCCTGACGCCCAAACCGTCACAGAGGTTGAGCATTACACCGACAGCCTGTTTCGCTTCCGCGTCACACGTCCCCCCTCTTTGCGATTTCGCTCTGGTGAGTTCGTGATGATTGGGGTGATGAGCGACCCTGATCCTGTAACCGGCAAGCAAAAACCGCTGCTGCGCGCCTATTCCATAGCCTCACCAGCCTGGGATGAAACCTTGCAATTTTATTCCATCAAGGTCAAAGACGGCCCGCTCACCCGCAAATTGCAGCACATTATGCCCGGCGATCAAGTGATCTTGCGGCCCAAACCGGTCGGTACATTGGTGCATGATGCCCTGACCCCGGCCAAACGCATTTGGTTCTTCTCAACCGGCACCGGCATTGCCCCCTTTGCCTCACTCCTGCGCGAGCCAGAAACCTATGAGCGCTTTGAACAGGTGATTTTAACCCACAGCTGCCGCGATGTGGCGGAGCTTAAGTTTGGCCAAGAGCTGATTGAAGAGACGAAAAACGATATATTGGTGGGCGAAGAGGCACAATCCAAGCTGATCTATTACCCCACCACCACACGCGAGCCCTCAGCAAAGATGGGCCGTATCACCACTTTGTTAGAAGACGGAACCCTATTTGCGGATCTGGGAATTGCAGATTTCAACGCTGAGAATGACCGCGCAATGGTCTGCGGATCCATGGGGTTGAACACGGATATGAAACGCATTCTTGAGGCCTATGGTCTGCGCGAGGGGGCCAATTCCGATCCGGGCGACTATGTGATCGAGAAAGCCTTCGTCG
The DNA here is from genome assembly GCA_016780825.1 of Planktomarina sp. GTDB lineage: Bacteria > Pseudomonadota > Alphaproteobacteria > Rhodobacterales > Rhodobacteraceae > Planktomarina. Next base: position 17,163 of record JADHLF010000004.1, on the reverse strand, counting down.
GATAGATCCAAGCCCGCCCATGAAGATACGCCTTGAAACTATGTGGCCACACGGCTAGATAGGCGGCGTTAATTTATCCACAAAAGGACGATAGCTATAGCCCGCAGACCTCACAACGCGCCTCCGCAGCGCGAAACCGGCCCTCGCATCAACGAACGCATCCGCGGGAGCGAACTTCGTTTGATTGACGAAGATGGCGAAAACATTGGCGTGGTCACGCCAGAACGCGCTTTGATTATGGCAGAAGACGCCGGATTGGACTTGGTGGAAATTTCACCAAATGCAAATCCACCTGTGTGCAAGATTATGGATTATGGGAAATTCAAATATGAATCCCAAAAGAAAGAAGCGGAAGCACGCAAGAAACAAAAGATCATCGAAATTAAAGAGGTCAAATTCCGACCGAACACAGACAAGCATGACTACCAGGTCAAAATGCGCAATGTGTTCAAGTTTTTGGAAAATGGCGACAAGGTTAAAATCACCCTGCGCTTTAAGGGTCGCGAGATGGCACACCAAGAATTGGGGCGCGATCTGTTGCTGCGCGTGGCAGAAGATACCAAAGAGATTGGCCGGGTGGAAAATATGCCGAAAATGGAAGGTCGTCAGATGATCATGCTGGTCGGCCCGCTGCCGAAATAGTCACAAGCCCTAAGCCTATTGAAAACCCGGAGCGCAAGTTTCGGGTTTTTCTGTCTCTCCCATTTGCCGCAGGTCCTTAGCCTCGCGAGGGGTTGTACTCCCGCGGCGGTTAGATCAAATTTACGCAAACCTATTAGGAGCATTCACCATGGCGGACCTCAAACCACAATTGGCAGATTTTAATTGGCCCGACCCGTTCTTACTGGACAATCAGTTGAGCGAAGATGACCGCATGTTGCGCGATGCGGCGGCGCAATTTGCCCAAAATGAATTGCAACCTTTAATTATTGACGCCTACCGAGAAGCGACGGTCAACCCTGGCCTATTCCCCAAAATGGGTGAAGCGGGGCTGCTGGGCGCCACGATACCGGAGGAATACGGCGGCCTGGGTGCCTCATACACGGCCTATGGTTTGATTGCGCGAGAAGTCGAGCGGGTTGACAGCGGCTATCGCTCGATGATGTCCGTGCAATCTTCTTTGGTCATTTACCCGATCCACGCATACGGCAGCGAGGCCCAACGGCAAAAATACTTGCCCGGGCTCTGCTCTGGCGCCTTGATCGGCTGCTTTGGACTGACTGAGCCGGATGCTGGATCCGATCCCGCAGGGATGAAAACCCGCGCTGAGAAAACCGCAACGGGGTACAAGCTGACCGGATCCAAAATGTGGATTTCCAATGCGCCGATTGCAGATGTCTTTGTGGTTTGGGCCAAATCGGAAGAACATGGCGGAAAAATCCGCGGGTTCATCCTGGAAAAAGGCATGAACGGCCTGTCGGCGCCAAAAATCGGTGGCAAGCTCTCCCTGCGCGCCTCGGTCACTGGGGAAATCGTTATGGATGGCGTTGAGGTGGGCGAAGACGCGCTTTTGCCCAATGTCGAAGGTCTCAAAGGGCCCTTTGGTTGCCTCAACCGAGCCCGCTATGGCATTGCTTGGGGAGTTATGGGCGCGGCTGAGTTTTGCTGGCACGCCGCATTGCAATATGGTCTGGACCGGAAACAGTTCAACAAACCTCTGGCACAGACCCAGCTTTTCCAGAAAAAGCTCGCGGATATGCAAACTGAAATCGCCTTGGGCCTGCAATCTGCCTTCCGATTGGGTCAGATGATGGACGACGGCACCGCCAGTCCAGAGCTCATTAGCCTGATGAAGCGCAACAATTGCGGCAAAGCTTTGGATATCGCCCGCGTGAGCCGTGACATGCATGGGGGCAATGGTATTGCCGAGGGGTTCCAGATCATGCGCCATGCGGCCAATCTCGAGACCGTCAACACCTATGAAGGGACGCATGATGTCCATGCTTTGATCCTTGGGCGGGCGCAAACAGGCTTGCAGGCGTTCTTTTAGACGTCAAAGCGCCGCGCCACCCTTTGATTTGGGTGCAATCCCAGTTTGATTTCCATTTTGTGATCACAGATTTTTTTTCTGTGATCACAAATGTACGAAAAACGGCTTTTCTGCAATAATTTACTATATCGCCACAACTTATATGTTTTAGATGCGATAAGGAATAAATTGCAGGAACAGCTCTATGAATATTCATGAATATCAAGCCAAAGCCCTTTTGCGCAGCTATGGCGCACCCGTCAGCGACGGGCGCATCGTCCTCAGCGCCGATGCTGCCAAAGCTGCGGCAGCTGAAATGGATGGGCCCTTGTGGGTTGTGAAGGCGCAAATCCACGCCGGTGGGCGCGGAAAAGGCAGCTTTATTGAAGCCGACGCCGGCGCTGCCGGCGGTGTGCGCCTGGCCCGATCGGTCGATGAAGCGGAAAAAGAGGCCAAAGCCATGCTGGGCCGGACGCTGGTCACCAAGCAAACTGGTCCTGCCGGGAAATTGGTCAACCGCATCTATATCGAAGATGGATCCGGTATTGAGAAAGAATTTTATCTCGCGATCCTGGTTGACCGCCACACCAGCCGCATCTCCTTTGTCGCCTCCACCGAGGGCGGCATGGACATTGAAGAGGTGGCAGAGGCCACACCGGAAAAAATTCTGTCCTTCTCGGTGGATCCCGCCACGGGATACCAAGGCTTTCATGGCCGCCGCATCGCGTTTTCCCTTGGCCTCCAAGGCGCACAAAAAAAGCAATGCGTTAAATTGATGGGCCAGCTCTACAAAGCCTTTGTCGAAAAAGATATGGAAATGCTGGAAATCAACCCTTTGATCATCACCGATGGCGGGGATTTGAAGGTCTTGGATGCTAAAATTGGCTTCGATGGCAATGCGGTTTACCGCCATGCTGACATAGCCGAGCTGCGCGACACCACCGAGGAGGACGCCCGTGAACTCGAAGCATCGAAATATGATCTGAACTATATCGCTTTGGATGGCGAAATCGGTTGCATGGTCAACGGTGCAGGCCTGGCCATGGCCACAATGGACATTATCAAACTCTACGGCGCTGAGCCGGCGAACTTCCTTGATGTTGGCGGCGGCGCCACCAAAGAAAAAGTGACCGAGGCCTTCAAAATCATCACTTCGGATCCACAAGTCAAAGGTATTTTGGTCAATATCTTTGGTGGAATCATGCGCTGTGACGTGATTGCGGATGGTGTGGTCTCTGCGGTTAAGGAAGTGGGGCTTACCGTGCCCTTGGTTGTCCGCTTGGAGGGCACCAATGTCGATGAAGGCAAGCGGATCATCACCGAAAGCGGGCTGAATGTCATCGCGGCCGACAATCTGCGCGATGGCGCCGAGAAAATCGTTGCTGCTGTAAAGGCGCTGTAACGCGGCCCTGAGACCGCTGAATTGGAATTTTGCAGCCGGCCCAAGGTGCCGCTGCCAACATACGAACTAGGAGCGCCGAATGGCCGTACTTATCGACGAAAACACCAAAGTCATCTGCCAGGGATTCACCGGCAGCCAGGGCACATTTCACTCAGAGCAAGCCATCGCCTATGGCACGAAAATGGTCGGTGGGGTAACCCCTGGCAAGGGCGGGCAAACCCATTTAAATCTGCCGGTTTTCAACTCTGTGCATGAGGCCAAATCTGTCACGGAGGCCAATGCCACTGTGATCTACGTTCCACCGCCCTTTGCGGCGGACTCTATTCTCGAGGCCATTGACGCGCAGATGGAAGTCATCGTCTGCATCACCGAAGGCATTCCAGTCTTGGACATGATGCGCGTGAAACGGGCGCTTGAAGGCTCCTCAAGCCGTTTGATCGGGCCCAACTGCCCGGGGGTGATCACACCCGATGCCTGCAAAATCGGCATTATGCCCGGTCATATTCACCGCCGCGGCTCCGTTGGCGTGGTCTCTCGCTCAGGCACTTTGACCTATGAAGCCGTGAAGCAAACCACCGATGTGGGATTGGGCCAATCCACCTGCGTCGGCATCGGCGGCGATCCGATCAAAGGCACAGAGCATATCGACGTACTCGAATGGTTCCTCGCCGATGACGAAACCCAATCCATCATCATGATCGGCGAAATCGGCGGCTCCGCCGAAGAGGAAGCTGCGCAGTTTTTGGCTGATGAAAAGAAAAAAGGCCGCTGGAAACCCGTCGCGGGCTTCATCGCTGGACGCACAGCCCCCGCAGGCCGCAGAATGGGCCACGCGGGTGCAATTGTCGCCGGCGGCAAGGGCGGCGCGGAGGATAAAATCGAAGCCATGAAAATGGCCGGGATTGTCGTCGCAGAAAGCCCCGCCAGCCTTGGCGAAGCTGTTTTGGCCGCGATCGACGCATAAATAATATGGGAGCGGCGGGCATGACGGTTAAACTCAGATCAAATCTTTGGCAATCATGCTACGCGCGTGAGCGCACCCCAGGCGGCAAGGTCAGTCCAGTGATCGCCCTTGCCGCGCCACGTTCAAACCCTCTTTTTGTTCCTTACCAAGGTGTCATCCGATGACCGATCACTCTGCAAACGATCAATTCCATGCCTCAAGCTTTATGCAGGGCCATAACGCGGAATATCTCGAGCAAATGCATGCCCGCTACAGCGCCGACCCTGTGTCAGTTGACGCGCAATGGGCTGATTTCTTTGCGGCGCTCGGCGATGAAGACAGGGACGTGCGCGCCAAAGCCTCGGGCCCCTCTTGGGCACGCCGCGACTGGCCGCCCATGCCAATGGATGATCTGACATCGGCCTTTACTGGCGAATACCCAGCGGCATCCGAGGCGCGCGATGCGGGCAAAAAAATTAGCGATAAGGCCGCTGAATCCGGTGTTTCCTTAAATGAGGAGCAACTCAAACGCGCGGTACTTGACGGGCTGCGTGCCCTGATGCTGATCCGCGCCTATCGTATTCGCGGCCATCTTGCGGCAGATCTCGATCCCTTGGGCATGCGCGAGGATGATCCCCGCCCCGAATTGGATCCTGCCAGCTACGGCTTCACAGAGGCCGATATGGACCGGCCGATCTTTCTCGATAATGTTTTGGGACTGCAATTTGCCTCGATGCGCGAGATTTTGGAGATTGTTCGCCGCACCTATTGTGGCACTTTCGCCCTCCAATATATGCATATTTCCGATCCTGAAGAATCGTCCTGGCTGAAGGAGCGGATTGAAGGTTACGGCAAGGAAATCAGCTTCACCCGCGAGGGGCGCAAGGCCATTCTCAACAAATTGGTCGAGGCGGAAGGTTTCGAAAAATTTCTTCATGTCAAATACATGGGAACAAAACGCTTCGGGCTTGATGGCGGCGAAAGCCTCATTCCCGCAATGGAGCAAATCATCAAACGTGGCGGTGCGCTGGGGGTGAAAGACATCATCATTGGCATGCCGCATCGGGGCCGTCTGTCGGTGCTGGCCAATGTGATGGCCAAACCCTATCGCGCGATCTTTAACGAATTCCAAGGCGGCTCGTTCAAGCCCGAAGATGTGGATGGATCGGGCGATGTGAAATACCACCTCGGCGCCTCCTCTGATCGGGAATTTGATGGCAATTCTGTGCATTTGTCACTCACCGCCAACCCGAGCCACCTTGAGGCCGTCAACCCGGTGGTTTTGGGCAAAGCACGCGCGAAACAAGATCAAAATAACGACACAGAGCGCACCAGTGTTCTGCCCATCCTGCTGCATGGGGATGCCGCCTTTGCCGGTCAGGGCATTGTGGCCGAAGGGTTTGGCCTGTCGGGGCTTAAAGGGCATAAAACCGGCGGCACCATGCACATCGTGGTGAACAACCAAATCGGCTTCACCACCGCACCACATTTCAGCCGCTCCTCCCCTTATCCCACGGATATCGCTTTGATGGTTGAGGCCCCCATTTTCCACGTCAACGGCGATGATCCCGAGGCCGTGGTCCATGCCGCCCGCGTCGCCACAGAATTCCGTCAAAAGTTCAAAAAAGATGTGGTTGTTGATATCATTTGCTATCGCCGCTTTGGTCACAACGAAGGCGATGAGCCGATGTTTACCAATCCGCTGATGTACAAAAAGATCAAAACGCAAAAAACCACCCTCACCCTCTACACAGAGCGCCTGGTGCGCGATGGTCTGATCCCAGAGGGCGAAATTGAAGATATGAAGGCCAGCTTTCAAGCGCTTCTGAATACAGAATTCGAAGCCGGTAAAGACTACAAACCCAATAAGGCCGATTGGCTCGATGGGCGCTGGTCGAAAATGAATCGCCACGGTGAAGACTACCAACGCGGCGCGACAGCCATGTCCGAAGAGACTTTTGACGATGTGGCCCGCGCCCTTTGCCAGGTGCCCGAGGGCTTTCCAATCCACAAGACCGTGCAGCGCATGTTGGATGCCAAATCCCAAGCGCTGAGCAGTGGCGAAGGGATCGATTGGGCCACAGGCGAGGCTTTGGCCTTTGGCTCATTGCTGACAGAGGGCCACCCCGTGCGGCTCGCCGGGCAAGACAGCACACGCGGCACCTTTAGCCACCGCCACTCTGGCCTGGTCAATCAGGACACCGAAGAGCGCTATTACCCGCTCAACAACATCCGTGAAGGCCAGGGCCAGTATGAGGTCATCGATTCGATGCTGTCCGAATATGCCGTCTTGGGTTTTGAATATGGCTACAGCTTGGCCGAGCCCAATGCTTTGGTCATGTGGGAAGCCCAATTCGGCGATTTTGCCAATGGCGCGCAGATCATGTTTGATCAATTCATCTCCAGCGGAGAAAGCAAATGGCTGCGCATGTCAGGCCTCACGATGCTGCTGCCCCATGGGTTTGAGGGCCAAGGCCCAGAGCACAGCTCCGCCCGCCTAGAGCGCTTTTTGCAAATGTGCGGCCATGACAATTGGATCGTCGCCAACTGCACCACCCCGGCCAATTATTTCCACATCTTGCGCCGGCAAATTCACCGCACCTTCCGAAAACCCTTAGTTCTCATGACGCCAAAATCTCTGTTGCGTCACAAGATGGCCGTGTCAAAGCGCGCAGAATTTACCACCGGATCCAGCTTTCACCGGGTTCTGTGGGATGATGCACAATATGGTAATTCCGAGACAAAGTTGGTTGCCGATAAAAAGATCAAACGCGTGGTGATCTGTTCGGGCAAAGTCTATTACGATCTGCTCGAAGAACGCGACACGCGCGGCATCGAGGATATATATCTGCTGCGGGTCGAGCAATTCTATCCTTTCCCCGCCATCTCCATGGTCAACGAATTGGAACGCTTCAAACAGGCGGAAATCGTCTGGTGCCAGGAAGAGCCGAAAAATCAGGGCGCTTGGACCTTTATTGAGCCAAATATCGAATGGGTCCTCACGCGCATTGGTGCCAAACACAGCCGCCCGACCTATGTCGGTCGGGCCACCTCGGCCTCCCCCGCAACCGGGCTTGCCTCTATACACAAATCACAACAAGCCGCGCTCGTCGATGAAGCGCTTACGTTGAAAGGATAAAATCATGGCCACCGAAGTTCGTGTTCCCACTTTGGGCGAATCTGTGACCGAAGCCACTGTCGCGACCTGGTTCAAAAAACCTGGCGATCAAGTTGCCGTGGACGATATGCTCTGTGAGCTGGAGACCGATAAGGTCACCGTCGAAGTGCCCAGCCCCGTGGCCGGCACATTGGCCGAAATCGTCGCCGCAGAAGGCGCGACCGTCAGCACCGAAGCGCTGTTGGCACAAATCAACGAAGGGGCGGCGGCCTCTGCGCCGGCCAAAAACACACCGGCCAAAAGCGCAGCCGCGCAGGCCGCGCAATCCATCGCTGTGATGGTGCCGGTCTTGGGCGAATCTGTCACCGAGGCCACAGTCTCCACCTGGTATAAAAAGCTCGGCGATACGGTGGCACAGGATGAAATGCTTTGTGAATTGGAAACCGATAAGGTGAGTGTCGAGGTGCCTGCCCCGGCCGCTGGTGTTTTGGGTCAAATCCTTGCCGCCGAAGGCAGCACCGTGCAAGCGGGCGGCCAATTGGCTGTGATTGGAGGGGAAATTTCCAGCGCCCCCGCCATTTCCAGCGCCCCCGCCCCAGCACAGGCCAGCGCCTCCACCGCTGCGGCTGCAAAAAGCCATGATGTTGAAGATGCGCCCTCCGCGAAAAAGCTCATGTCTGAGGCCGGTCTCACCCGCAAGGACGTGACCGCAACAGGCAAAGATAACCGCGTGATGAAACAAGATGTTCAAAAAGCCCTGGCCGCAGCCGCGCCACCGTCGGCCGCTTCCCCACATGCCACGCCCATTCGCGCGGCGGTTCCCGCAGAGGATGCCGCACGCGAAGAGCGGGTGAAGATGACTCGCCTGCGCCAAACCATCGCGCGGCGCCTCAAAGACAGCCAGAACACTGCTGCCATGTTGACCACTTACAATGAGGTCGACATGACAGAGGTCATGGCCCTGCGGAATGAATACAAAGATTTGTTTTTGAAGAAACATGGCGTGAAATTGGGCTTTATGTCTTTCTTCACCGTCGCCTGCTGCCATGCGCTGCGCGAGGTGCCAGAGGTCAATTCGGAAATTGATGGCACAGATATCGTCTATAAGAATTTTGTGCATATGGGCATCGCCGCGGGCACGCCAACCGGATTGGTGGTTCCGGTGATCCGCGACGCGGATTCCTTATCTTTTGCCGAGATCGAAAAGGCCATTGCCGAGAAAGGCGCGCGCGCGCGCGATGGGAAATTGTCCATGGCGGAAATGCAGGGCGGCACCTTCACCATCTCCAACGGGGGCATCTATGGGTCGTTGATGTCATCGCCAATTCTGAACCCGCCACAATCGGGCATCTTGGGCATGCATAAGATCCAAGATCGTCCGGTGGCGATCAAGGGTGAGGTGGTCATACGTCCCATGATGTATCTGGCTTTGAGCTATGATCACCGGGTCGTGGACGGCAAGGGTGCTGTCACCTTCCTTGTTCGCGTCAAAGAAGCCTTGGAAGATCCGCGCCGTCTGTTGATGGATCTTTAATCCGGCCGTGATCCACCGCCGCGAGCAGCGGTGGCGGTGGCACTGGCGACAATGTTCATTTTGGACATGGCCTCACTTAGGTTGAGGTTGCGACAAAACCAACCACGGGCTTCAGAGCCCGCCCTGAAAATAAAGGACCTTTCTTATGGCTTCTTTTGATGTAATTGTGATTGGCTCCGGCCCCGGCGGCTATGTCAGCGCTATTCGCTGCGCGCAGCTCGGTCTCAAGACCGCCTGTGTCGAGGGGCGTGACACCCTTGGCGGGACCTGCCTGAATGTCGGCTGTATCCCCTCCAAAGCCCTGCTGCATGCCAGCCACCAATTGCATGAAGCGCAGCATAATTTTGCCAAAATGGGGTTGATTGCTGATGATCCTAAGGTCGATTGGGCAAAGATGCAGGGTTACAAAACCGAGGTGATCGATGGCAACACCAAGGGCATTGAGTTTCTCTTCAAGAAAAACAAAATTGATTGGCTCAAAGGCTGGGGCAGCATTCCCGCGGCGGGGCAGGTTAAAGTCGGCGATGACATTCATCAGGCCAAACACATTATCATTGCCTCTGGCTCCGAACCCTCAAGCCTGCCCGGAATTGAGATCGACGAAAAAACCGTCGTAACCTCCACAGGCGCCCTGGACTTGGACAAAATTCCGAGCAAAATGGTGGTGATCGGCGCAGGTGTCATTGGTTTGGAGTTGGGATCCGTCTACGCCCGCCTGGGTACCGAGGTTGAGGTGATAGAATATTTGGACGATATCACCCCCGGCATGGACGGTGAGGTGCAAAAAACCTTCCTGAGAATTCTCAAAAAACAAGGCCTCAAATTCACCATGGGCGCGGCTGTGCAATCGGTTGCGGTCCATAAGGGCAAAGCCACTGTGAGCTATGTCAAACGCAAAAAAGACAGCTCCCATGAGCAGGAGGCCGATGTGGTGCTCGTGGCCACAGGCCGGCGCCCCTATGTTGACGGTCTGGGATTGGAGGCGCTTGGCGTCACCCTCACCGCGCGCGGTCAAATCCAAACTGATGCCCATTATGCAACCTCAGTGCCCGGCATTTACGCCATTGGCGACGCCATTACAGGGCCGATGCTGGCCCATAAGGCCGAAGATGAGGGCATGGCCGTGGCGGAAATCTTGGCCGGGCAAGCCGGTCATGTGAATTATGAGGTGATCCCCGGTGTGATCTACACCCATCCAGAGGTCGCCACCGTTGGCCAAACCGAAGAGCAATTGAAAGAAGCGGGTCGCGCATACAAAGCCGGAAAGTTCTCCTTCATGGGCAATGGCCGAGCGAAGGCCAATTTTGCCGCCGATGGCTTTGTGAAAATCCTGGCGGATGCGACGACGGATCGCATTCTTGGCGCGCATATCATCGGCCCCATGGCGGGGGATCTGATCCATGAGGTCTGCGTGGCGATGGAATTTGGTGCCGCAGCCGAAGATCTGGCGCGCACCTGCCATGCCCATCCCACCTATTCTGAAGCCGTGCGCGAGGCGGCTTTGGCCTGCGGTGATGGCGCAATTCACAGCTGAGCCGGGCCGCTTCTGTCACGCAATTTATTGTGTTTTAAGGCCTGCGCCTAAGGGTGCGGGTCTTAGCGAAGACCTCTGCATAACGCCATTTCGACATGAAATGAGGGAAGGCAGGCGCAGCCCGGTGTTGCCAACGGGCACAGTGCTTTGGCTTGGCGGTTGGGGTATGCAGAGGCCTTAGCGCGCCAACATGCGCAGCCCCTGGGTGACATCCGCCCGCACGGCCACCCGAAGACCTGGTTCATCGCCTGCTTTTAAAGCCGCCAAAATGAGGCGGTGATGCATTGGCGGATCCTTGCGTTGCAACCGGCCATAGAGCGCCCGCATCGTCGGACCCATTTGCAACCACACCGTCTCAACCGTTGCCAGCATCGCCGGGGCCTGCGCCCGCAAATAGAGCGTGCGGTGAAACTCAAGATTGGTCCGAATGTAAGTCACCGCATCTGCCTTCGCCACGGCAACAGAAATGGCGTTATTTATCGTTTGCAGACGCTCAACCAGCGCCATATGCGCCCGCGGCAGGGCCCGCGTGGCCAATTCCACCTCGATCAACGCCCGCAGAGCCGCAAGCTCCTCTATCCGATCATTGGTCAGAGCCGGCGTTTGGAACCGTCCACTCACCGAGATACTCAAAGCCCCCTCGGCCGCCAGCCGCTTCAACGCCTCGCGCACCGGGGTCACTGAGACCGAAAATTCCTCAGCCACACCGCGCAGGGTCATCGCCTGCCCCGGGCGCAATTCACCATACATGATCCGCATACGCAAATTGCGATAAAGCTGGTCATGAGCGGCCAAATAGCTGTCTTGTAATTTCTCTGCCATCTGCGTTTGTGATCACAATTGCCGATAGCTGTCAAATGCCAAAGACCGCGCCTCCTCATAAGCCCGGACTAGAACTGATAGCGATGCAGATCTTCCCCATGATGTTTGAGCCAATCGCGCTGCACCTGATGACCGGGAAAGAGGCGCTCGACAAGCGCCCAAAAGGCGGGCGAGTGATTCATCTGTTCCAAATGCGCCACCTCATGGGCCGCCACATAGCGCAACACCTCAGGTGGCGCCATGATCAAACGCCAAGAGAAGTTCAGATTTCCCTGTGTCGAACACGACCCCCATCGTGAGGTGGTGTCCCGCAGTGTCAGGCGCCCATAGGGCCGCCCAAGACGTTGGGAGTAGTAATCGACCGCCTCCCGTAGCGCCAAGCGCGCTTGCAGTTTCAAAAAGGCCTTCACCCGCGCCGCCACCAAGGACTCGCGGCCGGGCACCAACAGCCGATCGCCTTTGCGCTCAACCTGCCGCCCCGCGCCGGGACATATGGTCAAGTGCCGACCGGCAAAGGGCAGCTGACGGTCAAATCCCGCCTGGGTCGCCAGAGGCAAATCGGCCAAATGTGCACGGATCCAAGATTCTTTCTCCAAAATAAAATTTTCCGCCTGCACCATCGGGCAGGACAGTGGCAGGCTAAGAGTCACCTGCCCCTTGAGGCGCGAGATCCGCAAAGACAAGCGGCTGGCCCGGCGCGATGGGCGCAGCAGCACGGTAATTTCCGGCCGCCCTGGCAGTGTAATCTGCCGATCAGCGGTATTTGAGGGCAGATTCATCCACGACATCCACGAATTAATAGATTTCACCTTTGACACCGCCTCCTGTGTATGGCACTCGGCACAGATTGTCACCGATTGCGAGAGGGGAAAACCCATGCCGAACGAAGAATGGGGTACCAAACGTATTTGCCCCACCACAGGCAAGCGTTTTTACGACTTGAATAAAGATCCGATCATCAGCCCCTACACGGGCGAAACTGTTACGCTTGATGCAAATAAAGGCCGCACGATGGTGGCCGATGCGGAAGATGCGCAAACAACAAAGATGAATGAAGCCGATACAGATGCCGATGACGTGGTATTGGACGATGATGACGTCGATGTAGATTTGGGCGATGATGTGCTTGATGAAGACGACGACGATACGGTTTCACTCGATGAAATCGCGGATGTCGCCACAGACGACGACGACAGCTAAATTTCTTTGCTTGGCGCGCTGATTTCCTCTTGATCCCGCGCCAAGCCTTGCCTAGACAGCAAGACATCAAAGGGCCCTTAGCTCAGCTGGGAGAGCGCCTGCATGGCATGCAGGAGGTCAGCGGTTCGATCCCGCTAGGGTCCACCAATTTTCCGAATAATCTGTGGTCTTGGTTCAATCGGTGGCATTAAAAGAAGCCGCCGAGGCGATCCTTCGGTTTGCGCAAAGCCCCACGGTCACGCCATTGAAGCGGTTTTATATAGGGCAAGCCAAGGCTTTCACGAGCCACCCATCAAACCACAAGAACGCTCGAACCGGCGCGCCCATATTAAAGGCCACAACCGATAGCACCCTACGCCTGCTCAAAGCGTCCATTCAGTGGCTGGCAGGGCGATTTCAACCTCAAAGCCAAAGATGCCAAGCGTTTCCTTACTCGATTGATTGGCCGCTTTGGAAAGACTCGTTTTGTTGTGACGGATAAATTGCGCAGTTACATAAAACCGATCCAGCTCTTGCGCCTGAAGCCGATCATCGGGCGCACAAAGGACACAACAACCGCATCAAAGGGTTCCACCGACCGACCTGCTAACGCGAAAAGCTGATGGGGCGGTTCAAATCGCCCCGACAGGCAAAGCAATTTCTGGCTACCCATGATCAGATCAACGCCGTCTTTCGCCCCCGTCGCCATCAACTCTCGGCCATCTCATATCATCACGCCAGAACCGATGCATTCGAACTCTGGAAAGGCTACGTTGCATAAATGGCCGCCTGACCGGCGCAGATCTCACGCCTCAAAATCATTCGAATACAGGTTGGTAATGCCGGCACAGTTTGTAGACTGCTACAATTTGGGTGGCGAAAATGTTTGGCCAGGGCAACTAGCCAAAGATACCTGGGCAGCTTTGGCTGCTACCATTCGCCCAAGCCGTTGAGGCATTTATGATGTCAGAGAACGTGCGGTTAGCCACAGTCTGCAAAACTATTCCCCCCTGCCCGTCACTGAGAATTCTTGTCGACAGTTGAACGTTTGATCTGCGTCCAGCTTCAGTCGTCAAGACCGAACCTCCAACTTGTTGCGCGACTATGAACCGAGCCGTTCCATCTTCGTTTGTGATGGCTGTACGGTAAGTCTGGGTCATACGACCGCCCACGGGTAAGCCAACCGCGCTCCGACGCATTGTGACAATCGTCCGTCCGTTCAAGCAGTTGGTTCCAAAGGCGGCTAACCTATTCCGAACAACGGTTGGTGAAGCAGAGACGGTTGTCGTGCGTTCCGTAGTTCCTAGAGGAAAGCTAGGTGCGAACTCTTCCAGTGCAACACCTGTTGGGAGGCCTTCCTGCATCGCCGTTCCACCCGTCATGCCGCCGGTTAGACCAAGGCCACAGATTGTTGCAAGAAGCGCTCGACGTAAAGACATTTTGAATTCCTTGGGATTGAATTCCAAAAAATAAAAGCCAATTCCAAAAAGAAGAAAATAGCCTAAGAATATAAGTTCGAAACACTTATTGGCTGGAAGTCAAGCAACCAGCCGTTCTCTGTAGGCGCTCAACTTTTGTACATATGCAGCAAGTTGGTAATGCCTTTTGGTCGCTTACGAGGGAAAAGGCGCAATAGGCCGAAACTGGCTGGATAAAAGAAGCTCCATCAAATGAAGAAGCTATTGAGTACGTTACCATGAAACAAGTGGAACGTGGTCATTGGACACCAAGGGCGAAAGAGTTCTTCTATGCACAACGTGCTAGTTCATTGGGTGTTAGGGAAAGCGGTTCTCATAAGAGGTTCGAAGAAGGTGTATCATTTGATACAGCTACTCCATCCCAAGAAGACCACGCAGATGCTCTTGGTGTCTCTCGCCCAACAATCGCAAGATGGGAGAAAGACCGTAAGGATATTGCGGAAGACCCAGAACTATCTGCCAAAGCCACAACACCAGAAGGATACAAAGAAGCTAAAAAGGTCGTTAGAGACAGACGTGAAACAGTCGAGAGAAAAGGCTTGCTATACGCCCTCGCACCTCTCAAGTAGTAGAACGAGTAGATATTAAGACATAAGTTATGTAGACAGTTTTAAATCAATAAAGAAATACCACTATTGGTAATTAATTAAAGTTTCTGCGAGGGAAGTCGTTGATATATGTACGACGTTTCATATTTCCCCCGACAGACACTAGCCCTGCCAATAATACGGCAGGGTTTTTCTGTATGGTGCGCTTGTGAGCAACAATGGGCTGCTTAAGCTGGAAGCTGACTAAATGTCACTGGTTGGAACCCAGCACTAGCAGCTTGTGCTTTATCTGCTGCATCAAAATTAGCTTTAACTTGTGCAACCATAGCTGCTGCGAAGGAACCACGAGTGTATCCCCAGTCATTCAACTGATGGTCAGAAAGGTAAGCGGCTGTACGGTTTGCGGCACTAGAGGCTTGGGCCAACATGATCGCTCGGTAGATTTTAGTAAGCATTGTAATCTCCTTGGTTTCACACGAGCATCTATCCAAGCCTAAGAATTACTGCATCATACAATTCGGTATTCCCGTTATGCGGTCAGCACAGGGCTACTCAACAGGGTCGTTTTCGTACCCACCTCCAAGGCTATATCTACCCATCCCATTGAATAACAATACTTAACAACCCCAATGCTATGACTATCGTTGTGGCGAAGGGATAATGCCCGTGGTGTGACCTACTGGGTTACGAAGCATTATCAGGAGTTTAGCCCTTGGCTGCTTCGTGGGCTTTAATTTCCACTGAGGGGGTAAGTCATTTTAGTCGTGTCCATTTCTGCCCTCTGCACAAAATAACTGCCATGCATCCGCTAACGGTAAGTACATCTTCATCAAGTGTCATATGTGATCTATAGGTTTTATCGGTGTCGGGCGCCCAGATCGTACCACCATTGTATTTACCATTACCTTTAATCTTCATATCGTTGATTATATTACGGCCAATTATCGAACGATTGTCATTACCAACGACTTCTGTGATTATTCCGCATAAATTATTTTCACACGGCATGATTTCCACATGAATGTAACCACCCGTTTCTCCCGGTTCCGACTTCCAAACACCAAGAGCCGGTTCTGTCGCTGCCGACGTAGCCCATATCAGGCAAATTGTAGTCAAAATTGTTGAAGGATGTCGCATCACTATACCCCCGTGAAACTTGGTTACATGAATATGGTAGCTAAATTGACATTAAATACAACTACCACATTGAAGTGCGTCTCACTAGGTCAGGGTCTATTGGTACTGGCATTAACTTTGAGCGACACCTAACACAAACTCCAGCGCTGTCGTTCTAATTGCTATGACAGATAATGAACGCCTTATCATCACCACCGTCTGGAACGACATGACTTTACGGTTAAAGCTAGAGGATGATCCCTATAGCCTAACTCAATCTGAGCTAGATGGACTTAAACAAAACGACAGGCTGAACGCAAAGATTCATGCGTTAACACAGGACGTGCTGCATCAGCGCTTACTGCCAATAACCGCAAAACATCACGTATAACTTATGCGACACCCCATGCGTGGGCCACTGGGGGTACGGTGGGTATATATACATGCGCTCTCACACAGATCCTGTCTCTAGTGGGAGAGCTTAAACAGCCAGAAACAAAAGAGGCTGAGCCACTAGAGCCCAGCCTTAAAGTTTGTACATTTGCTTCGGGAAAAGAAATGTTACCCCCTACGCTGCAGCTGAGAAAGTGGATCACAACGGTATAACGAAGCTTTTAGACAGGTGACATTTTGTACATCGTATGTTTCATGCCTCGCTCAGCAGCCATTTTATGCACCATTTTCATATGTTCAGTTAGACGTTCTTCATCATTAATCTGAGCAAGAATTACTGCGCTGTTTGGGCCACTTTTGGCAACATGCTCTGGCCCCCACCAATCTTGACGCAACTTAGCGCCTTCGGGATCAGTATATAGGCCATGCCACTCTTCATATGTCATTTGGCCTAGATCTACATGAAATGCATAATTCATCATTTAACTCCATTCACAGTTAGATATGGGTACAAGTGGAATGTAATTCCGTAAGGATGTGAATGTATAACCTTGCGTCAATAATTGACTTACACACTCAAGTAAGCTCAGTTTTGACACTGCTAGAACTTGTGGTCTGTAGGCCCGTTAATGCCAAGCCCTCACCGACCTACCTAAATGAGCTAAAGCTCTCTACAGACCACCTTAAAATTGCTGTAAGGGCACATCGGTTGCGCTAACCCAACGCCGAACCAAACTATCATACTCCACGTGATAGCTCAGATGCCGCCACTTCGGTTCACGCCATCTCTGAAAGATATACTGAATGTCATCACAACAACGAATGATGCGGTAGGTGCCACACTCTGACTGCCACAGATGAGGGTAATGCTCGTGATGCTCTGGGAGGGTTATGGCTTCATGCTTCATCCTTGGCCCTCCTCTTCATCGGGCAAACCCTTCATGATGTTCTTGAGCTTTTGCGCATACATCGGGTCGGTTGCATATCCCCTTTCTCAGCCGGTCATTCTCCTTCTGAAGCCGCTTCAGTTCCTTCAATTGATCTACGCCCATTCCGCCATACTGCTTACGCCAGCGGTAATAGGTTTGTTCAACAACTCCGATCTGTCTGATCGCATCTAGACGGGC
>JADHLF010000037.1 GCA_016780825.1 Planktomarina sp. | reverse complement strand
TCACCAAGAATTTCAGAAAATTTGGCTTATTCACAGGGTTTGGTCAGCAGCTTGTTGAAAGCCCTGGGCGCTTTTGGTGTGAATCCAGCTGAAATGGCGGTTCGGCGGTGCGACGCGGAAACAGATTATCTTGGGCTTGGCTGAGATGTCGATCGAGAGACCAAAGTCCGAAGAGATTGTCGTACTGTTACGGCAGGTTGAAGTTTTGATGACGCAAAGGCCCGTCTGCACTAACATTCTAAGTGGACCCCTCAAGTGGGGTGGATCCCTATAGCCGCGACAGAATCTCTGTGCGGGCGGCTTTTGCGTTATATGGATCGATCTGGACGAGGTGATCGTCGACGGACAGAATAAGGCAGGGGACGCCGTTTGAGCCCACCTGCGTCATCAGTTTGCGGGCCAAAGTGGCGGTGACCTCGGCCTTGCGCGCAGTTTCCGGAGCTTGCAGGACCTATAGGAAGGCAGCGCGATCCCCTTTTGTAACCTTCTCGAACAGATCGGCCATGGCCTTGGGGTCATTGGAATCCAATCCGGTTTCAAACACCGCCTTTTGCAGCGCTACGCCAAATTTATAGGCCTCATGTGGCGCGAGGCTTTGCGCTCCCGCAAATGCCCGTGCCGTCAGCTCTGAGTTGTAGCGCGTTCCAGGACGGCTAAGAAAATCGATATAGGCATCCGATATCCGCGCGCCAGTTTTCTGAGGCGCGATCTCTTGCCCGACCCGGCGCACCATGGCGATCATGCCATCATTGATGTCCATCTCATGCGGCCCGACAAAAAGTTTGCGGTGCAAGTGCTGCACGGCAATGTTATCGGGCAGGTCGTCCACCAGTTTTCTGGTCTCATTATGGGCGACAAAGCACCACCCGCAAAGGGTGTCAAAAATGTTGAAAAGCTGTGCAGTCATCCCTGTGCTCCATCTCGCGGGTGTTGGTTTGCGTTCCCTTTCTCAGCATTTGGAAGACCGGAACTCAACCCTTGTGTAGGTATTGCCATGTTGCCTGGTAACATCGTCATTACCATTGGATCAGGGCCACGCAGATCACGCTATGGCCTTTGGCGAAATGTCACTATAATTCTGATTTATATAAGTATTTTTTTAACTCCCTTGGGCGAGGTCGTAATCGCGCCGCGCTTTGCGAACCGCATTCTGGTTTTCTACGGCCCAATCCTTGAGATGGGCAACTTCGGCGAAAAAGCTGGCTCCAAGATCTGTCAACGAATACTCGACCATCGGTGGAAGGGTGTTCTGAACTTCGCGGCGAACCAGGCCATCGCGTACCAGAGTCTTCAGCGTATTGGACAGCATCCGCTTTGATATCCCGTCGATGACCCGTTGCATGGCGTTGAACCGGCAGGGGCCCTTGGCAAGTTCGGTCAGGATCAACACAGTCCAGGCGTTGCCCAGCCGATCTAGCACATCACGGATCGGGCAATCGTATTCAGGAAAAGGCTGCGCGGTCATGGCGCCCTCTAACATTGGTTTCGGCGATAGTTTACATCCATCAGACCGCAAAAAAATGCCGAGTCAACGGTAGATGGATCGTATTGGCCCGGTTTGAAATCCCATGGTCTCGCACGCATGAGCCACACTTGCCGCCCATTGCGGTCGGATATCTCACGCTGCAGGGCAAGGCGGTGATGGCATCCTCTCTCATGCGGCATATCTCTTTCTCTCCAGAGAATTGGCGGTGCTTAGACATCGCCATGATCTGCCGCCCCTCAAGGGCCATCACCGACTTCTCTATTGCAATACAGAGTTTAGAGATACACAGGGCAATCCAAGCGCATCAGCAACGGCCTGATAAGTCACTTTTCCATCATGCACATTTAGACCGTTTGCCAGATGCGGGTTTTCGCTGCAAGCGCGCTTCCAGCCCTTATTTGCAAGCTCCAACATATATGGGAGAGTGCTGTTGCCCAAGGCTTCTGTTGAGGTGCGAGCCACAGCGCCAGGCATGTTCGCCACACAATAGTGAACAACACCATCGACCTCATATATTGGATCGGCATGTGTGGTTGCTCTTGAAGTTTCAAAACATCCGCCTTGGTCAATCGCAACATCCACCAGAACTGAACCTGGTTTCATTGACGACAGTTGGCTTTTTGAAATCAGCTTGGGTGCCGAAGCGCCCGGTATCAATACAGCACCGATGACCATATCGGCTTCTTGAATGAGTCTTGCAATATTTGCGGAACTTGAAAATTCGCATTTGAAGCTTGCGGAGAAGACGTCATCGAGATATCGCATTCTTTCCAATGACCGGTCCAAAACTGTAACATCTGCGCCCATTCCAGCCGAAACTTTAGCGGCATGGGTGCCGACAACTCCGCCACCAATCACAATCACTTTTGCAGGGGATACGCCTGGAACCCCGCCCATCAACACGCCACGGCCGCCATTTGCTTTTTGCAAAGTCCAACTGCCCACTTGCGGTGCAAGTTTGCCAGCAACTTCAGACATTGGGGCCAAAAGCGGCAGCCCGCCTCTGCGATCGGTGACGGTTTCATATGCAATGGCCGTGCAACCACTCTCAAGCAGATCTTTTGTTTGTGGCATATCAGGAGCCAGGTGAAGATAGGTGAAAAGTATCTGCCCTGAACGCAGCATTTTTCTTTCTTGAGCCTGCGGTTCCTTAACCTTGACGATCATATCGCAGGTTTGGAAAATTTCATCGGCGGTGTCTATGATGCGCGCGCCGACGTTCAGATATTCATCATCTTCGAAGCCGGAACCAATACCCGCAGATTTCTCGATGTAGACGGTGTGACCGTGCAAAATAGCTTCTTTTGTTGCTGAGGGTGTGAGCCCGACACGAAACTCTTGTGCCTTAATTTCTTTTACGCATCCAATTTTCATTTTATTCCCCTTTGGCTATGGTTGCGGAGCAGATAGCACGGCTTTCAAGCAATTTTTTTGCAAAATATCTTGCAATATGGCCCCTTAGAGAAGAATTATTCCAATTTAATTTCTAATCTACGAACATTATTTCAATATTTAGAGATATAGGAGAAGATTATGTTGCTTGGGCGCTGGGCAGCGACATCGTTGAACAATTATCTTCCCCAGGCAGTGGCCAAAATTCTGGATCAGAAATGAATTATTGCGCGTAACCGCCGAATGATTTCAAGTCAGACGCCCGTGATAAAATCCGAAGTGAATTGGTCCGACATCTAAGCGCCGCCTGCCGGGATTTTGATGATCCACCCGGCTGTTGATCGCGCCGCTATTTTTTCTAACGGCAACACAATTGTTCTGGGGTTGGTTGGTTACCTGCGGTTTGGGGTGCGAATGGATGCGGTGGTGATTACGAATTCTCAAGCGTCGTTGCGATATAGGCTTCCAGCCCATCGAGATCGAGTGACTCAAAGTGACCAAACCCTTGCATCCAGGTCCAGGCGGTCTGCATGGCGTCGGGATCAAGTTTGCACCATTTCACCCGGCCGCGGCGTTCTTGTTGGATCAGTCCGGCATTGGTAAGCACGGCCAAATGCTTGGAAATGGCCGCTAAAGACATTTCAAAAGGTTCCGCCACATCGGTGACAGCCATGTCATCTTCCAGCAGCAAGGTGAGGATTTGTCGCCTTGTAGGATCTGAGAGAGCTGAAAAGATGAGATCAAGAGAGCAGGCCATGATCTGACTGATACCCAAAGCGCTGCAATCGTCAACCGATTGGTTGAATATCCCATTTGACAAGATTTGCGAGATTTGGCCCGATCTCATGAATGCGGCTCTAAGCACAATAAATCAAAACATAATAAAAACAACTATTTGCACATAAATCCCTTGTGCAAACTGGAATTGACTCTGCGCGCAGAGCCGACTATCTCCCCGACAACACTCTTGAACAGGAGTTTTAGGTGTCGACGCCAGATCCGCAGAAGCTCATCGAGCTCGAAAATCGCATTGCGAGGATGAAGGCTGCGACGGCACCAAAACCTGCCAAAGAGGAGCATTATACCATGGCCAATATGGCTTGGCGTATGGTGATAGAATTGGTGGCGGGTATCGCCATTGGATTTGGGATTGGGTACGGCCTTGATTGGCTGTTTGGCACACTGCCAATTTTCCTGATCTTGTTTATAGGTTTGGGCTTTGTGGCCGGTGTGCGCACGATGATGCGCACGGCCCAGGAAGTTCAAAACATGCACATGGCGCGAGCCGCAGACGAAAAAGAGGGTTAAGACCTTGGCAACAGAAACACATGGCGAAGCAGAAGCCGGCCTCGTATTTCATCCGATGGATCAATTCCAAGTCACACCATTGTTTGGTGATGGCACAGTGGAATGGTTTACAATCACCAATGTGACCCTCTGGATGGGTCTTACGGTCCTGTCCATTGTTGCGCTTTTGGTATTCGGCGCGCGTGGCCGGGCCTTGGTGCCGACACGCAGCCAATCGGTTGCTGAATTGGCCTATGGTTTGGTCTATAAAATGGTAGAAGATGTGTCCGGCAAAGACGGTGTGGTGTATTTCCCTTACATCATGACCGTGTTTATGTTCATCTTGATGGCCAACTTCCTAGGGCTTTTGCCACTGGCCTTTACCACCACAAGCCATATTGCAGTGACAGCGGTTCTGGCTCTGGCGGTTTTTCTTGCCGTGACGGTGCTGGGATTTGTGAAAAATGGGTTTGGTTTTTTGAGCCTGTTCTGGATCTCATCTGCGCCGCTCATCCTGCGCCCAATCTTGGCGCTGATTGAAGTTATCTCTTACTTTGTGCGCCCTGTCAGCCACTCCATTCGTTTGGCAGGCAATATGATGGCGGGCCACGCTGTGATCAAAGTGTTCGCGGCCTTTGCGCCTTTGGTTCTAATTTCGACGGGTATCGGCTTGGTGGTGACACCGCTGTCGATCCTCGCGATCACCGCAATATACGCCTTGGAAGTGCTGGTTGCCTTCATTCAGGCCTATGTTTTCGCAATTCTGACCTGCGTGTATCTGCGAGATGCGCTGCATCCGCACCACTAAGGTCTGAACTCTTATCTATCTATAATGTAATCAAGGAGACTATGAAATGACTGGCGATATCGTACAAATGGGTGCTTACATCGGTGCTGGCTTGGCTTGCATTGGCATGGGCGGCGCGGCTCTGGGTGTGGGCAATGTTGTGGGCAATTTCCTGTCCGGCGCTCTGCGTAACCCTTCCGCTGCTGGCGGCCAAACTGCAACGATGTTCATCGGTATTGCGTTCGCAGAAGCTTTGGGGATCTTCTCATTCCTCGTCGCTCTGCTGCTGATGTTCGCAGTATAATCCATCCGTTCCTTAAGGTTCTGGGGCCTCTGTGAGGCCCTGGTTCGCCCTCAGGTATTGGAGGAATTGATATGGCAACACAGACAACAGATGTGGGTCAAGCCGCGGCCGGTGCTGCAAAAGCAGGCATGCCACAGCTCGATTTTTCGACCTTCTCGAACCAAATCTTTTGGTTGGTCATAACGCTTGTTGTGATCTACTTCGTCTTGTCGCGCATTGCCCTGCCGCGTATCGGTGGTGCTTTGACGGATCGCGCTGGTACGATCACGAATGATCTGGCTGAAGCGGAAGAGCTCAAGAGCCGGGCGCTTGCGGCTGAACAGGCTTATGAAAAAGCTCTGGCCGATGCGCGCGCAGAGGCTCAGAATATCAACGTGGCGATGCGCGCTGAGATTCAGGGTCAGCTGGATGAAGAATTGGCCAAGGCCGATGCTCAGATCTCTGCGCGCACAGAAGAAGCGGCAGCGGCGCTGGCTGAAATTCGCAGCTCGGCGAAAGCCAATGTGAAGACTGTCGCCAAAGCAACTGCAAAAGAAATCGTTGCAGCGATGGGCGGTACGGCAGATGCCAAAACCGTAACAGCCGCTGTGACTGCACGGATGAAAGGCTAAGACATGAAATATCTCTCAGCCCTAATGCTGACAGTTGTGGCCTCACCGGCGCTCGCCGCCAGTGGACCCTTCTTCTCGCTCTACAATACCAATTTCGTGGTCATGGTGGCCTTTATCGGCTTTGTGGCTTTGGTTCTGTATCTTGGTGTGCCGAAAATGCTCGGCAAGATTTTGGACGCCCGCGCGGATGGCATTCGTTCAGAGTTGGAAGAAGCCCGTTCATTGCGTGAAGAGGCGAAGGCTCTGCTGGCCTCTTACGAGAAAAAGCAAGCAGAAGTCCAAGCGCAAGCCGATCGGATTGTGGAGGCCGCGCGTGTCGAGGCCGCTGCGGCGGCTGAGCAAGCCAAGGCTGACATCAAAAACTCCGTTGCGCGGCGCATGGTCGCTGCGGAGGAGCAAATTGCATCGGCTGAAGCGTCAGCGATCAAAGATGTGCGTGATGAAGCGATTATTGTGGCCGTGGCTGCCGCACGCGACATCATCGCAAATCAAATGACCGCCGCCGATGGCAACGGTTTGATTGACGATGCCATTGATCAGGTTGGCGCAAAACTGCACTAACCGGTGATGTGAAGTTTAAAAGAAAGCCCGAGGTGAGACCCTTGGGCTTTTTTTGTGCCGCGCCGCATCTGTGTTGGGTGCCTCTTTGGAAGAGAGGCTCTTAGGGTCGATCTAACGCATGAGAAAAGCGCAGTTTGGCGACCTCTTCATTTTTGCTGGCGCGCTCTTGTTCTTTCAAAACGCCGCCTACGAAATCTAAATGGAGATGCACCGCATCCCTGGCTGCTTCTGGGTTTCGCGCTTGGATCGCATCATTGATTGCGCCATGTTGTTCGAGCAGTTGTGACCGCCCAGTTTTTTGCCGAAACGTTGCCTTGCGGTTGTAAAACACCCCGGTCTGTAGGAGCTCATACATCGAGCGCATCATATGCAGCATCACCACATTATGGCCCGCTTCGCAGATCGACATGTGAAACAGCGCATCCAATCGCGCCTCTTCCTCTGTTGAGCGCTTGGACTGCGCCGCCTCCATTTTCTTGTAAATGGTGTTTATTACCTTGAGGTCCGTATCAGACCCGATGCGAGCAGCGCGTTCAGCGGCCAAGCCCTCCAAATCCTTGCGAAACGCCAGATAGTCGTAAACCGCTTCATCGTGGGTTGAAAACAACCGCATGAGGGCAGGGGAGAAGGCAGAGCCCAAAACCTCTGCCACAAAGATTCCGGCTCCTGCGCGCGTTGTGAGAAGCCCGGCCTGTTGCAATTCACTCAGGGCCTCTCGAAGCGAGGGGCGCGATACGGCCAGCTTTTCCGCAAGTTCCCGCTCCGAGGGCAGGCGCTCTCCTGGGCGCAAAATGCCCCGCAAAATCAGCTGTTCGACTTGCCGAACAACGGATTTTGACAATTTTTCGGAATCAATTCTTTGAAACGGCATGAATCCCCCCATAGATTGGTCAAATTATATGACCAGTCTATGAGAACGCAACCGTTATAGGTTAAAGCGGCGCTGCGTCATGTCACCCGATCGGCTGAAAGACGCGAGGATTAAGGCCAGGTTATGGGTTTGGTCGGATCACAATTTCGACCCGGCGGTTCTGAGCACGGCCAGTGGCTGAAAGATTGCTGGCCACCGGCTCATCCTCACCGCGTCCAATCGTGCGCAAGCGCGCCGCAGGCACCCCATTGTTCATCAAGACGTCTGCCACGGCATTTGCGCGACGTTGCGACAGGGCTTGATTATAGTCGGCGCTTCCGGTGTTGTCCGTATGGCCTTCAATCAAAATGGTGGAGTTCGGATAGGCCTGTAGATTGCCGGCCACAACGCCCAGGTCGCGGCGCAAATCGCTGCGCACTGCGGCGCTGTCCAGAGCGAAGAGAATGTCCTGTGGCATGGTGACGATCAGCTCGGACCCTGTGTTGGTGACGTCCACTTGATCGTTGTTCAGATCGCGGCGCAAATCTGCGGCCTGTTGATCCAGAGTTTGACCGATTGCATTACCGGCCGTCGCTCCAACAATGGCGCCAATAAGTGCTCCCTTTTTGCGATCATCTTTGCTCGACATTTCCATGCCCGCAATGGCGCCGATCATCCCGCCCATAATCGTTCCTGCGGTGGTGTTGTCGCCCGGCTTACTATTGGCCGCGCTCTCTGGCTTTACGCAGCCCGAAAGAATCAACAATGCGGATCCGGCGAGTGCAGAAGATAATAGTTTCATGATGAGCTCCCTTAATGAGGCCAATTTCTTGCAGCGCCTTGTTATGCGGGGATTCCCATCTTTGCGCAATTCACCTATTTGTGTGGCGGCAAGGCTTCGCTCATGGTGGGCCGACTATAAGAACCAAAGGCCAAGAATTGTGGTTTAGTTTCGTGCGAAATTTTCTTATAAACTTATCATGGCAAAACAACTTCCTTACCCGATTATGCGGGAAATCTTTTCGCGGTTTGAAAACAGCGAGCCTGAACCAAAGGGCGAGCTCAATCATGTGAATGCCTATACGCTCGTGGTCGCCGTGGCGCTTTCGGCGCAGGCGACGGATAAAGGCGTTAACAAAGCCACAGAGACCCTGTTCAAGATCGTAGACACGCCGCAAAAAATGCTAGATCTCGGCGAAGAGGGGCTGATCGCCCATATCAAGACAATTGGCCTTTACAAAACCAAAGCGCGCAATGTGATGAAGATGGCGCAGATATTGGTGGAAGATTTCGGCGGCGAGGTGCCCAATTCGCGCGCGGCCCTGCAAAGCCTGCCGGGAGTTGGACGCAAAACTGCAAATGTCGTGTTGAATATGTGGTGGAAACAGCCAGCCCAGGCGGTGGACACGCATATCTTCCGCGTGGGAAACCGCGCGGGCATTGCGCCGGGCAAAACGGTGGATCAGGTTGAACGCGCGATTGAAGATAATGTGCCTGCGGATTTTCAGTTGCACGCACATCATTGGCTGATATTGCATGGGAGATATATTTGTGTCGCGCGAAAACCCAAGTGCCGCGCCTGCATTATCAGTGATTTATGCCAATTTGAGGAGAAAATTCAGTGAGCAAAGCCTATCAGGTGGTTGGCATCGGCAATGCTGTTTCGGATGTTATTGCGACCAGCAGCGATGAATTTTTGATCGAAAATGGGGTGGAAAAGGGCATCATGCAGTTGGTCGACCAGCCGCGCGCTGAAGCGCTCTTTGCAGCGATGGGCAGCCGAACAGAAACCCCCGGTGGATCTGTGGCCAATACGATCGCGGGGCTGGGATCTTTGGGTCTGCGTACGGCTTTCATCGGCCGAGTTGCCGATGATGATCTGGGTCATTCCTACGCCTTGGCAATGCAAACCCAAGGCACAGATTTCCCCAATCCGCCCGTGCCCAATGCGGGGCTTCCAACGTCACGATCAATGATTTTCGTGTCACCCGATGGTGAGCGTTCGATGAATACCTATCTCGGAATTTCATCAGACGTGGGACCGGAAGATGTGTCCGATGAGGTGATTAGAGATTGTGAAATCTTGTTCCTTGAGGGGTATCTCTTTGATAAGGCGCCTGGCAAAGAGGCGTTTCGCAAAGCCGCATCTGTGGCCCAGCAATCTGGCGCAAGGGCTGGAATTTCATTGTCGGATCCATTTTGTGTGGATCGTCACCGCGATGACTTTCGCGCGTTGGTATCAGGCCCGCTGGATTTTTTCTTATGCAATGAAGAAGAGCTGAAGTCGCTGTATCAAACGGATGACCTGTCAGAGGCGCTTAAAATGGGAGCCGCGGATTGTGATTTGGTGGTGTGCACACGCTCCGCGCGTGGTGTGTCGATATGCCAGGCGGATGCGCGTTGGGATGTGCCGGTTGTGCCGGTTGTCCCGGTGGATGCAACAGGTGCCGGCGATCAATTTGCCGCTGGCTTCCTATATGGCGTGGTGCAAGGGTTTGATCTTGAGACCTGCGGCAAGATCGGTGGTATTGCCGCAGGAGAGGTCATCGGTCACATTGGTCCGCGCCCAGCCTCTTCGATCGCCCAGATGCTCAAAAAACAGGGCATTGTTTAGACCTGCGTTTAGCGTCCGCTTAATTTTGCGTGAATCTCATCAAGATCAATCTCGCCAATGGGCATTTTGTTGGCGGGATCTTCAAAACTATATTTGAATAGATCAAAATCACGTTTGAACATCTCATAAACCAAATGCATCGACAGATCGTCGAAATAATCTTTCACCGGATGTGCGCGTTTGGGGCCGTGCCCTTCGCTTTCATTGAATTTCGGAATGGTCTTTAAGTCGATCTTATTGGGCGTTTCAATTGCATCCAAGACTGTTTGCATTCCCTCGTTGAAATTTTCGGTCCAAAAAATGTGATCATAGGTGCCGCCATTGGCCACAAAAGTTGAGACATGGCCCGAAGTCGCAGACCAATGAATATCAGGATCCATCGGTTTGCGCCATTTTATGGTGTCTCTGGCGAAGAGTAGAAAACGCCGAAAACTCTTGATTTGATCAAATTGAAAATCATCCTCGGGCCGGCCGACTTCGATTCCATATTTTTGGATCAAAAGCGGGACAAGATTGCCTCGATAGTAGCTTCCGTTGCGCTGAATGCCGCAAATTTTGTCAAAGAATGAGCTTAAAATCCGCGTATAAGGATTGCGAACACAGGTGAATGCATAGCTGCGATGCTCGAGCACATTCTGCGAGATTTTTGGTTGAGAGTTTTCTTGCGACCATTTATGCAGGCCGGCCTTAGAGTCGTGAATGTCGCCGTCAAAAAATTCCCCGTGGTCCGAGTAATACATGATCTGCCCAATGGTCGAACAAGCGCATTTCGGCACGACACGATAGACAACGCTTTCGGATTCGGTCATCCAAGTTCCAGGAAAACCCATATAAATACTTTCTTTCAAACCAATCGATGCTGTTTTAATGAGACACAAACTTTGGTAAAATAAAAATATTATGACCGAACTATTTATTCAGCAACAGTGATATCAATAACTTCATGGCGAAAATAGCATTTATTTTATTATGTCACAAGGACAGCCGCTCCATAATTGAGCAAGCACGGCGCCTTTCGGCGGCTGGTGATTATGTGTCCATCCATTTTGACGCCGGTGGCCGGCGTGCTGACTTCCGGGCTATTCGTGAGGCTCTCGCGGGCAATCCCAATATTTGTTTTGCGAGTAAGCGCCTCAAATGCGGTTGGGGCGCCTGGTCTTTGGTGCAGGCCAGTTTAAATGCGCTGCAATCTGCGGTTGAGACCTTTGCAGATGCCACGCATTTTTATCTGATATCAGGTGATTGCCAAACGATCAAAACCGCAGAATATGCCCATCATTTTTTGGATCAAAACGATTATGATTACATTGAAAGTTTTGATTTTTTTGAGAGCGACTGGATCAAAACTGGCATGAAAAAGGAGCGGTTAATTTATCGCCATTTTTTCAACGAACGCCGGCAAGCATTTTGGTTTTACAACAGTTTCAAGCTGCAACAATATTTTGGATGGACCCGGGCAATACCTGCGGACCTGCAAGTGATGATCGGTTCGCAATGGTGGTGCTTGCGCCGGCAGACCATTGAAAAAATATTGGCTTTTGTCAAAAAGCGTCGAGATGTGGTGCGGTTCTTCTCAACCACTTGGATCCCGGATGAGACTTTTTTTCAAACCCTGGTCCGGCATTTGGTGCCAAGCAATGAAATTCAAACCCGCCCACTCACATTTTTGATGTTCACCGATTACGGAATGCCGGCTACATTTTATAATGATCACTACGAGCTATTGTTAAACCAGGATTACCTGTTTGCTCGTAAAATAAGCCCCGAGGCGCTTGAACTCAAAGAGCGTTTGGGACGCCTTTGTGCGGAAACGGGCCGTAAGTTTCACATTTCCAAAGAAGGCCCGAAATTGTTTGCATTTTTGACGGGCAAGGGCCGCGCGGGACTGCGGTTCGGACGGCGGATTTGGGATGAGCACTCTAGTATCGGTCGCGGCCGGGAACTGCTGGTGGTCATTTGCAAAAAATGGCATGTTGCACAGCGTCTGGTTGCGCGCATTGGCCAGGAAACAGGCATTGCTGCCGCCCACTACATTTTCCATGAGCATAGTGCGGGCTGTCCAAATTTGGGCGGAATTGAAAACCGTTTGGAAAAGCGCCGCAGGCATGTCAGATCATTTTTACACATGGTGTTCGATCAAAAGCAGACTGATCGTTTGGTGATCTGTGTCGACAGCTCGAGTAAGGACTTGATCCAAGATTTTTACCAAGACAAGGCAAAGGTCAAAACTTTGTTGATGATGTGCCAGTTCGAGGAGAGCTATTTGTTTGGTCACGCGCAGCGTATCGGACTTATCGTCGAGGATTCCTCCGCGGAAGTCACGCAGCGCCTCTTGCCGACGCTGCACCAATATGTGCGGCATGAGCACCACCAATTGATCGATGCGCAATTCCCACAAAGCTATCAAATCTACGAAGCGGCGTCGATTGAGCAAAATGCGGTGCCATTGGCAGAATTTTTAGGTATCTCTATCGAAAAGGCTTGTGCCATACTGGCATTGGACCATTTGTTTTCGGATTAGGAGCCTGTCGATGGCATATGAGTATGATGATCAAAATATCTTCGCTAAAATCCTACGCGGAGAAATTCCGAGCACGACCGTTTTAGAGACCGAACACAGCCTTGCATTTCGCGATATTCAGGCCCAAGCGCCCGAACATGTTTTGGTGATTCCCAAAGGCGCTTACGTCTGTTTTGATCATTTTGCCA
Organism: Planktomarina sp.; assembly: GCA_016780825.1. Lineage (GTDB taxonomy): Bacteria > Pseudomonadota > Alphaproteobacteria > Rhodobacterales > Rhodobacteraceae > Planktomarina. The sequence goes on along the minus strand of JADHLF010000037.1, from coordinate 15,076 downwards.
ATTCTGCCAGTGCGGAGGAGATTGTTGATTTCATCCGTGCGGTTGGTCAGGTTGCAACGGCCTTGAAGGTTGATCCTGGCACCGGGGGCGATGGCTATCGCCTCTTGACCAATTCAGGCCGCCATGGGGTGCAGGAGGTGCCACATTTGCATGTGCATCTCGTTGCCGGTCGGCCGCTTGGGCGGATGTTGCGCGAGGCCTAGGGGCTGCCTGCCTATTTGGTTATTTCCAAAAAGACGTCTTGGAGATCGGGCTGTTCGGTTTGGATATCCAAAATCTTGACACCTGCAAGGCGCAGCGCGTCTAAAATTTCACCCGGGGAAATGCTGCGGCGGCTATAGGTGAAGGCCAGGGTGCCATCGGGCCGCTGGCTTTGTGTCACCCCAGCCGGCAGGCCAATCTCTGCGGCAGATTCGGTCTCAACAACCAAGGTTTTTGTGTCAAGTTTGGACAGAAGATTGGCCGTGGTGTCCAATGCCCGCAGCGCGCCCTCGTGAATAATGGCAATTTGATCGCACATCTCTTGGGCCTCTTCGAGGTAATGGGTGGTCAAAATCACCGTCATACCATCGGCATTGAGCTGTCGCACATTGTCCCACAGCATTTGGCGCAGACCAATATCGACCCCCGCAGTGGGCTCATCAAGCACCAAGATTTGCGGACTATGAACGAGCGCTTTGCCCAATAGCAACCGCCGCCGCATACCGCCTGACAGACTGCGTGCATAGGCATTGGCCTTGTCCTCCAAACCGATCAGCCGAAGGATTTCATCGGTTTTGCGCAGCGCCTTGGGTACGCCATATAGGCCGGCCTGCATATCAAGCGAAGCTTGGGGTGTGAAGAACGGGTCGAGATTCAATTCCTGCGGCATCACCCCAATTGCAGCGCGCGATTGTCTCGGATTTTCATCCTGATCAAAGCCCCAGATATTGACGGAACCTGCGGATTTTTTCACCAATCCAGCGAGAATATTAATCAAGGTCGATTTTCCCGCACCATTGGGCCCCAGGAGCCCGAAGATGGCGCCCCTCGGAATATCCAGATCAATGCCGGACAGAGCCGTTTTAGCCTCAGTTTTCTTGGTCGCGGCATAGGTTTTCTTCAAACCACGCAGCTCAATCGCATTTTGTGACATAGTCGGCCTTTCAAAGTGCTTGTGGGTTGCGCGTGTTTTGGTATCTTAGCTGGCGACATATGCGCAGCAAGGCCCAACAGCAACCAGAAGGCAAAAAAATGACAACTCAAGCACCTGAGACAAAAATTGTAGAGGCTTATCGCGTGGCCTGTGATGGTGGTGAAGGCGCTTTGGGGCACCCGCGCGTTTGGTTGCAGATCCCAAATGAGCATGGCTGGGTCGAATGCCCCTATTGTGACGCGAAAATGGTGCATAAGGATTTTGAGGGACAGGTTTAAACGGTCCTAGCTGAGCGGAATTTCGACCTCACCGCACATCAGCTTATTGTCCACTTGGCCGCTGGTTGCATCAAGAAAATCTTGGATGTAATGGCCGGACCAGGCTCTTATACTCACCCCGTGATTGGTGAAGCCAAATCCTTTGACTGTTCCGCTCACACCATCGCGATAGTGGAAGATGACCTTACCCCAATGGCCATTGTCGCATTCAAAATTTGCCTCACCCGTTCCAATAAAATTGCGAGATACCCAGGTGCCGGTGCAGATCGCTCCAAAATTGGTCACCCCGGCCAAAGTTCCCTCATCCCGGCCCAAAGCTCGGCCGGCAAAATACTCGCCGCTATTGCCAAAACAAGCCAGCAGCGGGGAGCAACTGTCACGACTGCCGGGGATATCAACCCAGTTTTCGTCAGGAACTGGCGTAGCGGCCGCTGCAAATGTGTAACTTAGGGCCAGTAGCACTGGCAGGTATAATTTTTTCATGCCACAAACAATTTCAATTAATGATCCAAGGATAGCGTCATCATGGCATTCGGTAAAGGACATCATTTGCATCTGATCGACGGGTCAGCCTTCATCTTTCGCGCCTATCACGCTTTGCCGCCGTTGACGCGTAAGTCAGATGGTCTGCCTGTGGGCGCTGTGGCTGGGTTTTGCAACATGTTGCAACGATATGTGGAAAACAATACGGGCCCCGATGCCCCCACCCATGTTGCGGTGATCTTTGACCACTCTGGCAAGACATTTCGCAATGATATGTATGATCTTTATAAGGCGAACCGATCCGCCACGCCGGAAGATTTGATCCCACAATTTCCACTCACCCGCGCCGCAACCCGGGCTTTCAATGTGGCCTGTAAAGAGGTCGAAGGGTTTGAGGCGGATGACATCATCGCAACATTGGCATGTCGCGCGCGCGACGCCGGGGGCGCTTGTACCATAATCAGCTCGGACAAGGACTTGATGCAGCTGGTCGGCGACGGTGTTGTGATGCTGGATGCCATGAAAAACAAAGTGATTGACCGAGACGGCGTTGTTGAGAAATTCGGTGTCGCCCCGGAGCGCGTGGTTGACGTTCAGGCTCTGGCAGGGGACAGCGTTGACAATGTGCCTGGTGCGCCCGGCATTGGCATTAAAACCGCAGCATTACTGATCAATGAATTTGGCTCATTGGAAGAGCTCTTGGATCGCGCAGGAGAGATCAAACAGCCCAAGCGCCGCGAAAGCCTGATGGACAATCGGGCGCAGATCGAACTGTCCAAACAATTGGTTCAGCTGCAGTGCAATATGGAGCTGGATTTTTCTATTGACGATTTGGAGGTGCGGGATCCTGATCCTCAAGAGCTTCTGGATTTTGTGGTACAAATGGAATTTCGCACCTTGAGCAAAAGGCTGGCGGAAAAGCTGGGAGTGACGGCCCCGGTTATTGCCGAGCCAGAGGTGCAGCAGGCCGTGATTGAGGCCCCGGCGGCGGCGGCTTTTGACACCAGCAAATATGAGACCATCCGAGATGCGGCGGCTTTGCAAACTTGGATTGATCGGATTTATGCCCGCGGCTATGTGGCCGTGGATACGGAAACAACCGGTTTGAATGAAATGCGCGCCGACTTGGTGGGTGTCTCATTATGTGTCCAAGCGGGCGAGGCGGCTTATTTGCCGCTCGCGCATCGCGCGGGGCAATCTGATGATCTCTTCGGCACCGATGCTTTGGCCGAGGGCCAGATGGACCAAAAGACAGCTCTGGCCATGCTCAAACCGATGCTGGAAGATTCTACCATTCTGAAAATTGGTCAGAACATGAAATATGACGCCAAGATTTTGGCGCGGGTCGGCATCCAAGTGGCGCCGATCGATGACACAATGTTGATGAGCTATGTGCAACATGGCGGCTTGCACAATCATGGGATGGACCTTTTGAGTGAGCGTTATCTCGATCATGCGCCCATCTCGATCAAAACACTGCTGGGCAGTGGGAAATCCGCCATCACTTTTGACCGCGTTCCCATTGATGAGGCCAGCCGCTATGCGGCAGAAGACGCCGATATCACCCTGCGCCTTTGGCAGTATCTCAAACCGCGCTTGCATCTTAATCGGGTGACAGCGGTCTATGAAAGTCTGGAACGGCCTCTCGTTCCGGTACTGGCGGATATGGAGATGCAGGGCATCAAAGTGGACAGAGATGTCTTGAGCCGCATGTCGAATGGTTTCGCGCAAAAGATGGCGGGGCTGGAGGCTGAAATTCACGAGATGGCCGGACGCAGCTTTAATGTGGGATCTCCGAAACAGCTTGGCGAAGTTCTCTTTGATGAAATGGCGCTTCCCGGTGGCAAGAAGGGCAAAACTGGGGCCTATGCCACTGGCGTTGATGTATTGGAAGATCTGGCGACGGAGCATGAATTGCCCGGTCGGGTTTTAGACTGGCGTCAATTGAGCAAATTGAAATCCACTTACACCGACGCGCTGCAAGACCATATTCATCCCGAAACCGGCCGCGTGCACACCTCCTATTCTATCGCCGGCGCGAGCACGGGGCGTTTGGCCTCGACCGATCCCAACCTACAAAATATCCCGATTCGCACCGAAGAAGGTCGCAAGATTCGGGAGGCTTTTGTGGCCGAGGCGGGCAAGACCTTGGTGGCCTTGGATTATTCACAAATTGAGTTGCGCATTCTTGCTCATATTGCCGATATTCCAAGTCTGAAACAGGCCTTTGCCGATGGCATTGATATTCATGCGCTGACCGCAAGTCAGATGTTTGATGTGCCGCTTGACCAGATGACCCCTGAGGTGCGCCGTAAGGCAAAAGCCATTAACTTTGGGGTGATTTATGGCATCTCTGGCTTTGGCCTTGCGCGCAACCTGCGCATTCCGCGCGCGGAGGCCCAGGCGTTCATCGACACATATTTTGAACGCTTCCCGGGAATTCGCACCTATATGGATGATACCGTGGCCTTCGCAAAAGAACATGGCTATGTGCAAACGCTGTTTGGCCGCCGCATTCACACGCCTGAAATAGGTGCGAAAGGCCCGCATGCGGGCTTTGCCAAACGCGCCGCGATCAATGCGCCGATCCAAGGTACTGCGGCCGATGTGATCCGCCGCGCAATGGTCCGCATGCCCGACGCGATTGCGCATTTGCCAGCCAAAATGTTGTTGCAAGTGCATGATGAATTGCTGTTTGAAGTTGAGGATTGTGCTGTCGAGGCGCTCATTCAAGTCGCCAAGCAGGTGATGGAACGGGCCAGCTTGCCAGTGGTCAAGCTGGATGTGCCTTTGATTGTTGACGCCGGATTTGGGCCGAACTGGGCCATCGCGCATTAGAGTCTGAGGCAAAGGGGGGGAATCCATGGTGAAACGCGGCCTATCAGCGGCGACCATTGCAGCGCAGGCGGGCGGATATATTGACGCCGCCAGCGGCGGGGTCGTGCCGCCCATTCAGCCCAGTACCACTTTCGCAAGGGACCGCAGCTATCAGCCGCATCCCACGGGCAATATTTATGCCCGCGATGACAATGACGTGGGCCGCATTGCCGAAGCTCTTTTGGCACAACTGGACAATGCAGAGGCCGCACTCTTGTTTCCCAATGGCATGGCCGCGATCGCAGCGGTGTTTCGCGCTTTGCCGGGCGGGGCGACGGTCTTGGTGCAGTCACAGATATATTGGGGCACAACGAAGTGGGTGCGGGAGTTTTGTGCCCGCCGGTCCGTGACCCTGATCGAGGCGGATTTGAGCGATATCGGGCAGGCGCAAAGCCTCTGCGCCCATCATCAGCCGGATTTGGTCTTTATTGAGACACCTTCAAACCCGTGGCTGCGGACAACGGATATCGCGCTTGTGGCAGAGGCCACCCATGCCGCAGGCGGGCGGTTGGTGGTTGATGCCACGGCCGCCACCCCAATTTTGACCCGCGCCTTGGATTTTGGGGCGGATATTGTCATGCATTCGGCGACCAAAGGGATCAATGGCCATTCGGATGTCTTGGCCGGAGTCTTGGCGACCAATGCGCCTGGTGATCCGCATTGGCAAGCGATCGCCAGAGATCGCCATGACGCTGGCGCGGTGATCGGCAGTTTTGAGGCTTGGCTGCTTATTCGCTCAATTCGCACCCTGCCCTTGCGAGTCGCGCGCATGTCGCAAAATGCGCAGGCTGTGGCAGAGTTTTTGCAAAGTCACGAGGCGGTGGCGCATGTATTTTATCCCGGCCTGCCTGATTTCGAAGGGCATCGGGTGGCCAAGCGCCAAATGGCAGGTGGGTTTGGCTCGCTCTTGTCCTTTTGCGTGAAGGGCGGGGCTGTGGAGGCCCTGCGCGTGGCTGGTCGATTGAATTTGTTTCACCGAGCCACCTCTTTGGGCGGGGTAGAAAGCCTGGTGGAACATCGCCACACGATTGAGCCTCATACCGGCATTCCTGAGTCTCTTCTGCGCCTGTCGATTGGCATTGAGGATGTGCAGGATCTATGCGCTGATTTGGAGCAGGCGTTAACGTGCTGATCCTGTTCAACAAGCCGTTCAATGTATTGTCTCAATTTACCGATCAAAGCCTTGAGGCCAATGGGCGCGAAACCCTATCGCGCTATATCCCCGTTCGGCATGTCTACCCGGCCGGTCGGCTGGATCGGGACAGTGAGGGGCTGTTGCTCTTAACCGATGATGGCAAATTGCAGTCCCGGATTGCTGATCCAAAACACAAAATGGCAAAAACCTATTGGGTCCAGGTCGAAGGCGCCCCGCAAGAGAGCGCCTTGCAAAGCCTGCGCGGTGGGGTGCAGTTGAAAGACGGTGTCACCCAACCGGCCAAAGCGCGGCTGATGGAGGAACCGGAGGGCCTCTGGCCGCGCAACCCGCCGATCCGGGTGCGCAAGTCGGTGCCGGACAGCTGGATTGAGGTGACCATTCGCGAAGGCAAAAATCGCCAAATACGCCGCATGACCGCAGCCATAGGCCACCCCTGCCTACGCCTCATCCGAGCGCAAATCGGTGAGTGGCATTTGGGAGATCTCAAGCCGGGGGAGTACCGCCGCTTGATGCAACTCTAGAGCCGTGTTCTTATTATCATTGTCTTATTGTCAAATAGTCAGCTCTTTCGACGGGATCATCGGGAAGAATGTGGATTGGGAGCGCAGGCCGAACCAGCTTTCGCCCTTCCATATTTCATGCAGGCCCAGGTCAACCAAGCGGTAGAAGCTTTTGCGATCAATGAGGGCCTCCAGATTGCTGCGCACCAGAACATAGGGGGACGGCTCGCCGGTTTCGGGGTCGCGCTCCACACGGATTGGGTGGTCGGGGCCGGCGATCATTGTGTCGCCGACCTGCGTGGTGAAATGCAAATCGCCGTCGCGATGTTCCACATCCACCGCCACGAAGGGGGTGTCATCCACTTGGATCCCGACTTTTTCAACCGGGGTGACGAGGTAATATTTCCCCGCCTCCTTTTTCAAGATTGATGAAAACAGCTTCACAAGCGCCGGTCGACCAATGGGCGTGCCAAGGTAGAACCAGGTGCCATCCCGCGCAATACGGATGTCCAGATCGCCGCAGAACGGCGGATTCCATAGGTGCACCGGTGGCAAGCCTTTGCCACGGGTTGCGGCGGAGACACTGGCGGCGATGTTTTCTGCCGATGGGGTCACGATATTTTGTCCGCTCATATCAGTTGTCATCTCTTTTTCTTAAGATAGGCTAGATATATACCACATAGAAATTATTGCGAGGCAATCTTATGACCGAGGCTGAAACGCTGGCTCCACAAATTGAAGACCTAGGCCGCCGTTTGGCGAAGGCCCGACAGATGATCCGCGGGGTGTTCATTGGGCAAGAACGGGTGGTGGATTTGGTGCTCATCACCTTGTTATGTGGCGGGCATGGTGTCCTGGTCGGCCTGCCGGGCGTTGGAAAAACCCGGCTGGTTGAGGCGCTGTCGACAGTCATGGGATTGAATGGCAATCGGGTACAATTCACCCCGGATCTAATGCCGGCCGATATCTTAGGGTCCGAGGTCTTGGAGACCGCATCCGATGGCACGCGGCAATTTCGCTTTATCCAGGGGCCGGTGTTTTGCCAATTGCTCATGGCTGATGAAATTAACCGCGCCAGTCCGCGGACCCAATCAGCGCTGCTTCAGGCCATGCAGGAAAAATCCGTGACCGTCGCGGGGCAAAACCGGCCGCTTGGGGTTCCCTTTCATGTGCTGGCGACGCAAAACCCGATTGAACAAGAGGGCACCTACCCTTTGCCCGAGGCGCAACTCGATCGGTTTTTGCTCGAAATCCAAGTGCCCTATCCGGACCGGGCCACGGAACGAGATATTCTTTTGGCGACCACCGGCGCACAGGAGGCGGAGGTCTCAGCGGTCTTTGACGCCGATCAGCTATTGGCGGCGCAGGACCTGATCCGCCGCATGCCTGTGGGCGAGGCGATTGTGGAGCTGATTTTGGCTCTGGTGCGCGCATTCAGACCGGACGACCCAACAGCGCCGGAGCGGGTTCGTGAGAACATGCGCTGGGGCCCGGGACCGCGTGCGGCGCAGGCCTTGATGCTGGCGGTGCGCGCGCGCGCCTTGCTACGCGGGGCCTATGCGCCCTCCGCTCAGGACGTCTCAGATCTTGCGCCTGCGGTGCTCAACCACCGTATGGCATTGGGATTTGGCGCTCGGGCACGCGGCATCACCCAGCTTGAGCTGATTGGAGATGTCACGCAGATGATCTTAGAAAAGAAGGCGGAGTCTTGACGCTAAACCCGCCCTTAAACGCGGCCTTTGAGCTGGCTTCTGACTGGCCTCAGCTTTTGGCCGAGGCGCAAAAGCTTGCGCAGAGTTTTTCACTGGGCGGGCATGGCCGGCGGCGCGCTGGGCCGGGGGATGTCTTTTGGCAGTTCCGCCCGGCACAGGCTGGCGATTCAATGCGTGCGATCGACTGGCGACGATCTGCGCGTGCAGATGAGCAATTTGTGCGCGAGAACGAATGGCAGGCGGCGCAGGCGGTGCAGTTTTGGATTGATAATTCCGCGGCGATGCAATTTTCCAGTCGGGGAGAGAGCAAGCAGCATCGGGCCGCGATCATTGCTCTGGCTCTGGCCATTCTTCTCAATCAGGCGGGTGAGCGCGTCGGCACCAGCGATGGGCAATTGCCGCCGCAAACCGGCCGCGCGCAGATTTCTGCTTTGGCACAGGCGGTGGCGCGCCCTGCGTCACTTGATTTTGGCACAGCCAATACCGAGGGTTTGATCCCGAACAGTTTGGCGGTGTTGGTCTCGGATTTTTTCGGTGATTTGGCCGCGCTGCGTGACACGGTGACCCGGGCCGCGGGGCAACAGGTGCGCGGTGTATTGCTGATGGTATTGGATCCCCAGGAGCTTCACTTTCCATTTCAAGGCCGCACTCTTTTTGAAAGCATGGCTGGCAGTTTGCGCCATGAAAGCCAGAAGGCCGATGATCTTCGTCTGCCCTATTTTGAGGCTTTAGAAGAGCGTAAGGCGCAGTTGGCCCATTTGGCGCAGAGCCTGGGGTGGCAATTTTTCATGCACGATACAGCCCAGCCGGCCAGCAGCGCCCTCTTGGAGCTCTATCACGCCTTGGAATACCGCCGATGATGCTCTTTTCCACGATTGGGTTTACTGCGCCTTGGTTGCTCTTGGGGCTTTTGGCCTTGCCACTTTTGTGGATCCTGCTGCGCGCCGTCCCGCCAGCTCCAATCCGACGGGTCTTTCCCGGCGTGGCGCTGCTTTTGGGGCTGAGAGATGAGGACGTTCAGGCGGACAAAACCCCTTGGTGGCTTTTGCTGTTGCGGGCCTTGGTGATGGCCTGTTTGATTGTCGGCCTGTCCGGCCCGATTGTGAACCCGGTGCCAAAGGGGCAAAATTTGTCAAAGCTGCTTGTAATTTTGGAGGGCAGCTGGGCGGATGCCTCCGATTGGGAGGCGCAGAAGCGCGCGGCACTGGAAGTGGTGCAACAGTCGAGCAACCAAGGGCGTTCCGTGGCGTTTTTGCAGCTCACCGCCCCAGAGGATGATCTGGTATTCTCAGCAGCCTCGGAAGCGGCCCGCGCCATCAAGGCCGCTGAGCCGAACGGTTGGTTGCCACAGGGCAATTGGCAAGGCCAGTTTGAACCTTTGGGGGATTTTGACACGCATTGGCTGGCCTCACCGCTCGATTGGCCTGGCCGAGACCGATTGGTCCGCGAGTTGCTGCGCCACGGATCTGTCGAGGTCGCCATGAGCCGCAGCAGCCCCTTGGGTCTCTTGCCGGTGCAGGCCAGGGCACAGGGGATTGAGATTGCAGCCCTGCGGATGACCAAGGGCGAGGCGCAGGTGGTCGTGGTTGATATCTTTGGCTTGGATCCCTCTGGCGTGGAGCGTCGATTGCAAAGTGCTGACATCACCTTTGCTGCGCAAGATTTGCGCGCAACCACGGCCGTGGATTTGCCGTTGGAGATGCGCAACCGAATTTCGCGGCTTGTGGTTTCCGGGCATAAATCTGCAGCGGCCGTCCGTTTGACCGATGATCGCATCCAACGCCCTGAAATTGCTATTCTCACCGGGCAGACATCGGACCGCGAAGGCTTGATCCTTTTTGCGCAAGATCACTATTTGACCCAGGCTCTGTCTCCTGTTGCAGATTTGATTGATGGGACATTGGAGGATGTGATTTTGGCCAATCCCGATGCGATTATTTTAGCGGATGTCGCCAAGATTGCTTCAAAAGAGGCTCTCGCCGATTGGGTGGCTGAGGGCGGTACCTTGGTGCGCTTTGCGGGGCCGCGTTTGGCCGCCGCGCAATTTGACGCACAGGCGCGTGATCCGCTTTTGCCGGTGAAACTGCGGGCGGGTGGGCGTACGGTCGGCGGGGCCATGTCTTGGGGAGCGCCGAAAACCCTACAGAGCTTTGAGATTGATACGCCGTTTTATGGTTTGCCGACCCCCGATGAGGTCACGGTGACCGCGCAGGTTTTGGCCGAGCCCGGGCCGGATTTGGCGCCCCATGTGATTGCGCGCCTGAGCGACGGCACCCCATTGGTGACCCGAAGACAGCTTGGCCAGGGGCAGGTGGTTTTATTCCATGTGACGGCCAATACAGAATGGTCAAACTTGCCGATTTCGGGGCTGTTTGTGGCCATGTTGGAGCGCCTATCCGTCATCGGAAGTGCTGCGAATTTCGAGCCGGAGTCCCTAGCCGGCAGTACCTGGCAATTGGTTCAGCAATTAGAGGGCGCTGGAAAATTGTTGCCGGCGGGTGATCGCGCGGGAATTGCCGGCGCTGAATTGGCACAGGCAGCGATTACTCCACAGACCCCCGCCGGCCTCTACCAAGGCAAAGACCGCCGATGGGCGCGCAATATTCTCTCTGAAGACAGCCAATTATCCCCTGCGGTTTGGCCTGATGAGGTGCGGCTGTTGGGGCAAGATCAGGCGCGTTCGCATCGCCTGGGCGCTTGGTTTTTGGCTTTGGCTTTGTGTTTGCTCTCGGCAGATGTTGTGGCCTCGCTTTGGATGTCCGGGCGGCTGCGTGGCGGCGCCTTGGCGGCTGTTATAGGAGCCCTCCTGATCGGCATTTTCCCTGAGACCGCATCGGCGCAAACGGTGCAGGACCGGGACATTGCCGCCAGTCGTGCGGTGGTTTTGGCTTATGTTGAAACCCAAGACGCGCGGCAGGATGAGATTTCCCGCGCGGGTTTGCTTGGGCTGTCACAGGCGCTTTTTCAACGTACGTCCATTGAACCGGCCGCGCCAATGGGCTTGTCTTTGGCCCGGGATGAATTGTCGTTCTTTCCGTTTCTCTATTGGCCGATCACCTTGGGGCAACAGGCTTTGTCTCCTGAGGAACTGCGCAAGCTGAATCGCTATCTCAAAGGCGGTGGGATGATCTTATTTGACACAAGGGACGGTGATATCGCGCGGGTTGGCCAAACCACCAAGGAAGGCCGCGTGTTGCAACAACTGGCCTCGGGGCTGAACCTCCCAGCTTTGGCGCCGATAGCGCCAGATCATGTGCTGACGCGCAGTTTTTATCTGCTGCAAGATTTCCCGGGCCGCTATGCGGGCGGGGAAATTTGGGTGGAGGCCCCGCAAAACGCCAGCGTGCAGGTGGATGGCATGCCCTTTCGCAATCTCAATGATGGGGTCACCCCGGTCGTGATTGGCGGCAATGATTGGGCGGCGGCATGGGCTGTGGATGAGGCAGGAGAGCCTCTCTTGCCAGTGGGGCGCGGCATGGCTGGAGAGCGGCAGCGCGAGATTGCTCTGCGGTTTGGGGTCAATCTGATCATGCATGTTTTGACGGGCAATTATAAATCCGATCAAGTGCATGTCCCCGAACTTCTCAAGAGGTTGGGCGAATGAAGCTGGATGCATTGCTTTTTGATCCGCTTCTTCCGCTCTGGCTTATGGTGGCCTTGGCGCTGGCTGTGCTGGCGGCATTGGCAGTGGCGGCGTTTTGGCGGCTGACGGGCTGGCCCTATCGCGGCTTTGCTGTGGTCTGTGTCTTTCTGGCTCTGCTCAATCCGTCATTGAAAACCGAAGAGAGGCAAGCGCAAGCGGATATTGTCATCGTGCTTGTCGACCGCTCGTCCAGTCAGGCGCTGTCGGACCGGGCGGCGCAAACGGAGGAGGCCTTGGCTCATGTCACGACGCAGCTTGCGGATCGGCCCGGAACTGAGATGCGGCTGGTCGAGGTGGAAGATGCAGCCGGGCCGGGTGGCTCGGAAGTCATGACCGCTTTGGCACAGGCCCTCTCTGAAACCGCGCAGGACCGTATCGCCGGAGCGATTGTGATCTCAGACGGGCAGATTCACGATCCGGAATTTGCCCCAAAACTGCCGGCGCCTCTGCATCTGCTGCTGACAGGACGACCACGCGATTGGGATCGTCGATTGTTGGTCAAAAATGCACCGGGCTTTGCGATTTTGGGCGAGCCGATCACCCTGACGCTTTTGGTTGAGGATCAAGGCGCCGCGCCAGAGGCGGCTTTTGCAGATCTCATCCTGTCGGTGGATGGTGGACCTGAGCAGAGGTATCAAATTCCAGTGAACCGCGAGGTCGATGTCGATGTGTCCCTGGGCCATGGTGGCATGAATATTTTACAGTTTTCTACGCCTGATTTGAAAGGCGAGTTGACCGATCGCAACAATGCAGCGGTGGTGCAGATCAATGCCCTGCGCGACCGGCTTCGCGTTTTGCTGGTCTCTGGGGTGCCGCATCCGGGCGAGCGCACCTGGCGCAATCTTTTGAAATCAGATAGCAGTGTCGATCTGGTGCATTTCACAATCTTGCGACCACCGGAAAAGCAAGATGGCGTGCCGGTGACGGAATTGTCTTTGATTGCCTTTCCAACCCGTGAATTGTTTCTTGAGAAAATTGGCGAATTCGATCTGATTGTGTTTGATCGATACAAGCGCCGAGGATTGCTGCCAGCGGAATATTTCGAGTCCATTGCCAATTACGTCCGCCAAGGTGGGGCTGTTTTGGTGGCCACTGGGCCTGATTATGCGGGGGCCAATAGCCTTTATCGCTCACCGCTTGGCGCCATTCTGCCCGGCCGACCCACTTCGCGGGTCTTTGAGGAGCCGATTGTGCCAAAGGTGACAGAATTTGGCCTGAAACATCCGGTCAGTGAAAGCCTGGAGAGTTTTGCACCAGACACCGGATGGGGCCGATGGTTGCGGCAGATTGAGGTTGAGGCGACCTCGGGTCAGGTGCTGATGACGGGACGTGGGGAGTCTCCTTTGCTGGTTGTGGACCGTGTGGGCAAGGGGCGGGTCGCGCTTTTGGCCTCGGATCATGCTTGGCTTTGGGATCGTGGCTATGAGGGGGGTGGGCCACAGGCGGAATTGCTGCGCCGCGTCGCCCATTGGTCGATGAAAGAGCCGGACCTGGAGGAGGAGGCGCTTGTGGCAGAGCCCAGCGAGAGCGGGCTAGTGGTGACGCGGCGCAGCTTGACCGAGGGACCGCTTGCGCCGCTTGAGGTGATAACGCCAAGTGGCAAGCGGCTCAACATCGCTTTGCAGCCCGTGGCACCTGGTCGGTATAGGGCTGAAATTCTCAGCCAAGACTTAGGGCTTTATCGTTTGCGCTCTGGGGATTTGGAGATCGTAGCTGCCCTGGGTCCGGCGGCGCCACGAGAGTTTGTACAGACCATCGCCACGGATCGGGTGATGACGCCGATTTTGGCCAAAAGCACTGGCGGCGCTTTGGCCTTATCTGAGGGGTTGCCAAAATTCCGCAACATACGCAATGGCCGGCCAGCCCATGGGCGCGGGTGGATCGGGCTTGTCCCGCGCGAGGCCTATGTCGTGCAGGGTGTCGAAATCGGTCAGCTCTTACCCGCTTGGGTCTATCTCATTTTGGCGGCTCTTGGCCTTTTGGCCGGGTGGCTGCGCGAAGGGCGCTGGCACAAATGATGTGTCTGTCTTCATAATCCCGGTTTTCAACAGCGCGCTGGCCTGTGAGGAAAATTCGCGGTTCCAGAGCATCCAGAGGGTAATCACAAAGGCCGCCAGCAATACAGGGGCGCCAGCCAGCCAGGCCAGAGATGCAAGCGCGAAATACATGGCGCGCAGCCCTCGGTTAAAGCTCAGCGCTGCGCGAATATTTATTTCTCCGGCCATAATGGCGCGCGGTATGGCTTGGGGGTGATTTGGATCATTCGGCACGGCGGCCATCAAGACCGCGCAATATCCAAACAGGCGACTGGACCAAACAAATTTCAAAAAGGCATGCACCAAGAACAGAGCCGCAAAGGCCAATTTGAATTGCAATTTGAGCGCAGTCGCCTCTTGCGATTGCGTGAGCGCATGGGTAAATTCGAGCAGACGATCTGGCGTGCCCATCATTGCCAAGAGCCCGCCAATCGCAATCAAAGCTGTGGAGCCGAAAAAAGCAGTGCTTTGGCGCAGCGATGCCAATGTTTGCGAATCAAAAATTCGGGGGTCGCGGTCTACGAAGTTGAGCATCCAAGCGCGCCGGTAATAGGACATTAAGGCGGTGACAGAAGCGCGGGACTTAGGAGGGTTTTCGATCACATGGCCAATCAGAAAGGCGGCGAGAAGACCAAACCCGACGACAAAGAGATCTAGAGGGGTGAGTTGGGAGAGGATTACATCAAATATCATAGGGACAGTGTAGCAGAGGATTTGTCCTTGCGATCCCCCAAAATTGGTTATAATTATTGACCAATTGGAGGGTTAAACATGGAAATGCCACAGCCAAATTCAGAAATCCTGTCGAAAAAGGCGAAAATTGCTGCGGCTTTGCGTGCTGTTTTGCCCTATGATGCGGTGATTGATGACCCTTCTGAAACGCGGGCCTATGAATGTGATGCGCTCACCGCATATCGCTGCCCACCGATGATCGCAGTTTTACCAGAAACCACACAGGAAGTCTCAGAGATTTTGAAGATTTGCCACAGCGAAGGCGTTCCGGTTGTGCCGCGGGGTTCTGGCACATCTTTGGCGGGCGGTGCGCTGCCGACTGCAGATTGCGTCATCCTGGGCGTGGCAAAGATGAATAAGGTCCTGGAAACGGACTACGAGAACCGCCTGATCCGGGTGCAAAGCGGCCGGACCAACCTCAGCGTGTCTGGCGCTGTGGAGGAAGAAGATTTCTTTTATGCCCCCGATCCGTCCAGCCAATTGGCCTGCGCCATTGCCGGCAATATCGCGATGAACTCCGGCGG
>JADHLF010000036.1 GCA_016780825.1 Planktomarina sp. | reverse complement strand
GCCTGCTGATCTTGGTCTGTCTGAATTCGCTTCAGATGGTCAACCCATGTATTTTTCGGGATGGTTTGTGTCACGGCGGGAAAGTTTGCCTTCTGATCGTCAAGTGCATTTGATTTAAACGCAGCATAGGCCACCTGATGACCAGATGCACCCGTTTCTTGCACTATATCCAAATTCATTCCCATGCTCTAAATACGGCGTAACAAACCATTTGGATCAAAGAAACCTTGAGCGGTTTAAAAGTAATCCAAATCCACGCATTCGGCGTAAAAGCTTCAAGTAACAATAAAGGACATGCCTATGCCATTTGAGACTGCCCCTTTGAGCGCTAAACGCATTGCTGTAATTGGTGGTGGCATTTCAGGCATGGGGGCAGCCTATGAGTTGCGCCACGCACATCAAGTGGTTCTGTTTGAATCAGCTCCAAAGCTCGGCGGTCACGCGCGGACCGTTATGGCCGGTAAGAATGGCGATTTACCCGTGGATACCGGGTTTTTGGTCTTCAATGACGTAAACTACCCGCATTTGATTCGCCTGTTCAAAGAGCTAGACGTCCCCGTGATAGACTCAGACATGAGCTTCGGCGCGTCCATTGACGGCGGCTGGTTAGAATATGGGCTCCTGGCCCCTTCCGCCGTGCTCGCCCAGCCGCGCAATATCGTCCGACCAAAATTTTATGGCATGGTCCGGGACATCTTGAAATTCAACAAACGCGCCAATAGTGAATTGATTGATCCCACGATTACCATCGGTGAATTGGTCAAAAAATGGCAGCTTGGCTATTGGTTTCGCGACTATTACCTGACCCCTTTCACCGGCGCGATTTGGTCCACACCAATCACGCAAATCCTAGATTTTCCGGCGCAGGCCATGATCAATTTCATGAAAAATCACGCCCTGCTCGGCGCCGTTGGGCAACATCAATGGCGCACAGTGCGCGGCGGCTCGCGCGAATATGTAAACCGCCTTCAAAGTGCTTTGACGCGGGCCAATGTTGACATTCGCCTCTCAAGCCCCGTGGCGCAAGTCAGGCGCAATCCTTTGGGGGTTGAACTGCAAATGACCGATGGCAGCCTTGAGGCCTTCGATGAGGTGATTTTCGCGACACATTCTGACATCACCCTCGCAATGCTTGGCGATGCGAACCCTCTTGAACATAAGGCTTTGAGCGCGGTTAAATATCAGCCCAATGAGATGGTGCTGCATGGGGACTGCTCCATTATGCCCAAACGCAAGGCCGCCTGGGCCTCCTGGGTTTATACGGAAGAGAAAGATCGCAAATCCGACCGTATTGATCTGACCTATTGGATCAACCGCCTGCAAAGCCTGCCAAAAGATGATCCCTGCTTTGTCACCTTGAACACCCAACGCGATATTGATCCGGCCTTGATCTATGATCAATGCACCTTTCACCATCCGGTCTTTGACACCGCAGCCTTGAAGGCGCAACAGATCGTCAGCGACATCAACGGGGCAAATCACACCTGGTTTTGCGGCGCCTGGATGCGCAACGGCTTTCACGAAGACGGCCTGGCCACAGGCATCGAAGCGGCCCGACGGTTATCGGCGCAAAAAGCGACCATTTTGGCCGCCGCTGAATGACCTGCCTCGACCATATCAAGGCGCATACCTATCATGGGCGCAAAGGGCCTGTGTCGAATGCCTTTCGCTATGCGATAGATTATGTGCTGATTGATTTGGCCGCAGAACGTCCCTTGCCGACCCTTTTTTCGCGCAATCGGTTCAATCTGATGAGCCTGTTTGACAGCGACCATGGCGGCGCCCCCAAAGAGGGGCGTGGCCTCGGCTGGGCGCGCGATGTTTTAAGGGCGGAGAATCTACCGGGCCAAGAGCGTATTTTGCTTTTGGCGCAACCGCGCCTGCTCGGTCATGTGTTCAATCCGGTGAGCTTCTGGCTCTGCTTGGATGCAGAAGACAAACTCAGGGTGGTGATTGCCGAGGTCAGCAACACCTTTGGCCAAAGGCACAGCTATCTGTGCTACAAAGATGATCTGTCTCCCATCGCGGCCAAAGACAGATTGGGCGCTCAAAAAATCTTTCATGTCTCCCCGTTTCAGCCCGTCGAAGGTGACTATAGGTTCCAATTTGCCATTGGCGCGGAGCGCATCGGAATTTCAATTGAATATCTGCGGGCGGGCGGTGGTCTGATTGCGACGCTGGTCGGACCACGCCAGCCCCTGTCCAATGCCTCGATTCTGGGTGGGTTTCTGCGGCGCCCCCTAGGGTCTCGCCGAGTGTTGGCATTGATCCATTGGCAGGCGGTAAAGCTATGGTTGCTTAGGGCGCGGTTTCGCCCCTGCCCAGAGGCCCCCCAAAGCGACATAAGCCGATGACCTCCAGCGCGTGCCACCCGGCCCTGCCGGCCTTTGCGGTTTTTGCAGGTTTTTTGGCCGCCACTGGCATTCCCATCTATATCTTCGCACCGACTTTTTATGCGCAAAACTATCGTACAGGATTGACGGCCATTGCGGCGGTGCTGTTTTGGTTGCGCCTGCTCGATGCGGTGCAAGATCCCCTATTTGGGTGGATCTCTGAACGGTTGGGCCGCGACCGCGGGTTTTGGATCGGTTTTGCCGTTTTCATCTTAATCGGATCGTTGATCTTGCTGTTTGCCGTCCCGCCGCGCACCGCGCCCTTGCTTTGGTTCGCCCTTTCCATGACAGGGCTGTTCAGCGCCTTTAGCTTTCTGACAATTAATTTTTATGCCCAGGGGATTTCGACGGCCTCTCATCTGCCTGGCGGGCATATGCAACTGGCCGCTTGGCGCGAAACTGGCGGGCTCATTGGGATTTGCTTGGCGGCTGTCGCGCCCACCCTTTTGATGATCTGGAGCACCTCTCCCATGGTGGGCTTTACCCTTGGATTTGCTGGATGCGGACTTCTGGCCTCCTGGATGATGAGACATCACTGGGGCGGGGCGGCACCCCGTGCAGCTTCCAACTTCGCATTCATCTGGAAAGATCACCTGGCACGTCGGTTGCTGATCCTCGCCTTCGTCAATGCAATGCCCGTGGCGGTTACCTCAACGCTGTTTTTATTTTTTGTCACCCATCGGCTGCAAGCCGGCGCTTGGGCGGGTGGGTTGCTGCTGGTCTTCTTCCTCTCAGCCGCTGTCTCTGCCCCGGTTTGGGCCAAAGCCGCCCAGCGCTTTGGCACGCGCCAAAGCTTGTTATGCGCTATGGGCCTGGCCATCGTGATCTTCGCCCTAGCGGCATTTTTGCGCAGCGGGGATGTGGCCTATTTTGCTTTGGTCTGCATCGCTTCAGGCGCCAGCATCGGTGCGGATTTGACACTTTTACCGGCGGCTTTCGCACAACGATTATCAATCATCGCCCCTCGCGGGGGGCAAGGTTTCGGGCTGTGGTCTTTGATGAGCAAGTTGACCCTGGCCGCGGCCGCCATAGCTGTCTTTCCAATCCTAGACGGATCAGGATTTGACGCCACGGCCCAGGAACAAACCGCGCAAGCCCTTTGGACCCTGACTTTGCTCTACGCGGTTTGCCCGCTTTTACTAAAACTGGTTGCGATTGGATTGCTGATCAAAACCCCTTTGCAGGATGAACAGATATGACCATGACTTTCATCATCTTGGCCGCACTCGCTCTGGCGCTTGGCCTGCGCTATGCCACCGGCTTCACAGCCCAGCGCCCGCAGCACTATGTCGCCAGCACGCCGGTGTTTGACGTCAGAGAGGTTCTCAAGGGGCCCATGCTCTGCGAAGGGGTGATCTATGGTCCCTTTGGCCGCGTAAGCACCCGCTTTGTTGCGCAGATGCATGCAGAATGGCGGGGCAATGAAGGCCGTATGACAGAAGAATTTCGCTACGACAGCGGCACGATCCAGCACCGCGAATGGACTTTGAAACTCAGTGACAATGGCCATATTCAGGCCACTGCTCCAGATTTAATCGGCACGGGCTACGGGCAGCAATCGGGCGCAACGGTGATGCTTGCCTATGAAATTAAACTCACCAAAGAGGCCGGTGGCCATGCGCTCAAGGTCACTGATTGGATGTATCTTATGGACAATGGTGCGATCATGAACCGTAGCCAATTTCGAAAATTTGGGTTTAAAGTGGCAGAGTTGGTGGCCACAATGCGGCCTGTGCCTGCGGTGTGATCCACGATGGACTATACCGCAAAACGCTACTGGCTCGTCGGAGCCAGTGAAGGGCTGGGCCGGGCGCTCGCGCATCAGATGAGTGCCGCAGGCGCAGAGCTCATTCTGTCGGCGCGCTCGGAGACCCGTTTGCAGGCTTTGGCCGATGCCCTACCCGGCCCGGCGGAGGTTCTGCCTTTGGACCTGGCCGATAGCGCATCTGTTGCAGCGGCCGGGGCGCGGTTGGGTCATGTGGATGGGGTGGTGTTTCTGGCTGGGGTCTATTGGCCCATGCCGGCGCAAAACTGGAATGGCACGCAAGCGCTGGCCATGGCCGACATCAATTTCACCGGCGCGTTCCGAGTTCTGGATCAAGTGATGGAGTCTTTTCTGGCGCGTGATGCCGGGCATATTGTGCTGACCGGCTCCCTTTCTGGGTTTCGAGGTCTGCCCGGTGCCATTGGCTACGGCCCCTCAAAAGCGGGACTTATGGCCTTGGCAGAAAGCCTGCGCGCTGACCTGCACCACACAGAGATCAAGGTGCAGCTGGCCAATCCCGGCTTTATCAAAACCCGCCTGACCGATAAGAATAGCTTTGCGATGCCCTTCATCATGTCACCAGAAAAAGCCGCAGATCACATGCTGCGCCACATGGGAACCACCCGCTTTCAATACAGCTTTCCGCGCCTGTTTTCCTGGGTATTTCGAGGCAGTCGTTTTTTGCCTGAACGGCTATATTTCAAGATTTTTGGCAAGAGCTGAGGAGTTCAAGACACCGGGTCTTTGCCCAACATCGACAGATGGTTATCAAAATGCGCCCCCGCCTTACCCCACACGCCCTGCGCCATATCGTGCAACCCCAATAGGCTTGGCAAAAGCTGTGCTGCAAAGTCTTCAGAACTTTCACGCGGCAAGAGTGAGGGCAAGTTATCAATCGCCGTGACGTCCAAAATCGGATGGTCATGAACACGCAGAGCGGGCTGCGCCCAGCTCGTGGTGCGATCGTAAACTTTGATGGGAGAAAAGGCATTGCCCGGATCGCATGCAATATCGCCAATAACCCGAAGCGCGTGCGGTGCGCTTGTGGCAGAGGCCGGCACGAAAACCGGAGTTGACGGGCTGGCCAGAATGCAATTGAGAAAAATGTCATGGGTCAAAATTTCGGGAAATGGTCCACCCTGCGCGGTTTGCTCCATATCCCAGCCGGTCACTTCAGCGCCCATGGCGCGGCAAAAATCACCCGCGCCGCTGCCCACGCGACCCAGCGCACCGATGATGATGACCTTTGGACAGGCGTCCCTGCCAAGATCTGTAGCAATATGATGTTGTAAGGCCGCTGCGGAAGGAAAGGTCTGCAAAGGGGCGCAAAGCCCACCGCTGCGCGCCGCCGCCCAGCATTTGAGCGCAACCGCCGCCCCGGCATATCCAGCCCAATAGCCAAAGGCAGCCACCCGGCGCCCGGTATCATCGGTGAGATACTCCAGATCATAAAGCCGCCCGCCCCCACGCTTGAACCGCGCCAGCAAGCGCGCGCCGTCCGGCTGACCCTTATAGGCATGTCCAAACATGATATGGCGATGCACGAGCGGGCTGTCGTCGTCTGGCAGCTCTTTCAATCCCAAGATAATTGCGTCTTGAGGGGCATTGCGCCAAGATCCCGTCGCGGCCAAGCTGCACCCTTTGTAATCCGCCAGGGAAATAGCACGGGTGGGATCCTCTTCCAAAGTTACTTGAAACCCGGCGCGGAGAAGCTCGGCCACACCGCTCGGGGTCACGCCGACGCGCTGCTCATTCGGGCGCTCTTCGGCACGAATCCAAATCTGGGTCATAACAGACCTTTCTCAGCGAGCGTCGCAACCGAGGGGCGCGCGGCGATGACGCGTTGCAGCTGTGCCAACTTGGGGTAATTTTGGATCTCCACTCCATCACCAGCCAGCCATTGCGTAATGGCAAATAGATGGGCGTCTGCGGGGGTGAACTCAGCCCCGAATATATACGGGCCGACGATGACATCTTCCACATAGGCACAGCTTTCCGCCATGGTTTGCGGGACTTTCGCTCTCATATCCTCGAAGGAGGTTTCAAGATCCGCCCAGCGATAGCCACGCAATATATGCGCATGATTAATATGCATGGTGGCGGCGAGATAATAGGATATCTCCCGATGCTTGGCGCAAGCAAAAGCTCCCTTTGGCAACATATGCGGGGCGATATATTCCAAGATCGCCGCTGTCTCGGTCACTATGCCCTCCTCAGTGACCAAAGCCGGAACGCGACCCTTCGGGTTGGTCTCCAAATAGGCGGCGCTGCGCTGCTCATTGGCCGCAAAATCAATCAAACACAGCTCATATTCGGCCCCCACCTCCTCCAACACAAGTGCAACAGCGACGGAAATGGTGCCTTTGGTAGCGAAAAGTTTTAGCATAGTCTGTCCTAATTCGTTTATTAAATCACGGTCCGAGCATGGCGGCGGTCGGCAGCATCCAAATGTGGCGTGCCGTTATAGCTTGCCATTTGCGTGGCGCCTTGTGCAATTGAAAATCGATGTATCGAAGAATTATGAATAGGCAGCATCACCTGGGCAAATCCCTCAGGTCCAAGGGATAAATGCCGGGCTATCGCCATGCCAATCACGCCGCCAGAGGTGATCACCAAACTGCGGCCGCCAAAGGCGGCGAGTTCCGACATCACTTGACCAAATCGATCTGCAAAGCTGCGGTAGCTTTCATGGGCACCATCCAACCGGCCCGCATGCCAAGCGGTGAAAAGCTGTGGCACATGCTGGGCAAATTCTTCCGCTGAGCTGGGTAAAGGCTTTCGGGTTTGCGCCTGATATTCTCGGGCCAAATCAAAATAGCGCAGCTCGTTCACTCGGGGGTCAATCTCGATGCTCTGCGATAGACCTAACCCCGCTGCGGTCTCCTGATGCCGCCGAAGATCGCCACAAATCACCCGATCAAATGCGGTGTCCTGCACGCGCAGATAGTCGCCCAGCCAAGCAGACTGTTGATGACCCGTGGCGGAAAGCTTGTCATAGCTTTCCTCATCTTTGGCGCCGGTATTGGCTTGTCCGTGACGGATCAATATTATTTCACTTTGACTCATGGCTCTGAGTTAGCCCGCTTTATCGGTTTTGCCAATCGGCTTAAAATGACAGGCATCGGAAACCTGCCTTGGCGCAAATTTGGCTACGCCTGTCGCGTATGGCACCTGTTTTGAGCAAAAAACTGGTCTAACAAGAGAAAGATTCGCAGGAGACGTTCGATGTCAGAGACAGTCACATTCACCCTTGATGGCGCAGAGGTTTCAGCCCCTGCCGGACAAACGATTTGGGACGTCACCAAAGGCCAGGGTTTTATCATTCCCCATCTGTGTCACCGCGACGCGCCGGGATACCGATCCGACGGCAATTGCCGCGCCTGTATGGTAGAGGTGGAAGGCGAGCGGACGCTGGTGGCCTCCTGCATCCGTCCTGTCGCCGAAGGCATGGTCGTGCATACCCGTTCGGACCGCGCCAAACAGGCGCGGCGGATGGTTATGGAAATGCTGGTTGCAAATCAGCCAGAACCGGAGGTGGCGCATGACAAATCCAGCCACCTATGGGAGATGGCAGCGGGTCAAGGCGTCCTTGAGAGTCGCTTTCCAAAACTCGAAGAGGGGCGCATCCCCCTGCTGGACGACAGCCATGTCGCGATGTCAGTCAATCTCGATGCCTGTATTCAATGCGGCCTCTGCGTGCGCGCCTGCCGCGAGGTACAGGTCAATGACGTTATCGGTATGTCTGGCCGAGGTCATGATGCCTATCCGACCTTTGATATGGCAGATCCAATGGGTGAAAGCAGCTGTGTGGCCTGCGGTGAATGCGTGCAAGCCTGCCCCACAGGTGCACTCTTGCCGGCCACCGTCACCGATGAAAACCAGATCGGCGACAGCAAAGACTTTGATCATGAGGTCGAAAGCATCTGCCCCTTCTGCGGTGTGGGCTGTCAAGTCAGCCTCAAAATCAAAGGCGATCGCGTCAAATATGTTGAAGGGATCAATGGCCCCGCCAATGAGGGGCGTCTGTGCGTCAAAGGCCGTTTTGGATTTGACTATATCCACCACGACCACCGCCTGACCAAACCGCTCATCCGCAGAGAGGATGCACCAGCCAAGGGCCTCAACGTTGATCCGGGCAATTGGGGCGATGTGTTCCGCGAAGCCAGCTGGGAAGAGGCTTTGGACTTCGCGGCGGGCGGCTTGGCCAAGCTCAAGCAAGCCCACGGAGGCAGCTCTGTCGCGGGCTTTGGCTCGGCGAAATGCACCAATGAAGAAGCCTATTTGTTCCAAAAACTCATCCGCCAGGGCTTCGGGCATAACAACGTCGACCATTGCACCCGCCTTTGCCACGCCTCCAGCGTTGCGGCCTTGATGGAAAACGTCGGCTCTGGCGCGGTCACCGCAACCTTTAACGAGATTGAAAACGCAGATGTGGCGATTGTCATCGGCGCAAATCCAATCGAAAACCATCCCGTTGCGGCGACCTATTTTAAGCAATTCACCAAACGCGGCGGGAAGCTGATTGTCATGGATCCGCGCGGACAGGCCCTCAAACGCTTTGCCAGCCATATGCTGCAATTTCGACCCGGGGCGGATGTCAGCATGCTCAATGCCATCATGCATGTCATCGTGGAGGAAGGCCTCTATGACCAGCAATACATCGATGCCTTTACGGAAAATTGGGAGGCAGAGCGCGCCCATCTCAAGGGCTTCAGCCCTGAGAAAATGGCGGATATCTGCGGCATTGACGCGGAAACCCTGCGCGATGTCGCGCGGGTATTCGCCCGCGGCAAGGCCGGGATGATCTTCTGGGGCATGGGTGTGTCGCAGCATATCCACGGCACTGACAATTCGCGCTGCCTGATTAGCCTGGCGCTCATGACCGGGCATGTGGGCCGGCCAGGCACGGGGCTGCATCCCCTGCGCGGGCAAAACAATGTGCAGGGTGCCTCTGACGCCGGGCTCATCCCAATGTTCCTACCCGACATGCAAACCGTGGTCAGCGATGAGGTCCGCTCCAAATTCGCCGAAGTCTGGGCCCGCGACGGCGGCGTGAATGAGCCACTGGATCCCACCAAGGGTCTCACCGTCACGGAAATCATGGATGCTGTGCACACGGGCGATATTCGCGGCATGTATGTACTGGGCGAAAATCCAGCCATGTCCGATCCTGACGTGGCCCATGCGCGGGACGCTTTGGCCAAGCTGGAGCATCTGGTGGTGCAAGATATTTTCATCACTGAAACCGCCAATTATGCCGATGTCATCCTGCCCGCCGCGGCCTTTGCCGAAAAGAGCGGCACCGTCACCAACACCAACCGGCAAGTGCAGATGGGCCGGCCAGCGGTCCCCCCGCCCGGCGAGGCGCGCGCGGATTGGTGGATCGAAGTGGAATTGGCCAAACGGCTTGGGCTGGGCTGGAGCTATACCCATCCCAGTGAGGTTTTCGCTGAGATGAAGCTGACCATGAAATCCTTTGACAATATCAGCTGGGAGCGTCTCGAAAACGAGAATGCGGTGACCTACCCATCGCTCTCGCCCACAGATCCGGGCCAGCCCATCGTCTTTGGTGATGGCTTCCCGCGGCTGGATGGGCGCGCGCGCTTTACCCCGGCAGATTTGATTGCCCCTGATGATGTGCCAGATGCGGATTATCCGATGATCCTGACCACGGGCCGACAGCTCGAACATTGGCATACGGGCTCCATGACCCGGCGCTCAAAGGTGCTGGATTCGGTGGAGCCAGAGGCCAATTGCTCGCTGCATCCCTCCACCCTGCGCAGGCTGGGCGTGGCGCCGGGCGGCTTGGTCCGCTTGACCACCAAACGCGGCAGCATCGAGATCATGGCCCGCGAGGATCGCGCCGTGGCGCCGGATATGGTCTTTTTGCCCTTCGCCTTTGTCGAGGCGGCGGCCAATCTTCTGACCAATTCCGCAGTGGACCCCTTTGGCAAAATCCCCGAATTCAAATTCTCCGCGGTGAGGGTGGAAAATGCCAAGGATCAAATCGCCGCCGAATAGCGTCAGACCGACATGCGGAATTTGAGCCTGAGCGCCAGGGCCATGAGAAACAAAAGGAACGGGCTGAGGATCGCGGCCATGGCGCTGAGAAAATGCAGCGCCTGCGGCGCGGCGCGTAGGGCTTTGAGGGTGTGCTCCTCAACATAGGCATGGCCGCCAACAAACGGCAACATCCGCCCGCCGGTGTGGTAAAACACATCCCAGGTCGTGACCGCCGCCTCCTGCGCGGCCCATCCTCGCCAGGCCAAAAAGGTGAACCCCCAGATACAAAGCAGCGCCAAAGCCGGCCGGCCAATTGAGGTGCCATGATCACAAATCCACCCATAGGCTTTGCGCAGATACCGTTCAAATGATGGCTCTGCCAGCTCCGCCCGACAGGCCAGCTCCCGCCGGATCATCTCCTTACGCAGCTCCAGCTGCCCGATATGTTCGGCTTGGGTGCGGATGTATTCGTAGGAGGTGATTTAGTTAAGCAAAGCGTCTTCGATGGTGTCTTCGGTTTTCTTGTCGCCATTTCGTTTTGGAATTTTTGGCCAGGTGATGCCATGAAAATCGCAGGCTGGATGAAAATTTCGACCGTGGAACCCAGGGGTCATTGCTTTAAATATTGCTTCTCTAAAAATCGCTGCAAAATTGTTGTCAGTCTGCTGGCTATAAAAAATAACCTCTCGACAAAACGTGACTCTATCGAAGAGAGCAGCAACGCGGAACTGAGCGTCTCCGAAAATAACTTCTTTGGAAAATAAGGAATTCGAAAATGTGGCCCCAAAATTGAAACTTGCGCCATAAAAATTAACGAGGCGCTCAAAACAACAATTCTTAAAGCTGACCGTGTGTGCAAAAATTGCGCCTGCGAAACTTAACTCCTTTCTGAGAATAAGGTTGTCGATCGTTATATTTGGCAGGAGTTGACTAAAATTAGTATCAATTGGAAACAAATTTTTAGCATGTTCAAGTTCATCGACAGACAATGGCGACGCGCGCCTAAGTTCAGCACTGTCAATGCCCCAATCTTTCATAAGTCCTAAGCGCCGTTCTTCGGTGACGTTCAAGGATTCCAAGAACAACAATCTTTCCTCAACCAAATACTTCATAAACCCATTCCAGCGATAGGCTGAGCGAATTGGGTCCTCATGCGCCCATAGAATCAGCTTCACCCAAGGATTGTCGCTTTCTTCGGCCAAAATGCGGTCGGGTTTGGGGTCGCTCATCGGTTCAAATCACTTTGTCATCAAATATCGCCACCCAAATCGGCTGGCCGGGGCAAGCCTGCAAAATATTTTGACAAATGGCAATATATCAGAGGCTTGCCCGCGGGCCGGACGGGACAGGCGCTCTTGAACTTCGCCACACAATCGCCCAGCATAGGCTATGATCACCCGCTCCCATATCAAGGACGATGCGCCCAGCGTCGCGGTCTATTCCGACTGCGAGCGGTATCGCTATGCACTGACCCGCGTTTGGGAGCCGCAGGGGCGGCGGTTGAGCTTTGTGATGCTCAACCCCTCCACCGCCACCGAGGTGCAAAACGATCCCACCGTCGAGCGCTGCGAGCGGCGGGCGCGGGCCTTGGGGTTTGGCGGGTTTCGCGTGACCAATATCTTTGCCTGGCGCGACACTGACCCGCGAAAGATGCGCGCCGCTCTTGATCCCATCGGCCCCGATAATGACGCGGCGATTCTTGAGGCCTGCGCCTGGGGCGATCAGGTGATTGCCGCTTGGGGCACCCATGGGGCGCATTTGAACCGCGGCCCGCAGGTTGAGGCGCTGTTGCGCGCGTCGGGCCGCTCGGTGCTGCATTTGGGCCTGTCAAAGGCCGGGCATCCCAAACATCCGCTCTATATCGCCTATACGCAACAGCCCGAGGTTTGGACATGATTGAAGGTTTCACAAAGACGACCATGCGCTGCAACGGCGTGGATCTCGCGGTGCATCGCGCTGGGCAGGGCAGGCCCCTGCTCTTGATCCACGGGTTTCCGCAAAATCATATGTGCTGGGAAAGCGTGGCGCCGCAATTGGCGCGGCGGCATGATGTGATCATTCCCGATTTGCGCGGCTATGGTGACAGCAGCGCGCCTGCAAATGATCCCGGCAATACAACCTATTCCAAGCGGACAATGGCGCAGGATATGGCCGATCTTCTCACCGCGCTGGACATTTCTTGCGCAGATGTCCTGGGCCATGACCGCGGCGCGCGGGTCGCCTATCGGTTTGCGCTGGACCATCCCGAACGGCTGGGCAAGCTTGGCATCATCGAAATTGTGCCGACCGCCGATTTCTGGGCCAGCTGGACAGCCGATCTGGCGATGGCCGCCTATCATTGGACCTTTCTGGCCCAACCCGCCCCCCTGCCGGAGCGGATGATCGGCGCGGATCCTGTGGCCTATGTGGAGTGGACCTTGGCGCAGTGGACGCTGGCCAAAAGCCTTGAGGCCTTTTCCCCCGCCGCTTTGGACAGTTACCGCGCGCAGGCCCTTGATCCCGCGCGGGTGCATGCCATGTGCGCAGATTATCGCGCCGGAGCCAGCTTTGACCGCGCATTGGATGAGGCCGATAAGGCCACCAGAAAACAGATCACTGCACCGCTTCGCTTGCTCTATGGCGCCCATGGGTTTCCTGCGAAAAGTGGCAATGCCGCGGAGATTTGGCGCGGCTGGGCCCCTGAGGTGACGGCCAGCGTCTGTGAGGCCGGGCATTTTGTCATGGAGGAGAATCCGAGTGCGGTTCTTGCGGCCTTTGAGCCCTTCTTTGCGCCTTAGAAAATCCCCTTCCCTTTCGCCAAAAACTTCCCTATACGCAGCCATCGCTCAGATTCCTTAGGGCCTTTGAGCGGTGCCTCCACGGGCCTTGCTGGACGACATCCCGGCCTGCGCCATAACCCTTAACCTTTAAAGGAGACCCCGATGTCGATTACTGCTGAAGAAAAAGCACGGCTCATGAAAGAATTCGCGATCAAAGAGGGCGACACAGGCTCACCTGAAGTTCAGGTTGCAATCTTGTCCTCGCGCATTGCGACTTTGACTGAGCACTTCAAAACCCATAAAAAAGACAACCACGGTCGCCGCGGTTTGCTGAAAATGGTGGCCACACGTCGTAAGCTTCTGGACTATGCCCGCAGCAAAGACGAAGCCCGTTACCAAGATTTGATCAAACGTTTGGGCCTGCGCCGCTAAGCCTCGGTCCAATCATCGATTTAAAAACCGCATCCCTCGGGGTGCGGTTTTTGCGTTTTCAGGCAGAGATCTTTCAGGGCTGGACAATTGGCCCGATCTGCTGGACTGATCATCTATGCAATTTGCCAACCCCTCACACCGGTTTGCCTCCCTCGCTGTTTTGATCGCGGCGGCAATTTGGGGTCTGTATTGGATTCCGCTGCGCTATCTTGCTGGGCTGGGGGTGCGTGAAGACTGGGCCGTTGCATTGATCAATATTCCAGCCGCTGGTGTCGCCCTCGTCCTGTTTCTGTGGCAGTTCCGCAGCCAGATGCCGCATCTCGGCCGCGGGGCTTTGATCGGCGTGTTCATGGGGTTGACCGTGGCGCTGTTCACCATTGGTCTGGTGCTCTCTTCGGTGGTGCGGGTGACGTTACTGTTTTACCTCGCGCCAATTTGGTCAACGCTGATTGGCAGCTATTGGTTGAAGGAGGAGGTCACCCGCGGCCGCTGGATCGCCATTGCCATCGGCCTGCTCGGCCTTGGGCTTTTGGTGTCGCAAGGCGGCGGGCAGGTGCCGCTCAACATCGGTGATGCTTTGGGGTTCCTGTCGGGCATCACCTGGGCCGTGGGCGGGGCGATGATCAAACGCTATGGTGAGGTTCCGATGCCGACGTTGCTGCTGTTTCAGTTCTGCCTCGCCTCTGTATTTGCACTTCTGTTCGGGGCGCTCTGGGGCCATGGCTCGGGCCCAAGCATGGCGCTTTTGCAACAGGTCGCGCCCGCCTCAACTGTGATTTCCATTGGGATCATTTTGCCATCGATATTGATTATCTTCTGGGCGCAAAAATTTCTCTTTCCCGGCCGAGTTGCCCTTTTGATGATGACCGAAGTCATTGTCGCCACCCTCACCGCCAGCTGGATGCTGCCAGAAGAGGTCATGGGACTGGTGGAATGGATCGGGGCTTGCCTCATTGTCGGGGCATGCCTGGTCGAGATCTTTGAAGGGCCAGAGGCCCAAGGCGCGCGCCGCTAAACGGCATCACTGGCCGCAAAATCACGCCCCCCCTTCCCCCGCAGCAATTATTGCTATAGACGCGCGCTATCTGAAACGCAGCGCACGGACTCCAGCGCTCGAAAACAAGATATCGGGGTCGGCGGCAATGGGGCCGCCATGTGATAGGCCAATGGGCCGTTTAGGAAAACATAGATGTTTACAGAAACTAAAAAATCCATTCAGTGGGGCGAAGAAACCCTTACTTTGGAAACAGGTAAGGTTGCCCGTCAAGCAGACGGCACCGTAATTGCGACTCTGGGTGAAACCTCAGTTATGGCGAACGTAACATTCGCCAAAAGCCAAAAACCTGGTCAGGACTTTTTCCCCCTGACGGTACATTACAACGAGAAATATTACGCCGCCGGTAAAATTCCAGGCGGCTTTTTCAAACGTGAAGCACGTCCAACCGAAAAAGAGACGCTGACATCACGCTTGATCGATCGCCCCATCCGGCCTTTGTTTGTGCCGGGCTTCAAAAACGAAGTCTTGGTGATCTGTACCGTTTTGTCTCATGATTTGGTCAATGACCCCGATATGGTTGCGATGATCGCGGCCTCGGCGGCTCTGACCATCTCAGGCGCGCCATTCATGGGCCCGATCGCCGGTGCGCGTGTGGGCTTTGTCGATGGTGAATATGTGCTCAATCCAACGATTGATGATATGCACAATCTACGCCAAAATCCTGAGCAGCGCTTGGATCTGGTCGTGGCCGGCACCAAAGATGCGGTGATGATGGTTGAATCCGAAGCCTATGAGCTGTCGGAAGATGAGATGCTCGGCGCGATTGCTTTTGCACATGAGCAAATCCAGCCAGTGATTGATCTGATTGTGGATCTTGCGGAAGACTGCGCGAAAGAGCCTTTTGACTTCCAAGCGCCAGATTACAGCGACCTCTTCGCTGCCGTCTCTGCCGCTGGTGAAGAGGCCATGCGCGCCGCTTACGCAATCACCGACAAGCAAGAACGCACCTCTGCGGTGGCCGCAGCGAAAGAAGCGATCAAAGCCAATCTCAGCGATGAGCAATTGGCCGATGAAGACCTCGGGTCCGCTTTGAAAAAGCTGGAATCCAAAGTTCTGCGCGGCGATGTGGTCAAGAACGGAAAACGCATTGATGGCCGCGCCTTGGATACAGTCCGCGCAATCAATTGCGAAACAGGTCTGTTACCACGCACACATGGCTCCGCGCTGTTCACCCGTGGTGAAACGCAGGGTCTGGTTGTGACCACTTTGGGCACCGGCGATGATGAGCAGATGATCGACGCCTTGCACGGCACCTATAAGTCCAACTTCCTGTTGCACTATAACTTCCCGCCCTATTCGGTCGGCGAAGTCGGCCGCTTCGGCCCTCCAGGTCGCCGCGAAATTGGGCATGGTAAATTGGCATGGCGTGCCCTTCAGGCGGTTTTGCCTACGGCAACCGACTTCCCTTACACGATCCGTCTGGTCTCTGAGATCACCGAATCCAATGGCTCGTCCTCTATGGCGACCGTCTGTGGTGGCTCGCTGTCCATGATGGATGCCGGTGTGCCTTTGAAAGCCCCCGTTGCGGGTGTCGCCATGGGTCTGATCTTGGAAGAGGATGGCGAATATGCCGTTCTGACCGATATCTTGGGCGACGAAGATCACCTGGGCGACATGGACTTCAAAGTGGCCGGCACAGAATCCGGGATCACCTCATTGCAAATGGACATCAAAGTGGCCGGCATCACGCAGGACATTATGAAAAAAGCCCTGGCGCAAGCCAAAGCAGGCCGTTTGCATATCTTGGGTGAAATGGGCAAATCCATCTCTGGCGCACAGGAATTCTCTATTCACGCTCCACGGATTGAAACCATGCAAATCCCAACCGATAAGATCCGTGAAGTCATCGGCTCTGGCGGCAAAGTGATCCGCGAGATCGTTGAAGTCTCCGGCGCGAAAGTTGATATCAACGACGAAGGCGTGATCAAAATCGCGAGCCCGAATGGCGATAGCATTAAAACAGCCTATGACATGATCCACGCGATTGTGGCAGAGCCTGAAGAAAATGCGATCTACAAAGGCAAGGTTGTCAAAGTTGTCGACTTCGGCGCATTTGTAAACTTCTTCGGCAAGCGCGATGGTCTGGTGCATGTCAGCCAAATCGAAAACCGCCGCTTGAACCACCCCTCCGATGTTCTCAAAGAAGGTCAAGAGGTTTGGGTCAAACTGCTG
Organism: Planktomarina sp.; assembly: GCA_016780825.1. Lineage (GTDB taxonomy): Bacteria > Pseudomonadota > Alphaproteobacteria > Rhodobacterales > Rhodobacteraceae > Planktomarina. The sequence continues at coordinate 11,188 of JADHLF010000036.1, read as the reverse complement.
GGCTTTGATGATCGCGGCAAGGTGCGTTTGGCCATGAAAATGGTCAACCAAGAAACCGGCGAAGAAATCGCAGCCGATGAGGCCAGCGAAGACTAAACCGCCAAGACCAAACATCTTAAAAAGCCCCGCCTTTGGTGGGGCTTTTTGCTACTGTTCACACAACAAACTATAGATCCCTCGAAGGTCACTTTTTTGGTTTTGTTGGTTTAGGTACTGGTGGTTTTCGTGGCGTATCGGGTTGGATGCTTTGCTTAGTTTTAATAGCGCCTTTTTCAACAAGAACACTACCCTCGTAAATTTTTGTTGGTTTGCTTTGTGAATCATTTCCCATCATTTTCTCCCTTTTCCTCAGTAATTTTTGGGAATTCCAATAGAAACGAATTTTTTTCGCAAGAAACATAAAGGCGGGAAGCTTCAAATAGTATTTCACCGCATTCAGTACGGACTTCCGTATCCGTCAAAACCAGTTCTCGACTGCTCTCATTTTGTGAAAAGCTTTCAACCCATCCCGAAAAAATTAGACCTTTGTCGAAGTCACGAAGATGTACAGGCTGTCCACCAATGGAGTCCTCATCAAGAACGGTGCTCCAAAGATCTTCATCGTTAATGCGCCTTGTCGCTCCAAAAAATAAAAGGTTTTTTGTCAAAAATTTAAAGCTCACGATGTATAGCCAAACAATAGAGAGACACAGAGACAATGGGATTGACCAAAAAATGTCAGCAGGCTTCAAATATAAGTCAGTGAGTGCTGACTGGCCTTCTGACGAATTGAATTCAAATCGAAGACTGTTTGTATCGAGGCTAAGCAGGTAGTATATTAAGTAGAGAACCACATATGTCGTCAGACCAAATAAAAACGACCGGACAAAAAATTTAACGGTGTTGGGAGGCTTCCCCCCTCCATATTTTTCATCAATATTGGCCCAAATCAGGCCAGGCGCAAAAATTAATGCAAGTTGTGCGAGTTCAAAATTCATTCACAAAATATCTACTAATCTATAAAATATATAACATCATATTATCACGAAAAATTGTTAGTCAACAATAATATACACCCAGCACGGCGCCATTTCGCGGGTGACGGAAAGATTTACTTTAGGTTAAGTGTCGCAAAGAGGTGCAGCTCCAAAAACTTAACAAAAAATTTTCGCGCCCCGGCCTTCAGCGCTTGCGAAAATCATTCGGCAATGACATTCTCTGTCGAATTCGGTTCTGCGGGAGGCAAAGATGATCGAAAAGCGTCAATTTTATATCAACGGCCAATGGGTTAACCCAGCAACAGCACATGACTTTGATGTCATCGACCCAAGCACAGAAGACGTGGTTGGGGTGATTTCCTTGGGCAGCCAGGCCGATACAGATGCAGCGGTGGCAGCGGCAAAAGCGGCCTTCCCCAGCTGGTCCCAAACCAGCAAAGCGGAACGTTTGCAGCTTTTGGAAAAACTCCTCGAAGTTTACCAAGCCCGGCAAGCCGATATGGCCGAAGCCATCAGCCTTGAAATGGGTGCGCCAAAAAAATTGTCTCGCAATCAGCAGGTTGGTGCTGGGACATGGCATTTGCAAGGCTTTATTGATGCTTTCAAAGACTTTGAATTTGAACGTCCGCTTGGCCCCCAAGCGCCCAATGAGCGCACGGTCATGGAACCCATTGGTGTGACCGCCTTGATCACCCCTTGGAACTGGCCCATGAATCAAATTGTGCTCAAAGCCGTGCCCGCGCTGGCCGCTGGCTGCACCATGGTGTTGAAACCTTCGGAAATCGCACCGCTCTCGGGTCTGTTGTTCGCTGAGATGATCCATGAGGCAGGCTTCCCAGCCGGTGTTTTCAACCTCGTCAATGGCGATGGTCTGGGCGTTGGCACGCAATTGTCTGTGCATCCCGATGTCGATATGGTCAGCTTCACAGGGTCATCCCGTGCAGGCATCGCCATTTCTAAGGCCGCCGCCGATACGCTCAAACGTGTGAGCCTTGAGCTTGGCGGAAAAGGCGCAAATATCATTTTCGCCAATGCGGCTGAAGACGCGGTGACCAATGGTGTCACCCGCTGCATGCGCAATTCAGGCCAATCGTGCAACGCCCCGACCCGTATGTTGGTGGAGCGGTCTCGCTATGCCCAGGCGCTGGAGCAAGCCGCCGCCGCCGCCAAGGCCATCAAGGTCGGCCCCGCCTCTGAAGAAGGCGATCACATCGGTCCCGTGGTCAGTCAGGCGCAATTTGACAAAATCCAGAACCTAATCGAAGTGGGCATCAAAGAAGATGGCGCCACAGTGATTGCGGGCGGGCTTGGTCGCCCTGAAGGATTAAACCGCGGCTATTATGTCCGCCCGACCATCTTTGCGGATATGGACAATACGGCACGCATCAACCGCGAGGAAATCTTTGGCCCAGTCATGAGCATCATGCCTTTCGATACCGAAGAGGAGGCCATCGCAATCGCCAATGACACCCCCTATGGTTTGACCAATTACATCCAATGCGGCGATCAAGAACAACGTCAGCGCGTGGCGCGGCAGTTGCGCTCAGGCATGGTCGAAACCAATTCTGTCGGCTTCGGCATGGGCAGCCCCTTTGGCGGCTATAAGCAATCGGGCAATGGCCGCGAAGGCGGTATCTTCGGTCTGCATGAGTTCATGGAAATCAAAGCTGTGAGCTGCTGGGAAGACGCGTAGCTCTTACGCCTAAAGCCCCATCAAGACCCGCTTTCCTGGACGAGCTATAAGCGCAGGGACGCGGGTTTTGGTGGGCCACTTGTGATCTTGATCACACCGCGCATCCGCGCTCAAAATCCCCGGCGCAGATGTTAGAACGGTATTTTTGCGCGAAAATCCATCATTTCTCCACCATCAGGATGCCGCAGGCGCAGGCGGTGGGAATGGAGCATGAGGCGCGGGGCCGCTTGGCTTTCCGGCGTGCCATAAAACGGATCCCCCAATATCGGATGCCCGAGCGCCAACATATGCACCCTAAGCTGATGCGAACGACCCGTTTTTGGGCTCAATTTTACGCGCGTTTCCTGCGGGCCGCGGTTGATCACTTGCCAATCGGTCTGTGCGGCGCGGCCGGTCTCATGGCAAATCATCTGCCGGGGCCGATTCGGCCAATCGACGATGATTGGCAGATCAACCGTGCCGCTTTGCGCCTCCATATGCCCCCAGACCCGGGCCACATAGGTCTTTTGCGTCTGGCGTTTTTCAAATTGCAGCCCCAAATGCCGCTGGGCATGGGGTGACAGCGCAAAAACCATGACGCCAGAGGTATCTCGATCCAACCGATGCACCAAAAGCGCCGTGGGATAATCGGCTTGAATGCGGGAGATCAAACAATCAGCCAAAAGCGGTCCACGCCCCGGCACAGACAGAAGACCCGAAGGCTTGTTGACCACCAATAGCTCATGATCCAAGTGGATCACATCCAAAGGGTCCGTTGGAGGGTGATAGGCTGTCATACCCCGCCCATAGCTCTTTCGCGCCTATAGGTAAATTACCCAACAAGAAATATCCATTTTCTGGATCCCCCCTTTTCTAGATCCGCAGTTTACAAGCTTCGCTTTTTTAAGGTACGCTAGGACATTATTAAGGATTTATTTAATGAAGTTATTTTGCGCTGTCCTCAGTGGTGTTTTGTGTATCGGGCATATTTCATTCGCCGAACCGAGGGTCACATATAACTCCTTTGGCCTGCCGGGTCTTATCGATATGCCCAGCGCGCAGTCGGCACCGGATGCAGAGTTAAGTTTTTCCATTTCGCAATCAGGCAAGAGCCTGCGCAATACGTTGACGTTTCAAATTGCGCCCCGGCTGACGGGGGCCTTCCGCTACTCTTCCATCGAAACGACCAGTCAAACACTTTTTGACCGATCTTTTGATCTGCGCTACCGGCTGCTTGACGAAACGGACCGCCGGCCGGCCCTTGCCGTAGGTTTGCAAGATTTTATCGGTACGGGCGTCTATAGCGGCGAGTATGTCGCAGCGAGCAAGCGCCTAGGTCCGGTTGTTGCCACCGCAGGTATCGGTTGGGGCCGCTTGGGTTCACATAATAGTTTTGACAATCCTCTTGGCGCTATTTCCAGCCGCTTTGACACCCGCGACGCGGGCTATACCGGCACTGGGGGGCGCATCGAAGCGGCGCGTTGGTTTCGCGGTCCTGCGGCCCTTTTTGCCGGCGTGTCTTGGCAGATGTCTGATCGGGTCACGCTCAAGGCTGAATATTCCTCGGATGCCTACACACAGGAAGTTGCTGCCGGCCACTTTGTCTACCGCTCTCCCGTCAATCTTGCGGTTGACTATCAGATCAAACCCACAGTCCAGCTCACGGCCTATGCGCAACATGGCGACGAAATTGGCATTTTGGCCAGTTTGACAAGCAATCCAAAACACAGCCCCGGCGGGGCGACTCGCGATCCGGCCCCTATGCCGGTGTTACCGCGTGCCAAGGCCCAGGTTGCTCCGGCCGGCTGGTTAGAAATCCCATCCTTGCGCAGCGCCCTGATCACCGCGCTGACCCCGGTACTTCAGCAGGATGGCATCCAACTCATTGGTCTATCGCTGACCGATACGATCGCGATTGCGACCATCGAAAACCATCGCTACCAATCGCAACCTCAAGCCATTGGCCATGTCGCGCGACTGTTGTCTAATTTGCTCCCCACTTCGGTTGACACCATCGCCGTGGTCCCGATGGTCAAGGGCATTGCCGGCTCTCAAGTCATCTTCCCGCGCAATGCATTAGAAGCCCATGAGGCCACCGCCACGGGCGCCGCTGACATGCGCGCTGTCACAGTCGTGACAGATGCCGCAGCAACAGATCACAAAGCTGCCGCAGCCGAGGGCGTTTACCCTCAATTTTCATGGTCCTTTGGGCCAGACACCACCGCATCGCTATTTGATCCAGACAATCCTGTGGCCTTGTCATTTGGGGCAAAGCTGACAGCGGAGTGGGTGCCCGCACGCGGGGTCTATGTCACAGGCACGCTGCGCCAAAATATCGTGGACAACTACAAGTCCACACCAAGATATTCCAACTCGATCATCACGCATGTGCGATCGGATTCCACATTTTACGATCGTGCCAGTGGGCCAGTGCTTCGAGATCTCACGGCCAATTATCGCTTTCGACCAGGAACCAATCTCTATGGCCAGTTCAGCGTCGGTTATTTGGAGCGCATGTATGGCGGCCTGTCTGCCGAGCTGTTGTGGAAACCTGTTGACAGCAAATTTGGTCTTGGCTTCGAGGTCAGCGCCGTTCGGCAAAGAAGTTTCGACGGCCTTGGCTTTGCCCCCCTCACCGTGACCACAGCAGGCCTGGGCGCCCCAAGGTCTTATGACACAATTACCGGACATTTTTCCGGCTATTATGCTTTCGACAACGGGTTGCATGCGCAGGTGAACGTCGGTCGGTATCTGGCAAAAGACTGGGGAGTGAGCCTGCGGTTAAACCGGGAGTTCAACAACGGTTGGAAGGTCGGCGCCTATGCGACGCTGACTAATATCTCCTTTGATGATTTTGGCGAGGGATCCTTTGACAAGGGGATCGTCATGAAAATTCCAACCTCCTGGGGCATTGGCCGCCCAAGCCGTGCCAAACGGTCCGTGGTCATTCGCCCCCTGCTGCGCGATGGCGGCGCGAAATTGGACCTTTCGGATCGGCTGTATGACTTGGTTCGGGACACCCATGTGCCACAGCTTGAGGCCCAATGGGGCCGATTTTGGAGGTAGCCATGCACAAATTCATTGCACTGGGCCTGTTGGCTCTTTTGGCCGGCTGTGGCTCCCCATCCCCAGATGGCACCACCCCCCTGTCCCGGCAAATGTTAGATCGAAGTTTGTCTTGGCTGAAACCCAAGACCCCGGAACCGGTGCCCGAACCAGAAGTGTTCACGCGCGCCAGCGTCACCAAAGACCAAACAGGCCCGGTTATTTTGGTCAGTGCACCGAAATTGGAGGCCAAAGCATCGCTGAATATGATCCAAGAAAACGGCCCAACCAGAACCTATATCTCGGATGACGGGATAGTTCTGCTGCTGCAAAATGGCCTGCTGGCAGCATCGCGGGGCTTTGGCGATGACCTCATGAGCTCGGAACATACCGCAGCACATGGCGCTATTCTTAAAGGGTCCGGGCAATATGAACGGGTGCTGCGCTATATCAACTCGCAAAATCATCTTGAAGCCCTCCCCTTGACCTGCAGCCTACAAAACAAGGGCGCGGAGACCGTCACCATTTTGGGTCATAAACATAAGACTTTCAGACGGTTGGAGATCTGTAACCTGGCCGGGCGACAGATTGAAAACATGTTTTGGATCTCAGGAAAAACCATTTGGAAATCGCATCAATGGGTCAGCGATCAGATTGGCAGCTTGACCATTGAGCAAGTTCAATAACCACAGTCGGACGATCGGATGGCACATAAAATAATACTCACAGGCGGCGCGGGCTATATTGGGTCGCATACCTATGTTGCCCTTGTCGAAGCCGGGTTTGAGGTTGTCATTTTGGACAATTTCTCAAATTCACACCCCAGTGTTTTGATCCGTTTAGGGCAAATAACCAGACAAAATCAGGTCATTTGCTACGAAGGCTCGGTGCTGGACAAGGCGCTATTGGCAAAGATTTTCACCGAACATGATATCTCCGCCGTGATCCACTTTGCAGCGCTCAAGGCTGTGGGGGAGAGTGTTGCCAAGCCGCTTGCGTATTTTTCAACCAATGTCACCGGTCTTTTATGCCTGCTGGAAGAAATGAAGAGCGCAGGCATTAAACGTTTGGTGTTTTCCTCCTCCGCAACCTTATATGGCGAGCCAGAGGAGGTTCCGATTGCTGAAACCGCTCCGCTACAATTCACGAGCCCCTATGGGTTCACCAAGGTCGCCAGCGAACAAATTTTGACCCAAGCTGCGGCCGCTGACCCCTGGGCCTTTGGCGTGCTGCGCTATTTCAACCCAGCCGGCGCCCATCCCAGCGGATTGATCGGCGAAGACCCGTTCGATATTCCCAACAACCTCATGCCCTATATCGCAAAGGTTGCCAGCGGCGTGCTGCCGCATCTCAATGTGTTTGGCAATGATTACGACACCCGCGACGGTACGGGCGAGCGCGATTATATTCATGTCTGCGATCTCGCGCGCGGCCATGTATTATCTGTGCAAAAATTGCTCTCAACCGATGAGGGGCATGTGGTCAACCTGGGCACGGGGCAGGCCTATTCTGTTCTGGAAATGAACGCCGCCTATAGCCAAAGCTGTCGGCCGAGACCTGCCCTATGTCATCGCGCCCCGCCGCGCAGGTGATGTGCCAACCTGCTTGGCCGATATGCGCAAAGCGAAAGAGGTTTTGGGCTTTGAGACTCACTTCGGTCTGGATGATATGTGCCAAAGCTCCTGGAACTGGATCGAAACGCAAGCGCGCAGCTAGGCGGCCCTCGGCGGCAGAACGGCCCCGGGGTTCAAAATGCCTTTGGGGTCCAACGTATCTTTGATCTGGCGCATGAGCTGCAATTTCACAGGATCGCCAAAACGCGCAATATCCGCCACCTTAAGGCGCCCAACACCATGCTCCGCGGACACAGATCCCCCCAATTCATGCGTCAGGCGATGCACCTCTGCCTGTAAGTCCGCCCGCATATCGCGGTAGTTTGACGCTGGGACACCTTCAGCCGGAAACAGGTTGTAATGGAGGTTCCCATCTCCAAGATGGCCGAAACAATTGACTCGGATGTCGGCAAAACGGGCGAGAGCCGCAGGCATCTTGGTGATAAAACCGGCAATTTCTGACAGTGGCAAAGAAATATCCGACGAGCAAATCGCACCAATCGCGCGGTTGGCCAGCGGGATGGTTTCTCGCAGGCTCCACAGGTCCTGCGCTTGCTGCTCAGACTGAGCGATCACTCCATCACGGATCACGTCCGACGCCTGCTCAAAGAGGGTTTCAATGGCCTGCTCCGCCCCTGTGCCATTTGAAACACCGATATGCAGCAGAACCGACCAATTGGGCGGCGTGGACCATGGTTGACGCATCTGCGGATGAGTCTCGGCCAGAAAGCGCAAGCCCTGTCCAGATATCAGCTCAAACGCAGAGATGCTCTCACCCAAGAGACCCTTGGCCCGCCCCAACAGATCCAACGCCGCGCTCGGACTGTCCACCGTCAAAAGCGCCGTGCCTTCAGATTGGGGGCGGGGCAACAGCTTGAGACTCGCAGCGGTAATGATGCCCAGGGTCCCCTCGGATCCAATCAGCAAATGCCGCAGATCATAACCCGTATTGTCTTTGCGCAATCGTTGCAGACCGTTGAAAATTCGGCCATCGGCCATCACCGCTTCAATGCCCAGGACTTGATCGCGGGCCATGCCATAGCGCAGGACATTGACCCCGCCGGCATTGGTCGCCAGCAATCCGCCAATCTGCGCCGTGCCTTCAGAGGCCAGCGATAATGGAAACAATCGATCCACATCGGCCGCGCTCTGCTGAACCTCCGCCAGCACCACACCGGCTTCAGCCACCATAACATTCTCCTCAGGGTAACAGGCCCGAATCCTTCGCATCCGCCCAAGGCTCAAGATCAGCGGAGCTGGGGCGCCAGTCTCAGAGGCGGGCAGGATTTGCCCCCCCACAAGACCGGTTCCGCCTCCGTAGGGCACAACACCGATGCGCGCCGCCGCCGCCGCCGCAATAACCTGCGCCACTTGGGCCGTGCTGTCCGGTGCCACCAAAAGCCCGGCGGATCCTTGGTAATGCCCGCGCGGCTCGGTCAGATATTTGTCACTCAGCTCGGGAAAGGCTGCGGCCGGCAGGAGGCCTCGCAATTGGCTTATAAACTCTGCCGTCACTGTATTTAACATAACGCCCTTGCCCTCATGTCTCCCGCCGCGCAAAAGGGCGATCTGCCCCGTGTCAGTAATGACAGACCTCCGCTTTGGCAATTTTTTTCTCCATGGTCGCCATGCAAGCCCCGGCACATGCCGCGCTTGACTCTGGAGGCAGGACAGGATTAAACGCGGATAAATCCCGGAAGTCGTCGTCTTCCGGTCCTCAGGCTTTTGCCAGGATCGCCATCCGTCAGCGCGTTGCGCCCACGGGTGCTTTTTCGGTTTGGGACTTTGGAAATTTACGCGACCCGCAGCATTGCGGGGCCGTGTGCGGAGCGAAAGGGGCAGACCCATGTTTGAAAATCTATCCGAACGCCTTGGCGGTGTATTTGATCGGCTCACCAAGCAAGGTGCGCTGTCGGAAGAGGATGTGAAAACAGCCCTGCGAGAGGTGCGCGTTGCGCTTCTAGAGGCAGATGTCAGCCTGCCGGTTGCGCGTGAATTCATCAAGAAAGTTCAAAGCAAAGCCACCGGCTCGGCTGTCACAAAATCAATTACCCCCGGTCAGCAAGTGGTTAAGATCGTCCATGACGCTCTGATTGACACCCTGCGCGGTGAAGGCGAACCGGGCGATTTGAAAATCGACAACCCACCCGCTGCGATTTTGATGGTGGGTTTACAAGGCTCGGGTAAAACCACGACCACCGGGAAGCTGGCCAAACGCTTGGCCGGCCGCGAAGGTAAAAAGGTTCTGATGGCCTCATTGGACATCTACCGCCCCGCCGCGATGGAACAGCTCGCGATCTTAGGGGCGCAAGTGGGGGTTGATACCCTGCCCATCGTCGCCGGTGAAAGCGCGGTCCAGATTGCCAAACGTGCCAAACAGCAGGCCACATTGGGCGGCTATGACGTCTATATGCTGGATACCGCCGGGCGCCTTCAAATCGACGAAACCCTGATGCAGGAAGTTCAGGATGTGCGTGATGCGGTCTCGCCGCGTGAAACACTCCTCGTTGTCGATGGGTTGACCGGTCAAGTGGCTGTGGAAGTGGCCGAAGAATTTGATGGCAAGATCGGCATCTCTGGCGTGGTTCTCACCCGTATGGATGGGGACGGTCGCGGTGGTGCGGCGCTTTCCATGCGCGCAGTCACCGGCAAGCCCATCAAATTTGTGGGCTCTGGCGAAAAAATGGAGGCCTTGGAGACTTTCGAGCCAGAGCGCGTTGCTGGACGCATTCTGGGCATGGGCGATATCGTCGCTTTGGTCGAAAAGGCGCAAGAGACGCTTGAAGCCGAACAAGCCGAAAGGATGATGCGTCGCCTGCAAAAGGGCATGTTCAATATGAACGATCTGCGCAGCCAGCTTGAGCAAATGCAAAAAATGGGCGGTATGCAGGGCCTGATGGGCATGATGCCCGGCATGGCAAAAATGAAGGGCAAGATTGATCAAGCCGGCCTTGATGATGGCCTGTTAAAGCGTCAGATTGCTTTGATCAATTCCATGACAAAAAAAGAGCGGGCCAATCCCGCTTTGCTTCAAGCCAGCCGAAAAAAGCGGATCGCAGCCGGGGCCGGGCTTGACGTGAGTGATCTCAATAAATTGCTCAAACAGCATCGGCAAATGTCAGATATGATGAAGAAAATCGGCAAAAAAGGTGGGTTGAGCGCTCTGAAGGGCATGCTCGGCGGTCAGGGCACCCCAAGTCAGGCCGAACTGGCCGCAGCACAAGAGCAAATCGCCAGCGGCGCTATGGGCGGTTTGCCCAAAGGCATGAGCCTGCCCAAAGGCATGGGCGGATTTGGCAGCGGCTTGCCCGGTGGCCTGAGCGGTTTGGGCAAGAAGAAGTGAACCATTCATTTAGGATACCCGGAGGCCTGTTATGACGGACGATACCACACGCGCCGCAGAGCTGCTGAAATCACATCGCGAGAGCATTGATCGCTTGGATGCCATCTTGGTTTATACGCTCGGCGAGCGTTTTGCCCACACCCAAGCCGTAGGACAGCTTAAAGCGAAACATGCTCTACCGCCTTCAGATCCCGCCCGTGAGGCCCAGCAAATTGCCCGTCTGCAAGATCTGGCGCAACGCGCCGATCTCGACCCCGAATTCGCCAAGAAATTTCTGAACTTTATTGTTCAAGAAGTCATCCAGAACCACAAAACTTACCAAGAATAGACCGCAATATCTGCTGCCTATTTGCCATTTTCAAGGAGATTAACAATGGCTATGAAAATCCGTTTGGCCCGTGGTGGGTCCAAAAAGCGCCCCTTTTACCGTGTTGTTGCAGCTGATGCGCGCATGCCGCGCGATGGTCGCTTTATCGAAAAACTGGGCACATATAACCCACTTTTGGCCAAGGACAGCGAAGAGCGCGTAAAGCTCGAC
>JADHLF010000069.1 GCA_016780825.1 Planktomarina sp. | reverse complement strand
AATGCGCCAGGGGCTTGCCAAAAGCTGTTCGGCTCAAACTGCGTTTGCACATAAGCTCCAGCGCCGCCTCCGCTTGGCCAATCGCCCGCATGCAATGATGAATGCGCCCGGGACCAAGCCGGCCTTGGGCAATCTCAAAGCCGCGCTCTTCGCCCAGCAGCATGTTTTCAGCAGCCACGCGCACATTGGTGAAGCGCAAGTGGTAATGCCCATGCGGCGCGTCATCATGGCCATAAATCTCCATGGGCCGCAGTTTTTCAATCCCCGGTGTCGCCGCATCAACGACGATCATTGAATGGCGTTTGTGCTTGGGCGCATCTTCAGCACCGGTTTTCACCATGACAATATAGACCGCACAGCGTGGATCACCCGCGCCGCTGGCCCACCATTTCTCGCCATTCAACACATAGTCATCGCCGTCCCGCACGCAGCTTAGGCTTAAATTCGTCGCATCCGAGGACGCCACATCCGGCTCGGTCATGACATAGGCGGATCGGATTTCCCCTGCCAACAGCGGCGCAAGCCAGCGGGTTTTCATCTCTTCGGTGCCATAGCGCTCGAAGACTTCCATATTGCCCGTATCGGGCGCAGAACAGTTGAACACCTCAGCAGCCAAAGGTGATTTGCCCAGCTCTTCGGCCATATAGGCATATTCCACCGTCGTCAGGCCAAAGCCTTTGTCGCTGCCCGTCAGCCAAAAATTCCACAGACCTTCCGCGCGCACCTTCTCTTTCAGCCCGGTCATGATTTCCACCTGACGATCGGTCAATGTCCAGCGGTCCCCTTTGGAAACCTCCGCATGGTACTCCGCTTCTAAGGGCATAATATCATTTCGAATAATTTCCGAAACTCGGTCCCGCAGCTTCGCGACACGCTCTGACAGTCCAAGGTTCATTTCCATATCCGCGCCCTCAATGTTCCAAAGATATTTTGCCCTTTACAGGCCTCCCCTTCATGAAACATACTCGCGAGTATGTTGTCAATGGAAGCCAAGTGATGTCGGATCTGGACCGCGCCTTTGCCGCTCAAAGCGGGCAGATCGGCCTGCGCTTGGGGCACAGCTCCTGGATATTGGTGGATCAAGCGCGGATTGATGCCTTTGCCAAGATCACTGAAGATCACCAGTTCATCCATGTCGACCCGGCCCGCGCGCGGGCGGAGACCCCTTTTGAAGGCACTGTCGCGCATGGGTTTCTGACGCTCTCCATGGCCAGCCGCATGGCACAAGAGACGCTGCCCAATCTGCCCGGGCAGATTATGAATCTCAACGCAGGATTTAATCGCCTGCGCTTCCTCTCGCCGCTGCCCAGCGGCCGCCGAATTCGAGGCGCATTCATACTCAAAGAGGTCACAAGGACCCAGGCCCATCACCTGCGCATGGTGACCGAGCTGACCATTGAGATTGAACACAGCGAGACGCCTGCCCTCGTTGCCGATTGGATCAATGTCGCCGTCTTCTCACCGCCACGCCCGAGCAAAGAGGTCTCGCCGATATGACCCAAGCCCTTCACAGCTATGATCCTCAACAGCTCTCCACATATTTGGAGCACCATGTGGGTGGATTTTCCGGATTATCGGAGATCACGAAATTTTCCGACGGCCAATCCAACCCAACATATCGGATAACCGACACCGCAGGGCGACATTTTGTGCTGCGCGCCAAGCCACCGGGCACTTTGCTCAAATCCGCCCATGCGGTAGATCGCGAGTTTCGCGTCATGACCGCTCTGGCCAAGAGCGCCGTGCCCGTGCCTCAAATGTTGCACCTGTCAGGCGAAGACAGCCCACTGGGCGCGCAATTTTTGGTGATGGAACATTTGGAGGGGCGGGTTTTTTGGGATCCCGCTCTCCCCGAACAATCTCCAAAGTTCCGCCAAGACGCCTACCATGCCCTCGTGCGGACCTTGGCCGCTCTGCATGATGTGGATCCACAGGCGGTTGGACTGGCGGACTTCGGCAAACCAGGCAATTATTTTTCGCGGCAAGTCTCGCGTTGGACGGGGCAATATCGCGCCTGTGAAACGCAGTCACGCCCCGATATGGATTGGACCATCGATTGGCTGGACCGCAACATGGTGCAAGATGACGGACAAATCGCCATCGTGCATGGGGATTACCGCTTGGACAACGTCATGTTCGACGCAAAAACTCCCGATATGATCGCGGTTTTGGATTGGGAATTGTCCACACTGGGGCATCCCTTTGCGGACCTCGCCTATCAATGTATGGGCCTGCGCCTGCCGCAGGACGGTATGATCAAAGGGCTCAAGGGCATTGACCGCACTGCGCAGGGCCTGCCGGAAGAGGCGGACTATGTGGCGCAATACTGCGCTCTCAGAGGCATCGCCCCGCCTGAGAATTGGGCGTTTTATATGGTTTTTTCCTTCTTTCGATTGGCAGCCATTTTAGAAGGCGTGTTGCATCGTGCCCAATCGGGCAATGCCTCAAACCCCAGGGGAATGGATACGATGAGCCGCAGCATCGCCACTCTGGCCCAGGCCGCAAAACACACCGCGCAAGGCCGCCCGTCATGATGCTCGACAGCACATCGGTTAAGGGACGCATCTTAGATGCCGCCGCTCACGCCTTTGCCACCCATGGGGTGGATCAAACCTCGATTGATGACATCGCCCGCGACCTTGGCGCCACAAAGGGAAAAATTTACCATCATTTCGGATCAAAAAGCGAATTGGTCTGCGCCATTCGCAAACATTCCGTACAGCTCACCTTAGAGCGAGTCCGTCCGCAGTTCGATGCCCCCCTGCCGCCGCCGGAAAAATTTCACGCAATGGCCAAAGCGCATGTCATCGCGATGATATCCGAGCTGGCCTATCACCGGGTTGTGGTTGAGGAGATGCGCGGCTCAAAGACCGGCGGTGCAACACCGGCCGAGCGGGCTTTGCGCCGCGAAATCGCAGCGCTGCAATCGGAATATGAAGGCTTTTTCCGCAGCACATTGGCCCAGGGTATCGCCAGTGGGCATTTTCGCGACCAAAATATCTCCATCGCCGTGCGGAGCTTTTTGATGATGCTGCATGCGCCGATCTATTGGTACCAACCGCGCGACGCAGAAAATATCACCGCCATCGCCGAACAATTGGCCAATATGGCCTTGGGCGCAGTGGCAAAGCCATAATGAGATGTTGATCTCCCAAACCCCTGCGTTTTACGCTGGCGCGGCGCTGCAATCGCAAAGGATGCTTCGATGACCCCACCTGTGACATGCTCGACAGCCGGTTCTATCGCCGTCATTGAGATCAATAACCCGCCCGTCAACGCGCTGAGCCAGGCCGTGCGGCAAGGCTTGCGCGATGCTGTGGTGCAGGCGGATGCAGATGCGGCCATCACAGCCATCGTGATCATTGGCGCAGGGCGGAGCTTTCCGGCCGGGGCGGATATCAAGGAATTTGGCCAACCGATGCAGGATCCGCATTTGCCAGATGTGATTGATCGCATTGAAAGTTGCAGCAAGCCCGTGGTGGCCGCCCTGCATGGCACGGCTTTGGGGGGCGGTTTTGAGATTGCCCTGGGCAGCCATTACCGCATCGCCGCGCCATCAGCGCAGGTGGGCCTGCCGGAAATTCATCTCGGGCTGATCCCCGGCGCCGGCGGCACGCAGCGCTTGCCCCGCTTATGCGGCGCCGCCATGGCGCTCGACATCATGTTCAAAGGCACACCCATAGGCGCAACTCAGGCTCTGAGCGCCGGATTGATTGACCGTTTGGCCGAAGGGGATTTGCGCCAAGCCGCTTTGATTTATGCCGCAGAGCTCCGAAGCCCCCGCCGCACCAAATATGCCACCTCTGGCCTCGCGGACAAAGCCGGCTTCGAAGCGGCGTTGAGAGATGCCGAGCAGACGGCGCACCGCCGCATGCGCGGGCAAATGGCCCCGCTCAAGATTGTCGATTGCCTGCGCGCCTGCATCACCCAACCTTTCGCAGAGGGACGCCTGTTCGAACGCGATTGCTTTTTTGAATGCCTCGCCTCAGAGCAATCCAAAGGCATGATCCACGCCTTTTTTGCCCAACGCGCCAGTGCCAAAGTTCCCGAAGCCAGCCGCGCCGAGCCGCGCCCCCTCAACCGCCTTGGGGTGGTGGGCGGCGGCACCATGGGCGCGGGCATCACCGTCGCGGCCCTGAACAGCGGCCTGCCCGTCACGATGATCGAACGCGATCAGGAAAGCTTGGCGCGGGGACGGGCCAATGTTGAGCAGGTCTATGATCGCCTGATTGCCAAGGGTCGCATGAACGCAGCGCAAAAATCCAGCATCATGGCCCGGTATAGCGGCTCAACGGAATTCGCCGATCTGTCAGAGGTCGATATGGTCATTGAGGCCGTTTTTGAGCGGCTCGATGTCAAACGCGGTGTATTTGAACAGCTCGACAAAGTGCTCAAGCCCGACGCGGTTCTGGCCTCCAACACGAGCTATATCGACATAGACGAAATTTCCAGCGCCACCAACCGCCGTGAACATGTGCTTGGCCTGCATTTTTTCAGCCCGGCAAATATCATGAAGCTGCTGGAAATTGTTGTACCGCAGAGCGCCGCCGATGATGTGGTCGCAACCGGCTTCGCTTTGGCCAAAACTTTGGGCAAGATCCCCGTGCGCGCCGGCAATTCCCCCGGATTCATTGGCAACCGCATTCTTGGCAAATATGGTGAGTGTGCCGCCCATATGATGGAGGATGGCGCCACGCCCTATGAGATTGATGCCGCCATTGTCGAGTTTGGCTATCCAATGGGCCTTCATGCCATGTATGATCTGGCCGGTCTGGACATCGGATGGGACAATCGCAAAGCCGCAGAGGACACGCGCAACCCGGCGGAGCGTTATGTTGAAATCGCCGATCGCATCTGCGAGTGCGGCTGGTTTGGGCAAAAATCCGGGCGCGGCTTTTACCTTTACCCCGACGGCGCACGCATCGGCGCGCCCGATCCTGAGATTCTCGCTCTCATAGAGGCGGAGCGCGCCAAAAAATCCATCGTGGCCCGCAAATTTACCTCCGAAGAGATTATGGCGCGCTATCTGGCGGCAATGGTCAATGAAGCCTGCGACGTCCTGCGTGAAGGGGTGGCCTTGAAACCTTCGGATATCGATGTGACCTTCGTGCACGGCTATGGCTTCCCAAGATATCGCGCTGGGCCCATGAAATATGCAGACAGCTACGGTCTGGCGCGGCTGCTGGACGATATCCGCCGCTATGGGCAGGACGATCCGATATTTTGGCAAGCCTCGCCGCTGTTGATAGAGCTGGTGGCCTCCAGGCGAACCTTCGACGACCTAAATAAGGGATAGAGCTATGGATCTGAACTTCACCGAAGCTGACCAGGCATTTCGCCAAGAGGTCATAGAATTTCTCAACGCCGAATTGCCAACAGATATTTCACGCAGGGTTCATGCGGACCTGCCTGTGAGCAAAGAGGATACGGAATTTTGGCATGCGGTTTTGCATAAACGCGGCTGGCTGACTTACAATTGGCCCAAATCCTTTGGCGGAGTGGGCTGGAGCCCCGTACAACAATTTATCTTCGAAGAAGAATGCGCAGCCGCCGGCGCCCCGCGTATCTTACCGTTTGGTCTTAAGATGCTGGCACCGGTTTTGATGGCTTTCGGCTCAAAAGAGCAACAAGAGCATTGGCTCCCGCGCATGTGCGATGGCACGGATTGGTGGTGCCAGGGCTATTCAGAGCCGGGGTCTGGATCAGACTTGGCCAGTCTCAAAACCACAGCTGTCAAACAGGGCGATCACTATGTGATCAATGGCCAGAAAACTTGGACCACATTGGGCCAATACGCCAATATGATCTTTTGCCTCGTGCGCACGGACAGCGATTGCAAACCCCAAGCCGGTATTTCTTTCATGTTGGTTGATTTGGCGACGCCAGGTATCGAGATGCGCCCCA
>JADHLF010000035.1 GCA_016780825.1 Planktomarina sp. | reverse complement strand
TAGGCTTGCTCCCGTCGCCGGGATTGATATACGGCCTCATGTTCGGGCTATGGCGCAGCCTGGTAGCGCGTCCGTCTGGGGGACGGAAGGTCGCAGGTTCGAGTCCTGCTAGCCCGACCAATAAACAACCGCCCTGCCCTGTGGCACGGGCGGTTTTTTGAATTTAAGAGGACCGAAATGCGCCAAGGTGTCATCCCGAGTCATATGATTGAAACTATGGTTGCACAGGGCCAGATTTCGATGTCTGAACCGCTGCAAATCGATCAAGTGCAGCCCGCCTCCCTGGATTTGCGTTTGGGGCAAACCGCCTACCGGGTCAGAGCCTCCTTTCTCGCCGGGCAAATGGCGACAGTCGCAGACCGGTTGCGCGAATTTGAAATGCATCGAATTGACCTATCTGAAGGCGCCGTCTTGGAAAAAGGCTGTGTTTATCTCGTGCCGCTGATGGAATCGCTCGATCTGCCGCCAAATATAGAGGCCGTCGCAAATGCAAAATCTTCGACCGGTCGATTGGATCTATTGACACGCACCATCACCGATCACGGCAAAGAGTTTGACCGCATCGTCAAAGGCTACAGCGGGCCGCTCTATGCAGAAATCTGCCCCCGCTCCTTTTCAGTCTTGGTGCGTCCGGGCATGCGCCTCAATCAGATTCGCTTTCGATCGGGTCACGCGGTGCTCAGCGACGAGGCGCTCGCAGAGTTGCATGCGCAATCCCCCTTGGTCTCGGGCGAGGCTGTGATTCAAGACGGGCTTGGATTTTCTGTGGACCTCAGCCCAAGGCGCAATGGCCTCGTTGGCTATCGTGCCAAACCGCACACGGGTGTGATCGACCTTGGCAAAATCGGCGCTTATGATCCGGCGGATTTTTGGGAAGACATTCGCACCCAAAATCAACAGATCATTTTGGACCCGGGCGCCTTCTACATTCTGGTCAGCCAAGAGGCCGTGACGATTCCGCCGGAATATGCCGCTGAAATGGCCCCCTATTTGGCCATGGTTGGCGAATTTCGCGTCCATTACGCAGGTTTTTTTGACCCGGGATTCGGCCATGCCGCGGCAGATGGTCAAGGCAGCAGAGGTGTCCTCGAAGTCCGCTGCCACGAGGCGCCCTTTGTCCTGGAACATGGGCAAGTTGTCGGGCGCTTGGTCTATGAGGCGATGCTTGAAACACCCAGCCAGCTTTACGGTCGGGAGATCGCATCAAATTACCAAGGCCAAGGGCTAAAACTGTCAAAACATTTTAAATAGCCCGCGGCCACGTCTCGTTGCGGCAAAACCTGATCAAAAGCGCCGCAGGCGCTTGGCCATATTGGCGCTGTCTTTCAAGCGCTTTTTCTGTTCGGCAGAGAGATCTTTATCTTCAGGCTTTTTGCGCCCTTTGGTCGCGGCATCGATGCCTTTGTTAATATCAAGCGTCATCAAACGACGAATGACAATGTTAATGAACATATTAATATATCGGTCCATCCTCGGGTTCCTCAATTGCGTCATCAAATAAATTTTCTTGTAAATCTACGTCCGTTTGCGGCTCAGGTAAAGCCTCCGCGCCTGGAGGGGGGCGATTTTCAAGCAAACCCGCAGCCCGTAGCTCTTTGAGACCCGGCAAATCGCGGGCGCTTTCCAATCCAAAATGATCAAGAAAGGACTCTGTGACCACAAATGTGACAGGACGGCCGGGCGTCTGGCGTCGACGGCCGATCTTAATCCACTCCAATTCGAGCAGCTGATCCACGGTACCGCGACTCACGGCAACCCCCCGGATCTCCTCAATTTCTGCGCGGGTCACCGGTTGATGATAGGCCACAATGGCCAAAGTTTCGATCGCGGCGCGCGATAGTTTTCGCGTTTCCACAGTCTCGCGCTGCATCAAAAAACCCAGATCAGGCGCGGTGCGAATGGCCCAGGCATCCTGAACCTTCGCAATACAAACACCGCGGCCCTCATAGCGCTTTTGCATGTTCTGCACCGCAAGAAGAGGGTCACAGCCATGCGGCATCCGCCCTGCCATTTCTGACAATGAGACCGGTTCTGCGGATGCAAATAAAATGGCCTCCACCATCCGCTCTTGCTCAGCCATGGGCGGCGCTTCGAACAGGCTTTTTTCTTGCGCGTCATCCATCGCGATCCGCCCTTTTTATCTGAATGGGTGAGAAAACTTCATCCTGCCGTATGACGATCTTCCCTTCCTTGGCCAGCTCCAAAGAGGCCGCGAAAGTTGACGCCGTGGCGGATCGTCGTTTTTTGGGGCTATCGGTCCAACCATCCGGCAAATAGGAGAGAATATCGGTCCAATGGCCAGAAAAGCCTATCAGCCCCCGCATGCGCTGTAGGGCTTGCTCCATGGTAAAGACAGAGTCGCGGTCCATCACAAAGGGGCGAAAATCGTCGCGCGTGCGAATGCGCGCATAGCCCTGCATCAAATCCAAAAGATCGGCCGTGTAATGCACCGTCTTGCGGCGCGTTACATCTTCGGTCACACCGCGCACAAAACGATCGCGCCCCAAACGATCCCGCGCCATCAATTTCGCAGCCGCATCGCGCATCGCTTGCAGTCGTTCGAGTTGAAACGCCAGATGCGCCGCCAGCTCATCCCCCGTCGGGCCGGCCATGGTCGGATCCGGGGGCAAGAGCAGCCGCGATTTCAAGAAAGCCAACCAAGCGGCCATAACCAGATAATCCGCAGCCAGTTCAATGCGCAGCTCTCGCGCCTTTTCAATAAAGCTGAGATATTGCACCGCAAGATCCAATACGGAAATTTTGCGCAGATCCACCTTCTGCGTGCGCGACAGCGATAACAGCAAATCCAACGGCCCTTCGAACCCATCGACATCAACGATGAGAGTCTCCGCCGCCACGCGTTCCGCAACAGATTGATGGTCAAATAATTCTTCTTGCATTACCGGAGCTCACCCAACAGTGCGTCAAATTCGGCCTTCACTTGCTGAATGTCAACAGGCTGCACGTCAGGCCGTTGCGCCAAGACCCGCGCCACCCGCATTTGACTTGGCGCACTCAAGCCGTTGGTGCTGCCCGCCAAGAGCTGCATCTCATCCATCTGTCCGTTGCAATGCAAAATGATGTCACAGCCCGCAGATAGAGCCCTTTGCGCCCGCACATCCAAAGGACCGGACAAGGCTTGCATGGAAATATCATCTGTCATCAAAAGCCCATCAAATCCGATATGCTTGCGAATGATGTCAATCATCGCAGGCGAATGCGTGGCGGGATGGTTGGGGTCTATATCTTCGAAGACCAAATGCGCCGTCATACCCATCTCAATCGTGTTGAGCTGGCGAAAGGCTTCAAAATCATGTTGCTCCAGGCTGTCACGATCCGTGGTCACGCGCGGCAGCTCCAAATGCGAGTCCAAAGTGCCCCGCCCGTGGCCTGGAATATGTTTCAAGACGCCCGAGACACCCCCGTGCCGCAAGCCTTGATGCAGCGCGCGTGCATGGGTGACCACCGCTGCGCGCGTGCTCCCGTAGCAGCGATTTTTCAATACGGCATGAGTGTCAGCTTGGGCAATATCTCCCAGCGGCGCACAATTGCTGTCAATCCCGCAGCTGCGCAGGTTCTCAGCGATCAACCGGCCCCGCAACCAAAACAGCCGTTCGGCCTGCGGCGCGGCGGCTTGATCCAATGCCGGCGGAAATTCGAACCAATGGGGCGCGCCAAGCCGGGACACGCGCCCGCCCTCTTGATCTATCATCACCGGCGCATGCCAACCCACGGCCGCGCGCAACTCTGTGCAGAGTTGGTGAATTTGCGCGGGGGTCTCCAGGTTTCGCGAAAAGAGAATGAAACCAAAGGGTTGAGATTCTGCAAAAAAGCGGCGCTCTTGGACAGAGAGAGATGGACCAAGGCAGCTGAAAATAAACGGGGACAGGGCCATAACCGACCCTGCCTTAGTTCATCGTCACAGAATAGCATTCCGCATTCTGCCGATTGAGCGCAGTGCACAGCCGCCGCGCCTCCTCTTGATCTGCAAAGCCATGAACCCGCAAGCGGTAAATCGTGCCGCCACCGACCTCTGCTTGCAAAATCACATGTGGTTTGCCCACTAAATAATCCCCATGACGTTCCGACAGATCCGCCCAGGCTTCCTGCGCGATCGCGGCAGTGCCGAAGGCACCCAATTGCGCCATCGGCGCACCGCGCGGAATTTGTCCGGCATCAATAGGTGTCGGCGCGGCCCGAGGGGCCTGACGGGTGACCACAACAAAGGGGCGCAAACGTGGGCGCAAAGATTGGGTCAGACCAGCTCCTGCCGATGCCGGAATGATCTCAGCTGGCGGCTCTGTCACATCGGCCTTGACCGTGCCGGCTGCGAGCATAGCGGCCAAGCTCTCCGCCGTCTCATCAATGATGAGCGCCTCCGCACCCTCCATTTCGGGTTCAGGCAGAACCACAGCTGGGGGCGCCTCAGCGACAGGGGTGTCGCCGCTCAAAGGCGATTGAATAGGTTGATCTTCGGCTTGCAAATTGATCGGTCGCGGTGCCAATTGCAGCGGGTCATTGGCCGCGCTGATGATTTGGCTTCCGGCCACTTCATTTACGGTAAGCCCTTGATGGGCCACCAGTAATCCACCCGGATCTTCTGGGGCGACCCGCGCAGGGCCCTCCAAAGCACGCACGACGGGAACGCCGGAGCTGTCCCGCAGAACAGTTTGCGCCCCCCAAGTGACTATTCCAACAAAGACCGCTAGGGAAATAACGGCTCCAACTATATTCGCATAGGCTGCCGGATTGACCCGTTCAGAGTCTCCCTGCGCCTCATAGGTCGCGTTTGCCATGTTGCCTCACTGCCCGGGTCTTGGCCCAGATCTTCTGACACTGCCTCTTGCACACCCACGCCGACGCTATTTATCGCATTTCTTGCGCGGGTTGCACGCCCAAGATACCCAAACCGTTGGAAATAACAACCGCAGTGGCACGAATCAGCGCGATTTTTGCTTGGCTTGTGGCCAGATTGCCCTCTTGAAGAAAGCGCAGTCCAGGCTGTTCATTGCCTTTATTCCACAAGGCATGAAATTCCGAAGCCAAATCATAAAGATAAAACGCAATACGATGTGGCTCATTCGAACGGGCGGCAATTTCGATCAATCGCGGAAACTCGGCCAATTTCGCGGCGAGCGCCAGCTCCGCTGCATCCGTCAACCCGGCAAGATCCGCAGCCTGCAAATCAGCATCCTCGACCGGAACCTCTGCCAACAGCGCTTTGCGCATGACCGAGCAAATCCGAGCATGCGCATATTGCACATAGAACACAGGGTTTTCTTTGGTCTGCTCCATCACCTTATCGAAATCGAAATCCAAGGGCGCGTCGTTTTTGCGGGTGAGCATGACAAAACGGGTGGCATCAGCGCCAACTTGATCGACCAAATCCCGCAGAGTAACAAATGTCCCCGCGCGTTTCGACATTTTGAAAGGTTCGCCATTCTTATAAAGCTTCACCAATTGCGTCAGCTTAATGTCGAGCGAGGTTTTGTCATTTGATAGAGCTGACACCGCCGCCTTCATCCGCTTGACATAGCCCCCGTGATCGGCACCGAAGACATCAATCAATTGGTCAAACCCGCGCTGCACCTTGTCATAGTGATAGGCGATATCCGGGGCGAAATAGGTCCAACTGCCATCGGATTTTTGCACCGGCCGGTCCACATCATCGCCGTGATCGGTGGAGCGAAATAACGTCTGCTCACGCGGTTCCCAATCCTCGGGTTTCTTGCCCTTAGGCGGCTCCAAGACTCCTTGATAAATCAATCCCTTGGACTTCAAATTCTCAATCGCAGCCTCGATGAGGCCCGTGCCATAGAGCGATTTTTCAGAGTAAAACACATCCATTTTGACGCCAAGCGCGAGGAGATCTTCGCGGATCAAATCCATCATTGCATTGGTCGAAAATTCTCGCACATCCTCAAGCCAGAATTGCTCGCCCTTATCAAGATAGAGATCCCCGACTTTTTCTTTCAACGCCTGCCCCACGGCAATCAGATAATCGCCCGGATATGTGCCATCTTCGAAGGCCACATCCTGTCCATGGGCTTCGAGGTGGCGCAGATAGACAGAGCGTGCCAAAACATCAACCTGCGCGCCTCCGTCGTTGATATAATACTCCCGCGTCACATCATAGCCGGCAAAATCCAGCATCGAGGCCAAAGCATCGCCGAAGACCGCGCCGCGGGTGTGGCCCACATGCAAAGGCCCAGTAGGGTTGGCGGAGACATATTCAACATTCACCTTAATGCCCGCGCCAATGGTGGCCCGGCCATAGGCTGCGGGATCGGCTAAAATTGCACGCAAGACATCGGCCCAAAGCTGGGATGAGAGGCGCAGATTCAAAAACCCCGGGCCCGCAACCTCAACCTGTGACAACCGCGGGTCCGCCGTCAGTCGCGCGGCCAATTGCTCGGCAATATCACGCGGCTTTTTATTGGAGGGTTTGGCCAAGACCATTGCGGCATTGGTTGCCATATCCCCATGGGCGGCGTCGCGTGGCGGCTCGACGGTGACCGCATCAAAGCTTATCCCATCGGGCAAGTCGCCCTGTGCCTGCATCTGGTGCAAGCTGTCGATTACGAGGCTACGGATTTCGGCAAAAAGGTTCATATCATCATCCTAAAGTGAAGCTGAGGTTTAGCAAATTTCACCGTAAGGTCAACGCGCCGCAAACAGCCGGTCATGCTCCTGCTGCGCAAAACGATCCGTCATACCGGCAATGTAATCGGCCACCAGCCGCGCTCGGGCCTGTGTATCGGGCAAATTTGAACTCTGCACCCTCCAATCTCCTGGCATTTCTTCGGCGCTGTTCATGAAAACTTCGAACAAATCCCGCACCACCTGCGCGGCATGTTCGCGCTGCACCACCACACGGGGGGCGCGGTACATGTTTTGGAACAAAAATCCGCGGATGACTTTGAGATCTTGCCACAGCTCTGGCGAAAATTGCACAACCGCATAACCCAGATCACGAATATCTTGAGCCCTTCTCGCGCCCGATTGCGCCAAAAGCGCCGCGCTGGTGCGCATGACGTCTTCGACCATCACCCCAAAGACCCGGCGCAGGGCCTCATGGCGCCGTCGGTGCGCATCCAATCCGCTGTAGAGCCGATCAACCTCCGCATAGGCAGGCCCTACGATGGGTAATTGCTCTGCCTGCGCGTCGGTAAATACGCCGGCCCGCAAGCCATCGTGAAGATCATGGTTGTTATAGGCCACATCATCGGCCAATGCCGCCACCTGCGCCTCGGCGCTCGCATAGGTCTGGAGCTCCAGATCATGCTGCCGATTGTATTCGAGCAAGGCAGGGGGATGGGGCAAGGGCACGGGGCCATTGTGCTTTGCAATCCCTTCAAGGCACTCCCAAGTCAGGTTCAGCCCATCAAACTGCGCGTAATGCTGCTCCAAAGCGGTGACGATGCGTATCGCCTGAGCATTGTGATCAAAGCCGCCATAGGGCTTCATTTCCGCATCCAGCGCATCCTCGCCGGTGTGGCCAAATGGGGGGTGCCCAAGGTCATGGGCCAGTGACACGGCTTCGACCAACTCCTGATTGAGCCCCAAAGCCCCGGCGATTGTCCGCGCCACTTGTGCCACTTCAATGGAGTGGGTGAGACGCGTGCGGAAATAATCGCCCTCATGCTCAACAAAGACTTGCGTCTTATGTTTGAGCCGCCTGAAGGCGCTGGAATGGATAATTCGGTCCCTATCTCTTTGGAAACAGGACCGAAAAGCGCTTTCTTGCTCGTCATACAAGCGGCCGCGGCTGTCTTGCGGTGTGGATGCGAAACTTGCTGTCATGATTGCCCATCTTGTCGCCTGCTCTTGCAGGGCTTATATGAGAGTTACTCGTTAATGTCATGTGAGCTTTTTACCAATGTTGAACCTGCCTCCCAAAGTGACCGACCGCGCCTTTGAGCGGCTTGCCGAAATTGGCGCCCAGGCGCAGGGAAAATCTTTGCGCGTTGCGGTCGAGGGCGGCGGCTGTTCTGGCTTTCAATATGAGATCGCGCTCGATGAGCAAAAACCGGATGATTTGGTTCTGTCAGGTCATGGTGAGACTGTGGTGATTGATGCGGTCTCCCTTCCCTTTTTGGCGTCTGCGACCATTGATTTTAGTGAAGAGTTGATTGGCGCGCGCTTTGTGATCGACAATCCCAACGCGTCCTCTAGCTGCGGCTGCGGTGTCTCTTTTTCGATGTAATCGCGCCGCGATTGCTTTTGCCCGCTCAAACCTCAACGACTGCGATAGATCTCATGAAAATAGCGACATTTAATATCAATGGGATCAAAGCCCGCATTCAAGCCCTAACCGATTGGCTACAAGACTCGCAGCCCGATGTGGCGCTGCTGCAAGAAATCAAATCCGTTGATGAAACTTTCCCGCGCGCGCATTTCGAGGATATGGGCTATCAGGTCGAAACCCATGGTCAAAAGAGCTTCAACGGGGTGGCGATCTTGTCGAAATTGCCTCTTGAGGATATCACCCGAGGCTTGCCAGGAGATGACGGTGATGAGCAAGCGCGCTGGATCGAAGCCACGGTGATCGGCAAACGGCCCATTCGGGTTTGCGGGCTCTATCTTCCAAATGGGAACCCCGCGCCCGGCCCGAAATATGACTATAAGCTCGACTGGATGCGGCGGTTGAAACTCCGCGCTGAGGCCTTGATGGCGGCTGAAGAGCCGGCTTTGATGGCGGGCGATTACAATATCATTCCCCAGCCTGAAGATGCCGCAAAGCCCGAGGCCTGGGCGCAAGACGCCCTGTTTTTGCCACAATCGCGCGCGGCCTTTCGCGATATTGTCAATCTGGGCTTCACTGAAGCCTTTCGAAGCCTGCATCCCGCGGCGGGCCATTATTCGTTTTGGGACTATCAAGCGGGCAGTTGGCAGCGCAATAATGGGATCAGAATTGACCATTTCTTGCTGACACCGAGCTGCGCCGATTTGCTGCAAGCCTGTGAAATTGAGTCTGCCATCCGCGGGAGAGACAAGCCTTCCGACCACGTGCCCGTGTGTATCACGCTCGACGCATAGGCCTGGCGCTGCCCCTATGAGGAGGTTTCCGCCCCGGCCTCTTCGCGGGGCCCTTCGCGGGCCCCTTCCTTAAATATCGGCACCATCGCCGACCATACCCCATCGCGTAAGATGAGGTGAAAAAGAGCCGCAGCAATATGCAGCGCGATCAAACCATAGCTTGCAGCGATGCTGGCCTCATGCGCCGCGATGCAAAATTCCATAAGCGCGCTGCCGCGCAGGCCGAGCGTGAAGACCACACCGATGGCCAGCCCGGTGATGCCAATGGCCATCAAAGCCACATACATGTCATAATGCACAAGTTTTGCCGCAACCCGTTGCCAAGCCGGGGTCGATGCGGGCAATGGCGAGCCCTGCCCGCGCATGACCCAGAGCCGGAGCGCCAAGAGCGCAAGAAAAGCGCAGGCGAAAATAAACTCAAACCGCAGAAAATCCGGGTCTTCCAATTGGCTTAAATCATTAACTTGTTTGAAAATTCCATAGGCAAACACGCCGATAAAGCCCCAATGCAGGAGTTTGCCGGTGGCCGAGTATCTTTGCCCTACGTCCGTTGTATTCACTTTCGAGCCCCTTCGCACCATTGGGATACAGACAGGTCTGCCCCCAAGTTTATACGAATACACTCATTTATTTACCAAAACGTAACCACGTCGCAAAAATGCCAAAAAGCCGCCTCAATCGTCGCGGTGGACCCTTTCGCGCCGCTCGTGCCGCTCTTGCGCCTCAAGGCTCATGGTCGCGATGGGGCGGGCATCTAAACGGCGCAGCGAGATCGGATCACCCGTCACTTCGCAATAGCCGTATTCCCCCTCTTCAATCCGGCGCAGCGCCGCATCGATTTTTGACACCAATTTGCGTTGCCGGTCGCGCGTGCGCAATTCAAGCGCCCGGTCTGTCTCCTCGCTCGCCCGATCTGACATATCCGGTATGGCGCGGGTGTTATCTTGCAGCGTTTCAATTGTCTCTTTGCTGTCGGACATCAATTCGCTTTTCCAGGCCAGTAACTTGCTGCGAAAATAAGCAAGCTGTCTGTCGCTCATAAACGGCTCATCGTCAGCAGGGCGATAATCATCGGGCACAATAACCTCG
Organism: Planktomarina sp.; assembly: GCA_016780825.1. GTDB lineage: Bacteria > Pseudomonadota > Alphaproteobacteria > Rhodobacterales > Rhodobacteraceae > Planktomarina. The sequence goes on along the minus strand of JADHLF010000035.1, from coordinate 18,132 downwards.
GCTTTCATAGAGCAAACCTCATATTCTTAACGAAGCGTCGCATCGCAATGCGACCTATGAGCGGGATGTATCCAAGGTTAATACAATTGTCACGCAGAAAACCGCGATTGGAACAGGGTAAAGAGCGTGTTACATTCAAAAAAACAAATAGAGAGTCGCGTTGTGAAATTTACCTCCACCGATACCTATATCGCCGCAGATGATTTGGCCGTTGCTGTGAATGCCGCCGTGACCTTGGAGCGGCCCCTTTTGGTCAAAGGAGAGCCTGGAACGGGTAAAACCGAATTGGCCCGGCAGGTGGCATCGGCGCTTGGCCTCGACATGATAGAGTGGAACATCAAATCCACCACCCGCGCCCAACAGGGGCTTTATGAATACGATGCGGTCAGCCGGCTGCGTGACAGCCAGCTGGGCGATGAGCGGGTGCGCACTGTCTCAAACTATATCAAAAAAGGTAAAATTTGGCAGGCCTTTGAGAGTGATAAGAAAGTCGTCTTGCTCATTGATGAGATTGACAAAGCGGACATCGAATTCCCCAACGACCTATTGCAAGAACTCGACCGCATGGCGTTTCATGTTTATGAAACAGGCGAGACCGTTGAAGCCCGCCACCGCCCGGTTGTAATCATCACGTCCAACAATGAAAAAGAGCTGCCCGATGCCTTCCTTCGGCGGTGTTTCTTTCATTACATCAGTTTTCCTGATCCGGACACGTTGCGCCGGATCATCGAAGTGCACCATCCCGGGCTTAAACCGCAGCTTTTGGAAACCGCGCTCACGCAGTTTTTCGAACTGCGCGAGACACCCGGATTAAAGAAAAAACCCTCCACCAGCGAAGTGCTCGATTGGCTCAAGCTTCTGCTGGCCGAAGATTTAACCGCTGAAGATTTAAGGCGAGACGGGGCCAACGCCCTGCCCCGGCTGCATGGCGCATTGTTGAAAAACGAACAAGACGTACATCTTTTCGAGCGTTTGGCCTTTATGGCCCGTGCCCAAAGATAACCCCACCCACAGGGGCCTATGGCCCTTATTCATTTTGAAGAATGGAACGACAGATGACATATTTTGGCTTGGCCCTCGGTGCCATATTCGGGGCTGCGCTTGCCGCAAAACGCAAGGGCAAATTATTGGACATGCTGCAATATGGCGCCGCTTGCGGCATTATCGGCGGGCTTTTGGCATTGATTGCCAATATCGTCATTCTGCGCATGGGCTAGCCGATGTTTCTGCCGTTCTTTGACCACCTCAGAGCCCATAAATTGCCCGTGTCCCTGCGGGAATTTTTGAGTTTTCTTGAGGCGGTGAAAGCGGGAATGGCAACCTATGATATGGAGCATTTCTATCTGCTGGGACGGTCCATATTGGTCAAGGATGAACGCAATCTCGACAAATATGACCGCGCTTTTGCAGCCAGTTTTGAAGGCCTTGAGCACATAAGCCCGCAAGAGATGTTAAACCAAGTGGACTTGCCCGAAGAGTGGCTGCGCAAATTGGCCGAAAAAACGCTCTCTGATGCCGATAAAGCAGAGATTGAAGCTTTGGGCGGGTTTGACAAACTCATGGAGACCCTGCGCAAACGCCTGGAAGAGCAAAAAGGGCGCCATCAGGGCGGCAGCAAATGGGTGGGCACCGCCGGCACGTCGCCCTTTGGCGCCTATGGGTACAATCCAGAGGGCGTGAGAATTGGGCAAGCCGAAAGCCGTCACCAACGTGCGGTCAAGGTCTGGGATAAACGCAATTTCAAAAACCTTGATGGCGATGTGGAATTGGGCACGCGCAACATCAAGGTCGCGTTGAAACGGCTGCGCAAATGGGCACGCGATGGGGCGCAGGAGGAATTGGACCTCGACGCCACCATCCGCAAAACCGCAGAGAATGGTTATATTGATGTGCAAACCAGACCTGAGCGGCGCAACGCGGTCAAGGTGCTTTTGTTTCTTGATATTGGGGGGTCTATGGATCCGCATGTCAAAATGGTGGAGGAGCTGTTTTCCGCGGCCCGTTCCGAATTCAAACATCTGGAAAGCTATTATTTCCATAACTGCCTTTACGAAGGGGTCTGGCGCGACAATGCCCGCCGCTGGGATGCGCAGATCCCGACTGAAGATCTCTTTCGTACCTATGGGCCGGATTACAAGTGCATTTTCGTTGGGGATGCCTCAATGTCACCCTATGAAATTGCCTATGCGGGCGGGGCAAATGAGCATTGGAACGCCATTTCAGGCGAAGATTGGCTGCGCCGCGCGCGCGATCAATGGCCCAATTCTGTGTGGCTCAACCCGGTGCCAGAAAAATATTGGCCCTACACACAATCCATCGCCATGATCCGGCGTATTTTCGACGATCGCATGGCCCCCATGACCCTCGATGGGATATCGGCCGGGATGAAGTTAATAACGTAAAATATTACTTTATAATAATTTCATGCGGCGCCGCTGCGGGCCTGAGGAAGACAGTTTGCGCGCGCGCGTTGAGCGGCATTGAAACACCACCGCCCCTGCGCCATATAAAGAACATGTCAGTCTTGATCCCAATAGCTTTGGCCGTGGTTGTGGGTGTGTTTACCTACCTCATGTCGGCAAGCCAAACAAAACGCACATTGGCCGCCCAGTCCAGCCCCCTGCGCAATCCGGCGCTCGAAGCGCATGTCGCCAAGCTTGCCCATGCGCTGGATCTCAAGCGCCTGCATGTCAACATCTATGAAATTGATCCGATCAACGGTTTGGCCTCCCCCGATGGGCAAATTTATATCACGCGCGGCTTTTTGAAAAAATTTCTATCGGGTGAGGTCACCGCCGCGGAACTCAGCTCTGTGATTGCCCATGAGCTGGGCCATGTGGCCCTTGGGCATACCAAACGGCGCATGATTGATTTTTCGGGACAAAATGCTGTGCGCACGGCGCTTGCCGTGACCCTCAACCGCTTTATCCCCTTTATTGGCCCTTGGATTGCCAATATGGCCGTGAATATGATTGCGGCCGGGATGTCGCGTAAGGATGAGTTTGAAGCCGATGCCTATGCCACCGCCTTGATGATTAAAGCCGGGTTTGGAGCGGCTCCGCAAAAAAGCCTCTTTGCGAAGCTCGACCGATGGACAGGCAATGGCGGGGCGACGCCGGCTTGGTTTCTCAGTCATCCCAAGACCGCAGACCGTATCAAAGCCATTGAGGCCAACGAAAAACGCTGGACAGGAACAGCCTCATAGCCGGTCGAATTTGCGGCCAAATTGCGGCAACCAAGCCTTGCGCCACAGCTCCAGCGCCCGCATCTGTGGATGGGCCGATTGAACTTCGGCAAAGATTGGGCGCAGCGGGTCCACCAATGCCGGCCCATGCAGGCGGTAAAGCTGCATAAGCTGCGCATCAGGATCAACCCGGCTTATGCCATACGGTTTCAACGCCTCCTGCGGGAAGTCTTTCTTATTTTGGGTGATGATCGCATCCGCGTGGTGCTGCGCGGCAAGGGCCAAAATATGCACATCTCCCGGATCGGGCAGCCAATAGGCGCGCAGATCCAAGGGATCTGGGCGCATCGCCTCTGGAAACGCATTCAAAAATTGCTGAACCGCAGTTTCAGCTTCCAGTTTTTGCAGCGGCGTTTTGGCCGCTCGGCGCCATTCTTCTAAGATCCGCGGTGTCGCCAGCGGCTCAATAAATCCAGCCCGCGCGCAGGTCAGCAAGACCGCCCTCAAAAAGCTCGGAACCAAAACGCAAGTATCCAATACAACCCGCATCACTGCATACGAAACACAAGAGTTTTCAGATAGCTCGATTCCGCCAGCGCCATGTGGTGGGGATGATCGGGACCGGCGCCGCCGGTATAGATCAACTGCGCCTGCCGCCCAGCCCGGCCAATCCCACGGATGGAGGCTGCGCGAAAGCGCTCAATATCTGCCGCATGCGAGCAAGAACACAGGGTCAAATAGCCGCCCTCAGCCACCAGCGCACTGGCGAGACGAGCCACGCGCTCATAGGCGCGCAATCCCGACTCGCGCGCGGATTTTTGCGGGGCGAAGGCCGGAGGGTCACAGATCACAAGCTCATAGGTCTTGCCTTGCCCGGCCAGCGCTCCCATGACGTCAAAGGCATCGCCTTTGATCGCTTCAAAAGGTGTTGCCGCCCGCGTGGCCAAAGCACCGCGACTGGCCAAAGTTAACGCGGGCTGCGAGCCGTCGACACAGGTGACAGAGGCCGCCCCATTGGCCATGGCCGCCAAACCAAAACCACCCACATGCGAAAAGACGTCCAAAACCGATTTGCCCTGTGCCAAATCCTGCACAAATTTATGGTTGGGCCGCTGATCATAGAAAATTCCAGTTTTTTGACCCTCGGCCACATCGGCAAAATACACCGCGCCATTCATGGCCACTTCTATCGCGTCAGAGGGCATCTCTCCCAAAGCCATATAGCGCGCATCATCTAACCCCTCCAGAACCCGCGCCCGGCCGGCACCATTCACAACAATGGCCTTCGGCCGCAAAATATCGCTCAAAGCTGCCACCAGGGCCGTCAGGCGCTGATCCACCCAGGCGGCATTCGGTTGGATAACCAAAAGATCAGAAAAGCGGTCAATAATCAGCCCCGGAAGCTCATCGGCTTCCGCATGTATCAAACGATAATAGGGCGCGCTATACAGCGCCGCGCGCAGCGCCAACGCTTTGGCGATCTTCCTTGCAAACCAGGCTTGATCCACCGTGCACTCCAAGTCATCGGAGATTTTGCGCGCGAAAATTTTGGAGTTTGGATTGACCGCAAAAAGCCCAATGGTGTTTTGCCCATGATCTTGCACGATCGCCAGACTGCCCGGCGCGATGGCCTTGGTGCGGCGGTCGGTGACCAACTCATTGTCATAGACCCAGGGAAACCCATGCCTCAGGCGTTGGGCATTGGTTTTAGGCTTTAATCGGATCACCGGATGGTCACTGTGCATCTCTGCCCCCTTTATGGTTAGATATGGCCTAATTCAGTGAAACTTTAACAACAAGGGCTGATATGTATTGATTTCCGGTGCGAAGTGTGATGATAGCGCTAACATAATCATGGAGACACCTATGCCCCTGCATCCTAAACTGGCAGACGTAACACAAAAGATTGTTGAGCGCTCAAAAGACAGCCGCGCCGCCTATCTGGAAAAAATAACGCGTGCGGCAAGAGATGGACCCCGCCGTGCCCATCTCAGCTGTGGCAACCAGGCCCATGCCTACGCGGCAATGGGGGATGACAAATCAACGCTCCTGCAAGAGCGCGCGCCAAATATTGGGATCATCACCGCCTATAACGATATGCTCTCCGCACACCAGCCGTTTGAAACCTACCCGGAGGAAATCAAAAAAGCGGCCCGCGCGCTTGGCGCCACTGCACAGGTGGCCGCTGGGGTGCCCGCCATGTGTGATGGGGTCACCCAGGGGCAACCGGGCATGGAGCTCAGCCTGTTTTCGCGCGACACAATCGCCCTAGCCGCCGCAATCGGCCTGTCACACAACACATTCGATGCGGCCGTTTTCTTGGGGGTTTGTGATAAAATCGTTCCAGGCTTGGTGATCGCCGCAGCCACCTTTGGACATTTGCCCTGTGTCTTTTTGCCCGCTGGCCCCATGCCATCGGGCATCAGCAATGACGAAAAAACCGAAGTGCGCAAACGCTTTGCAGACGGGCTTTGCGACCGAGACGAGCTCATGGCCGCAGAAATGGCCAGCTATCACGGGCCCGGCACCTGCACCTTTTATGGCACAGCCAATTCCAATCAAATGCTCATGGAATTCATGGGGCTGCATCTGCCGGGCGCCAGCTTTGTGCCCCCTGCCAGCGATCTGCGCGCCGCACTCACCCAGCAGGGCACAGCGCAGGTCTTGTCCAACACCGCCCTTGGCGGCACCTTCATCCCGACCGCAGACATTCTGGACGAAAAAGCCTGGGTCAACGGTATCGTGGGCCTGATGGCCACTGGGGGGTCCACCAATCTCGTGCTGCATATCCCTGCCATGGCCCGCGCCGCTGGGGTGATCATAGAGCCACAGGATTTCGCCGATATTTCACAGATCGTACCGCTCTTGGCCAAGGTCTACCCCAATGGGCTGGCAGATGTGAATCACTTCCACGCCGCAGGCGGCCTGCCCTATTTGATCGATCAGCTGCTCACCGCTGGGCTTTTGCATGAAGATGTCATGACCATCATGGGGCGAGGGTTGCAGTATTTTACCCGCCAAGCGGTTCTGACCGAGGGCGCAGTGGGCTATGCCCCGGCGCCAAAGCGCAGTCTGAATGACAAAATTCTGCGCCCGGTCAGCGATCCGTTCCAAGCCAGTGGCGGATTGCAAAACCTCACAGGAAATCTTGGCAACGCCGTGGTAAAGATCTCCGCCGTGGCCGAAGAGCGGCGCTTTATTGAAGCGCCGGCTGCGGTCTTTCATAGTCAAGATGCTGTCAAAAAAGCGTTCCAATCCGGTGCCTTGAACCGCGATGTGATTGTCGTCGTCCGCTACCAGGGCCCCGCGGCCAATGGTATGCCAGAACTGCACAACCTCACCCCTTTCCTCGCGATCTTGCAAGACCGCGGGCATAGGGTCGCCTTGGTCACCGATGGGCGCATGTCAGGGGCCTCGGGCAAGGTTCCTGCGGCGATCCACCTGTCGCCAGAGGCTGCTGATGGCGGGCCGATTGCGCAGATCGAAGATGGCGATATGCTGCGCTTGGACGCTGTAGCGGGGCGATTGGAGACATTGGCTGAGAATTGGCAGGCGCGCAGTCCCGCCAAGCCAGACCTCTCCGAAAATGAGATGGGCATGGGACGCGAATTGTTCTCTGTCTTCCGGCGCACAGCAGGCGCCGCGTCGCAAGGCGCCGGTGTCGTAATTTAGGAAAAACACATGACCCATACAGCTATGATCGCAAAGATTTGCACCGCCGCCCCAGTCATTCCGGTTTTAACCATTGACCGGGTCGAGGATGCCCAGCCCCTGGCCCGCGCCCTTGTGGCGGGCGGGCTCCCTGCATTGGAAATCACCCTGCGCACGGCCGCCGCACTGGAGGCTATTGCCGCCGTCACCGAAGTGGAAGGGGCCATGGCCGGGGTTGGCACCCTGCTCACCGCCGCGCAGATCCGCGATGCGAAAGCCACCGGAGCCACCTTTGGCGTCTCTCCGGGCGCCACAGAGACCTTAATTCAAGCCGCGCGAGACTATGATTTGCCGCTTCTGCCCGGTGCGGCCACCGCAACCGAAGCCATGCGGCTCTTGGAGCAGGGATTCGTTTTTCAAAAGTTTTTCCCGGCGGAAGCCGCTGGCGGCGCACCGGCTCTCGGATCCATGGCCGGGCCCCTTCCACAGATCACCTTCTGCCCCACCGGCGGGGTGACCCCTGAAAATGCGAAAACCTATCTCGCCCTGCCCAACACCCGCTGTGTGGGTGGCAGCTGGATTGCGCCAAAAGCGCTGATCGACGCGGGCGATTGGGACCAAATCACACAGATCGCCCGTCGCGCCGCTGACCTTCTGGCGTGATGCGACCCGCCCGCCCTCCGCGCCTGATTTTCTCAGGCGCCGGGGCCAATGCGGCCTTTAGGACAGCGGTCATCGGGTGATCGGGCTGCCCTGCCCCGTAATGGGCGATGCAAAACGCGATATGGGATGCGGGATCCGCCGCTACCGGCACTTGAATGGCCCAGTCAAAGAAGATGGTCTTACACTCCGGCGGCGTTATTCCCTCAATCAGGTAGCTCTCCCGGATCAAGCCTTTGGGATCCACATCTTCAACCTGCATTCTCCTGCCCTTCACTCTGTCCCAATATTTGGCTGATCACTTCTGCGCATTGTCTGCGGTGTTCGGTGATCACCTGTTTGAAATCCACCTCTGGTCCCATCTGCATGATCCGACGCAACCGGGCAAGGCCGCCTTCGGCAAAGGCTTCGGATTGTACATCGGTGCCACAAATCAGATGGTGCAGAAGGCGTAAATCCGACAGCCAATCGTGTGATCGCGCCAAACGGGAGAAATCGGCCCTCACCGGGGCAGTCCCGCTTTGTGCGCTCTGCAATTGTGCAGCGGTGGCTCCCGCTCGGCAGTTTTGCATCACAGCCATGCCCTGCGCCACGAGTTCAATGTCTTGCAAGCCGCCAGATCCGCGCTTGAGATCCCAAAGCCCCGATTGCGGTTTGCCCTCGGCCAGCCGGGCCCGCATGTCCCGCAGCCCCGCTAATATAGTCGGCCAATCGGCCTTTTCATCCAAAATCTGCTGACGCACACGCTCCACGGTCTCGCGAAACGCCGCGCTGCCGGTAATGGCACGGCCGCGGGTCAGCGCCAAATGCTCCCAGGTCCAAGCCTCCTTACGCTGGTAGCTCTCAAACCCTGCAATGGATGTCGCCACCGGCCCAGCTCTGCCCGACGGGCGCAGACGCATATCCACCTCATAGAGCCGCCCATGCGCTGTTGGAGCGGTCAAAGCGGTAATCAGCGCTTGGGTCAAGCGCGAAAAATACTGGCGGCATGACAAAGATTTCGCACCATCCGACTGCGCCGTCACATCCGCATCAAAAATCAAAATCATGTCGAGATCCGACTGAGAATTCAATTGACCGGCACCGAGCGAGCCCATGGCGAGAATGGCGCAATCGGACCGAGGAATATGTCCAAATTTAAGTGCGAAATTTTGATGCACAAAGTCAAAGACCGCCGTCAAAACCGCCTCTGCCAACTGCGCATAATGGCTTGCGGCGTCTTGGGGTGTGATCAGCCCCTCCAGCAAATGCACGCCGATGCGGAAATGCCACTCTTTGGTCCAAATGCGGGCCAAATCCAGACCGGTTTCATAATCTTCCGCCGCCGCCAGCCGCTTGGCCAATTGCCCCGCCAGACCCTGCGTTCCGGGCCAAGGAGCAAAAAATTCCCCACTCAAAACCGCATCCAGCACCCCCGAATTGCGCCCCAAATATTGCGCCAAGGCCGGGGCACTCACCACAATATCCGTCAAAAGCTCCACCAGTTTTGGATTGGCTGCAAAGAGTGAAAAAACTTGAATACCTGCCGGCAATCCCCGCAAAAAATTATCGAAATGAATAAGGGCTTCTTTCGGGTCAGGCGCCTGTTGCAACCGTGCCAGAATTTCAGGCCGCAGCGTATCAAACAATGCGGTCGCCCGCTCCGAGCGCATGGCCGCATAGCTTGGCCAATACTGGGTGATCTCATGGTGGTCGTCTAATGCGACCTCTGGCGCATTGGCCTGAGCTGGCGCGAAGAATGACTCCGTGATGGCATGGACCGCATTTAAATGCGCCCCTGTCTGGGTGAGAAACTCAGATGCAGACAGCCCCAACAACCCCGCGACTCGGGCAATGCCCTCCTGTGATGTCGGCACGCTTTGTGTTTGCGCGTCGCGGATCATTTGGATGGCGTGCTCCGTGTGCCGCAAAACCTGGTAACTGCGGTGCAGTTGATTCTTAATGGCCTCGGTGATCCAATCTTTCGCTGCCAATTGATCCAATGCGGCCAGGGTTTGGCTGGATCGCAAATCCGCATCCCGCCCCCCTGAGATGAGTTGCCGCGTTTGGGTGAAAAACTCAATCTCGCGAATGCCTCCGCGGCCCAGTTTCACGTCATGACCGGGCAGGTGGATCGCGCCTCTTGCGCCGGTCTTGGTGCGGATTTTCAAGCGCAGCGCATGAGCCTCCTCTATCGCAGCAAAATCGAGATAGCGGCGCCAGACAAAGGGCACCATCTGCGCCAAGAAATCCGCGCCGGCCTTCCGGTCACCTGCGCAGACCCGCGCTTTGATAAAGGCCGCCCGCTCCCATGTGCGGCCCAGACTCTCATAATAGTCCAAAGCCGAGCTCATCGCGACGCAGATTGGTGTCACGGAAGGATCCGGTCGCAGGCGCAGATCGGTGCGAAAAACATAGCCATGCTCGGTAATGTCATGGAGCAACTTGGTTGCTGCGCGGGTGGCCCGCACCAAAATTTGGCGGCGCTGTGCAGCTTCAAAGTGATCCATTTCGCGGTCATCGAACATCACCACCAGATCAGTATCTGACGAATAATTGAGCTCGCCCGCCCCCATTTTTCCCATCGCAATGACGAACAAGCCGGTCTCTTGCGGCAGCTTGCCCGAGGCTTGATAGGGCGCCAATGCGGCCTCAAAGGCCAAGCTCACCGCTTGGTCCGCAAAATCTGTCAGGGCTTGGGTCGATTGCGCCAATGAATAGGCACCGGAGACTTCCGCCATGGCCAAGAAACCCGCCACCCGCCGCTTGGCCTGACGCAGCCCTGCCCCGATCTGAGGTCCAACATCTGCGGGCAGCACATTCTCAAGCGGCGCCTTCAGGGTGACAGCCTCAGCCAGCCAGTCTTTTTCTTGGCGCAGCAGGTCGCAAAGATAGGGGCTGCAGCCGCCTATACCCGTCAGAACCTCCGCCAAGGCGCCACTGGCGCCCCAATCGGCCGCAAGCGCTTGGCCGCGGTCGGTTTCGAAGGCAATGGGACTGCGTTGGATTGACTCGATTAATGTCATACCGTCAAACTGCTGATCAAGTGAGACGAGGTCAATGGGGTCGCTATGAGTAAAAGCCTAAAACGGGTAAAATCTGCGCTCTTTATCGCCGATCCGACTCTCGAGATTATCGAAACAGGTCAAGCCACCACCGCGAAAGCGGCCGCAGAAAGTCTGGGCTGTGCGGTAGATCAGATTGCAAAATCTATCCTCTTTGAAGGTGCGTTGAGCGGCGCGCTTTATCTTTTCGTGACGGCCGGTGCGCGGCAGGTGGATCTTGAACGCGCAGCGCTTTTGGCCGATGAGCCATTGGGCAAGACCGATGCCGCAAGAATCCGCGCCGTCACCGGATTTGCCATCGGCGGCGTGAGCCCCGTGGGGCATCTGACAGAGATATCTACATTTTTTGATGAAGCGTTGCTGAATTATCCAAAGATCTATGCGGCCGCGGGCACGCCCATTCATGTCTTCGGCTGCGCGCCTCAGCAGATGGCCGAGCTGTGTCGGGGGCGGATTTCCGCTTTCAGTCGAGAAATGTAAAAAAGATTTACATACCCTCTTGCAAATCAGTGCACCCTCTCCCACATTCTCAATGTAAACATTATTTACATCAACAAAGGAGACCAAAATGACCACCCTCGCCCCAGAAGCCAAACACCCCTCCTCACAAGACGGATGGGTCTCGGCTTGTGAAAACTGGATGGACCGCAGAGGCAAAGGCGCCTGGATGGCCGCTATGATCCTCGGATTCATCTTCTTTTGGCCCCTGGGTCTCGCCCTTTTGTTTTATATGATCTGGAGCAAACGCATGTTTTCAAAATCTCACTCTTGTTCGCGCGCAAAATCTTTTTACCGCCGCGATGCCTCGAGCGGCAACACAGCCTTTGACGCCTATAAGGCCGACACTCTGCGCCGGCTTGAGGAAGAGCAATTGCAATTTGAAGCCTTTATGGACCGTCTTCGAGCCGCCAAGGATCAATCAGAATTTGACCAATTTATGAAAGACCGGAGCCGCAAAACGCAGGACGAACCGGCGCAGGCCGAGGTTTAACCCAAGACAACGCTCCGCCCCGCGCGGGTGGAGCGCCTTTGCGAAAGTTTGATTATGACCGATTTACCTGATCCGATTGAACAGGCCGCCTATTACCATGATGTAAACCTAAAGCGTCTCATCGCCTGGTTTATTGATTGCGTGGCCATAACAGTCATCACCTTCCTTATCAGCCTGCTGAGCTTCGGAATTGGCCTTCTCTTTTTTCCCGGCCTCTGGCTCATCGTGGGATTTTTCTATCGCTTCCTTGGACTTACGATCCATTCGTCAACCATGGGCATGCGCATGCTTGGCATAGAATTTCGTCAAGGCCCCGATCGCCCGTTGGATGGGCTTTACGCGCTGCTGCACACCGCAGGTACGATGATCGCCTATGCCACCAGCTTGCAAATCGTTTCGGTGATCTTAATGCTCATCACCGACCGCAAACAGGGGTTGGTGGATCTCATTTTGACAACGGTGGTCATCAACCGCGCAGCGCGCCACGGGTCAAAATAGACGTAAGGCCATTTCGAACGGACAGAAGCCCATCGCGGGCCGCCCGTTGGGCGGCGCGCTCACTCCCGCCCATAGGCCACAAGCCGGGCGCGCAGGCCGGCCTGGCTTGCGTGGCCAAGCTCCAAGGCGAAAATATACGCATAGGTCAGAAAGAAGCATTCCCGATCCACAGTCTCCGCCAGATCCGCCGCCTGCGCATAAAGCGTCACAAGCGCGGCGCGATCGTCACGGGCATGGGCTTTGAGAATCAAAGCATCCAGCGCGGCATCCCTCTCAGCCACGATGGGCCGCGATTTTGCCCGCCACCCAATCGTGATAGCAATGGGTCGGCTCATCCATGACCGGGCTAAAACGCCCACCGTCAAAAGTCGGCGCGTGCCGCCCAGATTGCATGCCTTCGACGACGAAAATATCTTCTTCAAAGACCTCTTTCCATTGCCGAGTATTCACCGCACGGTTTTTCGCCTCTGTGTCTTCAGAGGCATAGTACAAATGGATATGCTCCACCGTTTTATCATGCGCCTTCGGTTCGAGCACGATGGCAAAGGCATGATCACGCTGCACGCCCAAAAGCACATTGGGATAAACCGTAATATATTCCGCACCCTCATTCCATTTTTCGGAGAGATCCGGGAAATCAGGGAAGGCCGCGGAGCCATCCTCCGCCTTGAATTGCCGGTAAACCAGCGTACCCTGGCCAGAAAATTTGCCGTATTCAACGATGTTATAGTGATCCTCCAGCCGTGAATAGCTGTTGAGTCCCGGATGCACCCAGGGCAGATGATAGCTCTCGCAATAGTTTTCCACCGCAAGTTTGTAATTGGCGGTAAGCTCCAGCTCAAAGCGGCTGTCCGCGCCGCCGTGATGCAGCGGGCCATCAAATTCGGACCAACGCGCGATGAGCTCCGCATGCACCTCAGTGAAATCTGGCGCATCGCCGGAGATATTGATGAACACCACATCGCGCCAGACATGGCTGCGCACCTCATTCAAGCCAAGATCTTCTTTGACGATGCTGGGGTGCGTGTTCTGGCCCGCTCCGCCCACATGCGGGGTGGATACAAGCTTACCCTTGGTGGAATAGCACCATGAATGATAGGGGCAGCGGATTGCCCCTTCGATGGTTTTCGCTTCATGCACCAATTGCATGCCCCGATGGCGGCAGATATTCTCAAACACCCGCAACGCGCCGTCCTTGTCGCGAATGAGCAGCAGGGGCATGCCGAGAAATTGAATAGGTTTTGCATCACCCGGGTTTGGCACATCCGCACCAACCGCAAGCCCGGCCCAAGTGGCCTTGAGCACCGCTTCGCTTTCTTCGGCAAACACAGCTGGATCAATATAATGGGCATTGGCCAACCCGGTGGCCTGCTCTACCGATTGCTGAACCGAGGTGATGTCGGTTTGTATGTAATCTTTAGCCATAGCGCTCTCCATTTTCCTTGGAGCTACGCCCGAATTGCGCGGGAAACTTTTCCCGACGCGACCAAAACCCCGCCTCTGCGACGTTTGCATGTCGATTTTTGACCATTCTCACCCAGAGAGGCGATCCAGGGTTTTAGCCACGCGACAGAGCTGCCACGCCGGTGCGGGCCATTTCGGACAATCCAAGGGGGCGCATGAGATCCGCGAAAGCATCAATTTTCTCTGGGCTGCCAACAACTTCAAAGGTGAAGCTGTCTAAGGTGCTATCGACCACATTGGCGCGGAAAACATCGGCAAGGCGCAGGGCCTCTACACGTTTTTCACCCTTGCCACTGACCTTAAACAAAGACAATTCCCGCTCCACAGAGGGGCCTTCAACGGTCAGGTCATGGACGTCGTATACCGGGATGATCCGCCCCAATTGCGCTTTGATCTGCTCAATGATTTGCGGCGTGCCGCTGGTGACAATGGTGATTCGGCTGGTGTGCCCCTCGTGGTCCACTTCCGCCACAGTCAGACTCTCGATGTTATAACCGCGTCCCGAAAAAAGGCCAATGACGCGCGCCAAAACGCCCGGTTCATTTGCGACAAGTACCGCCAAAGTGTGGCGCTCATCTAGGTCAGCATGACCAGAGCGCAGGTTATAAGCAGATTTCGACGAGGTGCCTTTGGTGATGTTCAATGCGTTCATGTTATCTCTCCTTAAACCAAAACCGACCCAGAGGCGTCGATGGCGCCTTTCATGAAAGCGTCGCCCAAAAGCATTTCATTATGTGCTTTGCCTGATGGGATCATCGGGAAACAGTTTTCATGTTTCTCCACCAAACAATCAAAGATCACCGGACCGTCATAGGCCAGCATCTCCATGATGGCATCGTCGAGATCCGCCGGATCTGAACAGAGGATGCCTTTGGCCCCAAAGGCCTCCGCCAATTTCACAAAGTCGGGCAAGGATTCGGACCAGCTTTGCGAATAGCGTTCGCCATGCAGAAGCTCTTGCCATTGGCGTACCATGCCAAGGCGTTCATTGTTCAAAATGAACTGCTTCACCGGCAAGCCATATTGCATGGCCGTACCCATTTCTTGCATATTCATCAACCAGCTGGCCTCACCGGCCACGTTGATCACCAGACTGTCTGGATGGGCCACTTGCGCCCCAATGGAGGCGGGAACCCCATAGCCCATAGTGCCAAGCCCGCCAGAGGTCATCCAACGATTGGGATCATTAAACGTCATATATTGTGCCGCCCACATCTGATGCTGGCCCACTTCTGTCGTAATGTAGCGATCATGATCTTTGGTCAGCGCTTCCAGACGCTCAAGCGCATATTGCGGTTTGATCACCTTGCTATCAGCGGCATAATCAAGGCAGCGAATTTTGCGCCATCCGTCGATTTCCGCCCACCAGGATTTCAGCGCCTTGGAATTTGTTTTGCGCCCGCGCGCCTTCCATACTTTGAGCATATCCTCCAATACATGCGCCACATCCCCCAGGATCGGGATGTCGACATGGATCACCTTGTTGATCGAGGAGGCATCAATATCAATATGCGCTTTGGTTGATCCGGGACTAAAGGCATCAAGCCGGCCGGTGATCCGATCATCAAACCTTGCGCCAATATTGATCATCAGATCGCAGTCATGCATTGCCATATTCGCTTCATACAGACCGTGCATGCCCAGCATGCCCAACCAATTGGCGCCGTTACCAGGATAACTGCCGAGCCCCATAAGCGTTGAGGTGATCGGAAAATTTGTGGCTTCAACCAATTCGCGCAGCAATTGGCTGGCAATAGGGCCAGAATTGATAACCCCGCCGCCGGTATAGAAAATAGGTTTCTCGGCCGTTTCCATTGCCGCAACCAAAGCCGTTATCGCATCAATATCCCCTTTGAGCTGGGGTTGGTAATGCGATTTCATCTTTGCTGGCCCTTCATAGGTGCCATTGGCAAACTGTACATCCTTGGGGATGTCCACCAAAACCGGCCCCGGCCGACCGGAACAAGCCACATGAAAGGCACTGTGAAGTGTATGCGCCAAAGCGTCAGTGTCTTTGACCAGCCAATTATGTTTGGTGCAGGGGCGGGTGATGCCAACGGTATCGGCCTCTTGAAACGCATCCGAGCCAATCATAAAGGTTGGCACCTGCCCGGTCAGCACGACCAAAGGAATGCTATCCATCAAAGCATCAGTGAGGCCCGTCACCGCATTGGTTGCGCCGGGGCCCGAGGTGACAAGAACAACGCCAGGCTTGCCGGTCGAGCGCGCATAGGCTTCCGCGGCATGCACTGCTCCTTGTTCATGGCGAACCAGAAAATGCTTGATGCTATTTTGTAGAAAAATTTCATCATAAATTGGCAATACAGCGCCGCCAGGGTATCCAAACACCGTATCAACCCCTTGATCAATCAGGGCCTGTACCACCATTTTTGCGCCGGACATTGTTTGGGTCATCTTTATTCACTTTCATTCTTGGCATAAAAAAACCCCCGATTTCAGGGGGCATGGGCGAGGCGAATACCATGGGTTTGGTATCAGCAGCGGCCCTCTTGCCGCAGGACGACGATTTTGCTCATGTCGATCATGCCTTGGTTTCCTATTCTTTCGGTAACTTATGGCCGGCTCCGGGGAGCGTCAACCGGGTTTTGTAAATTTTCTGCCAAAAAAAGACCTATTTTGGTTTTTTTATTTCGTGTCGATCCGCATTTTAGAAAGAATTGAAATTCAGCCACGCATATCATTGGGTAAAATGCGGCCGTTGGGCGGACAATTTTTCTCCTTATGTTAGCGATTTTTTCATCCCTGCCGGCTTATGTAACGCCTAGGCGAATTGGCGCGAGACGCGGCGCCTGACTCTCGGTCACCCTTATGGGCTTCGGGGTTTTGGTCTGCGCGCGAAGGCAGGAGATACAAATGAAACACACATGCATAACGCTGGCGATGATGT
Source organism: Planktomarina sp. (assembly GCA_016780825.1). Classification (GTDB taxonomy): domain Bacteria; phylum Pseudomonadota; class Alphaproteobacteria; order Rhodobacterales; family Rhodobacteraceae; genus Planktomarina. The sequence continues at coordinate 1,732 of JADHLF010000035.1, read as the reverse complement.
CCTTAGTTCCGATAAGCGCATCAGCATCGGGATGGACCTATTCTGAAAGCCGATTAAGCTATCAAAATCAAGAATCGACAAACAACACCGCCCGGCGCGCAAATCTAAACCTTGGGTTTGAGTCTGGCGGGAACAAATATGGGCTGCGCTACATTCACCGAACCTCTGACAACAGCCAAGACACGCAAGAAGCGAACATCTCTTTCGGGTCACATTTGGCCGACAGACTTTTTGCAGAAGGTATGGTCTCCGCGGATGTGGGCGATACCTATAACAACCGTGGCTACGGGTTTCGAACAGAATATGACACGTCAGTTGGCCGGATCGGCGCCTTTTATCGCACATGGGACAACGAAGAGACAAATTCCAGGATTTACTCCACCTTTGAGGCTTTGCCGGGGCTGTTTGGCGGTATAATTCGTTATCAAAGTCGCACTCCAGGGAAAACCGACTCCTCTTACGATATCGTTGCCCGCTATGAAACGCCAACAAGCGGAGTGTATTTCGCCACCTCGCGCGAAACCGATGACGATCACACTTGGCAGTACTCCATTTCAACAGATTATCAGTTCGATAACGTGCACTTCTTGAGCGGGTTTGGCCGACGAGGCCATGACAATAGCGCGACGCTCTTTGCCTTTGGCATTGGCGGATCTTACGATGTTTCAGAGCGCAGCTCATTGGCTGTCATTGTCGGTCAACACCGTCAAGGCGGTGCAACGGACACCGATATTTCTTTAACCTTGAACATGTCCTTTGGGGATGCTCCCAACGCAGAACGGGCGATTGCAGACACACAGACCAAAGCCTACCGCATTGCCTATGTTCGGTAACGCCCAAAACCTAAACCAATCCCAAGGAATTGGTTTAGGTTGAAGTTTAACAAATGACGTCTTTACAAATGGGGCGGTACTCGGGCACGCGCGGTGCAATAATACTTCGGGACACTGCGCGAAACCCGACGGTCGCCCATTGTGACCGCTCAAAGATGCGCCAGCAGCCTATGCAGTCGGTACGAGCAAGACGGTGCTGATCTGACAAGACGGGGCTGATCTGAAGAGACCCTATAGGGCCAGTGCTTTCAAAATCATTTTCGCATGGTGGCCACGGCCTCCCCCGCGCCAAACGGGTGACGGCCCCGAGGGTTGGCGGCAAAACGCCAGACTTTCCGCCTTATAAGCTCAAGGCGGCGTGGCGCTGGAGGCGCCACATCCCATGAGCGCGACCTCGCAGTCACAGCGACTTTTCACTCTGCGCATTCCGTAAAAAATGCTATCTTCAGAAATATTCTGTTGTTTGTTGAATTTAAGCTGCTATCTTTAAGCTTCTATTAACGATCAGTCGAAGGCGTGTTCTATGCCGCTCGATATTTCTATGGGAGGAAAATAAATGGATCGTCGTTCTTTTCTTAAGGCCTCTGCTCTCGGCGGCGGCGCGGCTGCGGTGTCCTCACTGGCAGCTCCGGCAATCGCGGGCGGCCATGCCCGCACGCTGACAATGGTTACATCCTGGCCCCGCGGTTTTGCGGTTCTTGACGATGCAGCGACCTATTTTAATGAAGCCGTGAACGCCATGTCTGGCGGTGAATTGGTGATTGAGAAAAAAGCACCCGGTGAATTGGTGGGCGCATTCGAAGTGTTTGACGCCGTGACCTCCGGTCAGGCCGATATGTATCACTCTGCCGATTACTATTTCCTAGGCCAGCATCCCGGTTACGCGTTCTTCACAGCCG
>JADHLF010000068.1 GCA_016780825.1 Planktomarina sp. | reverse complement strand
ACCAAAGAAGTAGTTGTAAGGAGGATGCGTTTCATGTTTTTCCCTCGAGTTGCTATCCAAAATTAAATACCAAGCCAAGGAACACCTTGGTTAAGCATTACGACTTTAGTGACGTGGGAACGGCCCTTGGGTCAAGTGATCCCCCCTGCCACAGCGCACCGAAACGCCAACGTGATGCACAGATGTCACACTGCATCGGTGGTTTTCAGCCAATGACATCCTGACTGTTCCTGTTTACAGTCGGGTTAATGTCGGAAAAAGGTTAAAGAAATATGTCACTGTTTCAGGTTTCGAAAGAAATTTTACAGGCGCAGCAAGACGCCGGGCGTGGTTTGGGCTCGGTGGAGCTGATTGCGGTGTCGAAAGTTCAGCCCAACGATCGCGTTCTGGCGGTGCTGCGGGAGGGTCACCGGGTCTTTGGCGAGAATCGCGTGCAGGAAGCGGAAGGTAAATGGCCAGAGTTCCAAAAAACATTCCCCGATGCCAAGGTGCATCTGCTCGGACCGCTGCAATCCAATAAAGCGCGCGCAGCTATGCGCCTGTTTGATTGCCTCCATACGTTAGACCGCCCCAAATTGGCGACCGCTCTGGCGCGTTTGGCCCAAGAGCTGGGCCATTGCCCGGCGCTATTCATTCAAGTCAACACCGGCTTAGAGCCACAAAAGGCCGGCATTGCCCCTGATGCGGTCGACGCCTTTGTGAAAGACTGCCGTGCGCTGGATCTGCCTGTGATGGGCCTGATGTGCATTCCACCTGTTGACGAGGAGGCCAGCCTGCATTTCGCACTTTTGGCCAAGCTGGCGCGGCGCAATGGGTTGGAGGGCCTATCCATGGGCATGTCCGATGATTTTGCCAAGGCCATCTCCTTTGGCGCCACCCATGTCAGAGTTGGTTCAGCAATCTTTGGCGAGCGGGTGCCGGCCGCACATCCTTGAGCCCTGTTAGCGAACGATCAGCCGCGTACCTGGCGCGGCGCGGCTGGCCAGCCAACGGATATCCGGCCGCGCCATGGCGATGCAGCCCGCTGTAGGTGCGCCCGGTCTGCGCCATTGGTGCATGAAAATCGCAGAGCCCGCCCCTGGAAGCGCCTTTGGCCAATTCCAATCTGTGATCAACACAATGTCATATTGCGGATCTGCGCGACGCATCTGTTCGTGACTGGCCTGTAAAGGCGCACGGCAAAGCTGATTATATAAATGGTGAGCCGGATCGTCACACCACAGATCACCCGGGTAGATTGGAACTGCCCAAGGCGCGGGGGGCGCAACCCGGTCAGGGCGATACATAAGCGCTGCGATGCGCAAGCTGCCACGGGGGGTTGCCCCATCACCTTCGCGCTTGTCATCGCGCACCCCACCACGCCCACAGCGCGCCGCGAGCGCGCGGCCAAGATAGTGCAAGCGACCAGAGGCATAGACCATGTCAAAGGCGCTCATAGCAAATGCCCAGATTTTTCCGCCTTGGTCCGAAGATAGCCGCGGTTCTGCGCTGTGCCGCCCACAACCAATGGCACGCGTTCGGTGACCCGAAGGCCCTGGTCTTGCAAGCGCGCAACTTTATTGGGGTTATTGGTCATCAAACGTATGGATAAAAAGCCGAGGCTTTTGAGCAACTCTGCGCCGATCTGAAAATCTCGCTCGTCATCTTCGAAGCCCAGGCGATGATTGGCCTCCACCGTATCAAAACCTTGGCTCTGCAACGCATAGGCCCGCATTTTATTGGCCAGACCAATCCCGCGCCCTTCTTGATTGAGATACAGAAGGATCCCGGCGCCTTCCTGCCCCATCTGCGCCAAAGCACCTTTGAGCTGTGGGCCGCAGTCACATTTCAAGGATCCCAGAATATCGCCGGTGAAACAGGCCGAATGCAGGCGGGTTAAGACCGGTGCGGCTCGATCAGGCGCGCCAATCTCAACCGCATAATGTTCATCTCCACCGCCATCTGGGCGAAACACATGCAAACGGCCCGCCTGGCTCACTTCCAGTGGAAGCTGCGCAGAGACCACATGCGCAAAGCCAGGCTCCAACAAGATATCCACCGGCAAATGCGTTAAACTGCTGAGCGGCTCGGGGCTGTGCACCGTGATCGCCATGGGCAAAAGATGCGCCGCTTTCAAGAGCGCAACCGCAAGGCGTTGCCCATCCGCAGATCCGCCGCGCAGAGCTTGGAAGGGACCTTTCATCGGATAGCTTAGGTCCAGTATGGGATCAGCCACCGCTTGGCACCAGCGCGCATCGACCGACAGCGGCACAGAAATACGCGCCACATCCCCGTCATATGCGTTGATCTTAAGCGTATCGGCCCGCCACTTTGACAAAACCGCTTGCACCTCGCCCAACGCGCGCAGCGCCTCCAGACGGTCTTGCGTCAGGGTCTCTGCCGCGCAGACCACAAGTGGTTGCGGCATATCGATGACCACAGGCAGACCCATACGAAGATCGGTCAAAGCACGAGCGCGCAGCTCAACAGGCGAAGGTGATATACTCATAGAACCCCCGATAGCTCCTTTTGCGGGTGAATTGAAACAATTCCTTCATTTGTGACACGAGGTCGTGAGATCACTGTTGCAAATCTTGCAATAAAGCGCCCAAACGCGCAGGTATAGGCTATCCTATGAAAAGGAGTGGCAGAATGGCACAGCTTAAAAAAGTTCTTTTGATCGACGACGATGAAGATCTGAGAGAAGCCTTGAGCGAACAACTTCTTATGACTGAAGATTTTGATGTCTATGAGGGTGGCAGCGGCGCGGAGGCTTTGGAAAAGATCAAGGAGCAGAGTTACGATCTTTTGGTCTTAGATGTGGGTCTGCCCGATACAGACGGGCGTGAGCTTTGCCGCTTGATCCGCAAGCAGGGCGTCAAATGCCCAATTTTGATGCTCACCGGCCATGATACGGATTCCGACACGATTTTGGGTCTGGATGCAGGTGCCAATGACTATGTCACCAAGCCCTTCAAATTTCCCGTGCTTTTGGCCCGGATGCGCGCGCAGCTGCGCCAGCATGAGCAATCAGAAGATGCGATTTTCACCCTCGGTCCCTATACCTTCAAACCTTCAATCAAGGTATTGGTCACCGCAGATGACAAGAAAATTCGCCTGACCGAAAAAGAGACCAATATTTTAAAGTTCCTGTACCGCGCCACGGAAGATGTGGTGCCGCGCGACATTCTTTTGCATGAGGTATGGGGCTATAATGCCGGCGTCACGACCCATACGCTAGAGACCCATATTTATCGCCTGCGTCAGAAAATTGAACCTGATCCTGGCAAGGCCAGCATTTTGATCACCGAAAACGGCGGCTATCGCTTGTCGCTGTAGCCCCTTCCCATCCCTGGCGCCGGGGCATTATCGCAAGGCGTCTCTCCTCCCCCCAAACCTAAACCCGGGCCCCCTGCCCGGGTTTTTTTGGCTCCTCCCATCATTGGTATGACAAGAGGCTTGCTCAGGCAAAGCCAATGGATACCTGACCAAAGGGGCCAAAATCAGCGACGAATTCATCCTTCGGCCGCGCTTCAATCGGACGAATAAACGAGCCGGACAGAACGATATCCCCAGCACGAATTTTTTGCCCATAGGCTTCGAGCCGTTCGGACAACCAAACAATGCCCATGACCGGATCGTTCAACACGCCGGCACCGAGCCCTGTCTCCTCCACCTCATCATTGCGGCTGCAAATCGCACCAGCCCAGCGCAGATCAAATGCGCTTGGCGCATGACGCGCGCGGCCCAAGACGATGCCCGCGTTGGCGGCATTGTCGGAAATCGTATCAAAAATTTTGCGAGTCTGGCCGGTTTGCGCATCGATGCGCTCAATCCGCGTGTCGAGAATCTCCAGCGAGGGGCACACATAATCCGTTGCGGCCACCACCTCATCGCGCCGCGCGGCACCGCCCAAATCCGCTTTCATCACAAAGGCAATTTCGGCCTCGATCCGCGGCTGGATAAACCGCCCCGCAGGCACAGTCGCCCCATCTTCAAACTGCATATCATCAAACAATATCCCACTGTCCGGGATATCAATGTTCAACGCATATTGCATCGCCTTGGAGGTCAGGCCGATTTTCCAACCGATGACCCGCCGACCATCTGCAATCTTGAGCGCGACCAAGGCTTTTTGCACCGCATAGGCATCATCCATCGTCATCTCAGGATGGGCGCGGGTCAACAGTCCAATTTGCTTTTGGCTTTTCTCGGCCTCAAATAAGGCCTGTGCCGCCTGGGAAATTTCTGCCGGGGTCATGCCTCATCCTCGACAAAATTGCGCAGGGTCCCAAGACCATCCGCGTAAACTTCGACCACATCACCGGGTTTGAGATAGATTGGCGGATCAAACCGCGCGCCAGCGCCCGTTGGTGTACCGGTGACAATAATATCTCCAGGAACCAAAGTGGTGAAGGTTGAGATATATTCAATTTGGCGGCGGATGGGGAAAATCATGCGGCTGGTGCGGTCGTCTTGGCGCAACTCCCCGTTGACATGGGTGGTGATGCGAACATCGTCCAGTTGTGACGCCTCTTCAAAAGGCACCAACCACGGGCCCATAGCGCCAGATTTGTCCCAATTTTTACCCTGGGTGACGTTGAATTTCGCGTGGCGCACCCAATCTCGAATTGTCCCCTCATTGCAAAGGGTCACTGCGGCAATGTGATCGTAAGCATCTGCTTGAGAAATGCGCCGACCGGCCTTGCCAATAACAATGGCAATTTCGCCCTCATAGTCGAGTTGATGCGACTCTGGTGGGCGGATCAGGGCCTGTTCATGTCCGACGAAACCACGGGCAAACCGCGGAAAGAGTGACATATGTGCAGGCGCTTGGCTGCCGTCTTTATATTCCGCATTGCGGTCTGGAAAATTAACCCCGACACAAATGATCTTCTCACCGCCGGCCACGGGCATCTCATAGGTGAAGCTGCCAAGATCATGGGTGACAGGGGCCCGCTCAGCCGCATGGGCCAGCTGCAGCAGGGCTTGCGCACGGATGACCTCTGTTAAATTCGCCCATTGTGGGAAATCTGGCGATAAAGCAATGAAGCCGGGCTCCGTAACCGCGCCATAGAGGGCCTCCCCCGCCGCGCGAATGGATGCAAATTTCATGGGGTGTCTCCTTTGACAGATGGTGCAGAGATCCGCGCATGGATGCTATTTGTTTTCCAACTGAAGGGCTTGGAAATCGTCACAACTTCCAAAGACAGCGCAAAATATGGCTCCGCCAACAGCGGTGCAAAAACAGCCTCTGCCCGCGCCATCAAAAATGCACCAACCTCCGATTTGGTGGCATCACTGCGTCCGTCCCCCATGCGCAGGACCATATCCACAAAGGCATTTTTGCGATGCCCATCGGCGATGGAATACTGCGGCATCGGATGTGCCCGCACCCGAATGCCCGCCAGAGGAAAGACACCGGTTTGCTGCATGGCAGCACTCATGACAGAACAAAATTCATTCATATCAACGTCATGATCCAAATTTTGCGAATATTGAACGGTCAAATGTGGCATGGTGAATCCTTGGCTAACATGTTGAAATCATCGCAGCCTGACAGAAAATGACAAGTGAGGAGTGCGCATAGATCCACAATTTTTGCATTTTAAACCCGGTCACAGAGATTTTCTTGACAGAGCGGAGCGTCTCGATTTAGTTAATATATGAATAGTTCATAGATGAGTGGTAAATGCCAAAATTTCTGGACAGCCTCCCAATGATCCTCAGCCGCTCTCTAGATCGGGTGATGCCAAGCTATCGGCGTCTGTTCCAAGCGAATGATCTGACGGATCAACAGTGGCGGGTCCTGCGCGCGCTTTGGGAAAAACAGCATCTGACCTCAGCGCAAATCTCACAGATCACCCTCTTGCCCCCGCCCTCATTGGTCGGAATTCTAGATCGGCTCGAGAAGAAAAACCTCATTGGGCGCCTGCGCTCGACCGAAGATC
>JADHLF010000034.1 GCA_016780825.1 Planktomarina sp. | reverse complement strand
AATCCCCTGCAAATAGGCATCTGAATAGGGTTGAGTATGGTCCATGGTCAGACCTCCTTTGGCACGGCAATATCAGCCTTGAGTTCATGGGATTGTAACGGGTCCAGAAATGGGTTGCGATAGAGGCGGTCATGGCTTTCCACCCCAATTTCGAGCGTGATATCGGTGATGGGTCGTGCAACACATAAGATCACGTAACCTTGATTGATTTGCCGATTGTTCAGCGCCACTTGCCGGCGCTGGTCAACCTCTCCTGCGGTCAACTTTGCCGCGCAGGTGATGCAGCCGCCATATTTGCAACCATAGGGCAAATCCACCCCCTGATCGCGCAGGCTGTCCAAGAGCGGACGGCGGGAGTCCACCTCATATTGCGCCCCATCGCGGTTTGATAAGGTCACAATCACAGCCAAATGTCACTCGTGCAATCGCCGCCCGGATAGCGCGCTTCATGGCAGCGAGAGGGGCCATTGGGCTCCTGTCCAAAGTCGACAATAAAATCCTTATTTAAGCTCATTCCACCATTTTCCGGATCGCAATCAATCTGCACCATCACGCCACCCTGTTCACGAATTTCAGGATAAAATTGATTGTCCCAGGTGCTGAACAAACTGGTGGTGACATAGAGCCGTCGGCCGTCGAGAGACAATTGGAACATCTGCGGCCCGCCGGCCATTTTCACCCCATTCACCTCCGGCGCCTTGCCCAAAAGGCCGCCCATCCAGACCTGCCCCGTCAAAACCGGGTTGTGCGGATCTGAGATATCATATTGGCGCATGTCCCCATGCAACCAATTGTTGAGGTATAAATATTTGTCGTCCATCGAGATCAAAATAGCCGACATCACCCCCGGCACCGGGATGGGCCATTCTGGATGCGGCTCATTGGCCACATCAATGATCTTTTCCCATTGCCATTTGCCAGCCTCATCGCGCCACCAATGGATCACATTTGAGCTCAGCGCCGCCCCACAAAACCCATGGGTGCTGTCAGGATCATGGTGAAATTTCACCTCCAAGGGCAGCAACCCATCTTCGCCGAGATACATGGTTTCAATCGGGACTTTCTTTTCAAAATCCCAGAAATGGATTTCGCGGCCATATTTTAAATGCCCGACTTCTTCCAAATCAAACCCCGGCATAAAAGTATTAGGGGCGGCCCATTCGGAAGAGACCATCACATTATGGCGCGGTTGATACCAAAAATCATATCCGAATTTGATATCCCCCATGGAATTTTCCCACCGCCCGACGATTTCAAAATCTTTGTTCAGGTGCAGATATCCGCCCGGCGCTTCCCCTTTGGCATCGCCCAACATGGAAATAATGATTTCAGAACCTAAACAATGCACCGTATGCGGTCCCGACAGATTGGTTTTCGACTTGATCTCAGCCCCGTCAATCACCTTGTGCAGGCGGGGGGCGCGCGGATCACTGGCGGTGTCAACCACATGGATGTTGTTCGAGCGCACCCCGGGCAGCAGCAAATACTTGCGCGACATCGAGCCATCATCGAAACAGGACGAACAGGCATTCCACCCCATATGGTGCAACTCATCACCAATGCCCGGCATCTCCAACCGGTGGATCACCTGCGAATAGGTCGGACTGTCGGGATCAACATCCACCGTGGCCAAATAATCGGGCTTTTGAATGCCCGTGCCGGTGTATATCGCAATGGTGTAGAGCAGCTTTTCACGCGGCGCTTTGATGGCCTCCTGCGGGCTTGCATAGCCCGGTCCACAACAGTCTTTCATTTTCACCGCTCCCTTTCGCGTCACTCAGCATTTACTGCCGAGTCTGGATCGCCAGTCTCACCACCGTATCACGTCCACAGGAGGTCTCTTGTGACCTCATTTCATGTTCGCGCTAGCCTAATCCGTGCAGCGTTTTGGTTTCAAGGTAATCTTCCAATCCCATCATCCCACCTTCGCGGCCATTTCCGGATTGCTTATACCCCCCAAAGGGCGAGCCATAGTTGAAGCCACCGCCGTTGATGTGGATCGCACCAGCCCTGAGGCGGGCCGAGACACGTTCCGCGCGTGCCGGATCACCAGTTTGCAGATATGCGGCCAGACCGTAGGGCGTGTCATTGGCGATCTCGATCGCCTCAGCTTCGTCCTCAAAGGGAATGATGACCAAGACAGGACCAAAGATCTCTTCCTGCGCAATCCGCATATCATTTGACACATCACAAAAAATAGTGGGTTTCACAAACCAGCCGGCCTCTATCCCCTCAGGACGTCCCAAGCCTCCACACAGGAGGCGCGCGCCCTCCTCAAGCCCCACTTTAATCATGGTTTGCACCCGATCAAATTGAATGCGGTCAAACAGCGGGCCAATATGCGCCCCCTCTTGCGCCGGATCTCCCACCTCGGTGGCCTCTGCCGCGCGTTTGGCAATCTCAAGCACAGCCTCATAGCAGCTGCGCTGGACCAATAGCCGGGTTGGCGCATCGCAAGATTGCCCGGTATTATACATGCATTCGGCAACCGAGGCACGCACGCGGGCCTCAAGATCACAATCGGCGAATACCAAATTGGGCGATTTGCCGCCAAGCTCCAAGGTCACACGCTTGACCGTTTCTGCCGCATCGCGGGTCACCGCCATCCCGGCACGGGTGGACCCGGTGAAAGACATCATCTGCACATCCTTATGGAGCGACAAAGCCGCGCCCACCGTTGGGCCATCACCTTGGACCAAATTGAACACACCCGGCGTAAAGCCCGCCGCATCTATGATTTCTGCATATATCATCGCAGAGATCGGCGTATGCTCCGAGGGCTTCAAAACGCAGCAGCAGCCCGTCGCCAAGGCTGGGATGACCTTCAACGCAATTTGGTTCATCGGCCAATTCCAAGGGGTGATCAATCCGCACACCCCAATCGGCTCGCGCAAGAGAATGTCCCCATTGCTGAGGGTCTCGCGCTCCACCAACTCGGCCAAGGCCTCGATGAACCCCTGCAAATGTCCGATGGCCGCATCAGCCTGCGCCTCTCGGGCCATGGTGATCGGCGCGCCCATCTCCATGCGCATCGCCTGCGCCAAATCTTCAAACCTGCTCTCGGTGGCTTTCATCAAGCTGTGCAGAAGAGCCATCCGCTCAGCTTTGCGCGTCTGGCTGTAGGATGCGAAAGCCGATACCGCCGCCGCAACCGCCGCATCCACATCTGCCGCATCTCCCAAAGGTACGATGCCGATCTGGCCCTCATCGGCCGGGTTCAAAACGGGCATGCTGGCCCGTGAATGCGGCGCCACCCACTGCCCGCCAATGTAAAACTTACCGAGATTGCTTGTGTCGACTGTCATAACGTTTCGCTTTCAGCTGTAACCTTTGGTCATTGTTCACAGGGGCGCCATTTCTGCACGCAAAATCACGCTTCAAACTCAGCGCGAAGCGCTTCGGTCTGCGCGCCTAAATTCGGCACTTTCTGTCCGGGTCCGCCATGGCTTGTCACCGGCAAGGCGGCCAAAGAAACCTCACAATCCCCAATCTGCGCCACGCTGTTGCGCAAAAAAGGATGCTTGGACAGATCGGCCACAGAATTGAGTTGCGCATTGGCGATTTGCGCCGCATCCAGCCGCTCCACCATCTCAGCGGCGGTGACCTGAGCAAAACACTCCGCCACAATGGCATCCAGAGCGTCGCGATGGGCATATCGCTCCGGATTTTCCGAAAACCTAGGATCTTCGGGCAACTCCGGGCGCTGCAAGACCTGGCGGCACAGCGCCGCAAATTCTCGGTTGCTTTGCACCGAAATCAAAACCTGCGCACCGTCACGACATTCAAAGGCGCCGTAAGGGGCAATGAAGGAATGTTTCAACCCCGAGCGCGCGGGAGCGCCGCCCATATACCGATGTGCCAAAAGCGGCATATTCATCCAATCGGCCAGCACATCAAACATAGAGATTTCCAAATCAATGCCCTGCCCCGTGCGTCCTCTTTGGATCAAGGCGCGCAGAATGGCTGAAAAGGCCGTCAAGCCTGTCGAAAGATCCGTCAATGACAGGCCCACACGCGCCGGGCTTTCTGCGCTGCCAGTCACCGAACACAGACCACTTTCGGCTTGGATCAAAAAATCATAGGCCTTCTTTTTCGCCGCCGCACCCGTTTGCCCGTAACCTGAAATCATGCAGGTGATCAAACCGGGGTTGTCACGCCGCAGATCTGCGCCGCTCAGCCCCATACGCGCCACGGCTCCAGGCGCAAGGTTGGAGACAAAGACATCAGCCTTGGCCAGCATACGGTGCATCACCCCAAGATCATCGGGATCTTTTAGGTTTAAGCAAATCGATTCCTTGCCACGGTTCAGCCAGGCAAAAATTGCACTCTGCCCATCTGCGCCAGCATCATAGCCGCGGGCAAAATCCCCCTCCGGGCGTTCAACCTTAATCACCCGCGCCCCAGCATCCGCCAGCAACAAACCACAATAGGGCGCCGCCACGGCCTGCTCGAGAGAGACCACCGTCATCCCCTCCAATTCTTTATTCAACCCCATGGAATCATCATCCATCTTTCATGCCCATGCCCGCTATCGCGCCAGTTTGTGCCCTCGGCTTGCCAAAAGACAAGACCAGAGAGCCGGTCCTGCGCGGAAAATACCATCAATCTCCAGACCAATCGCGCTGATGTTTTGAAACTCATCTGCCTCATTGCCCATAATTTAGGCAAATCGCGACATCTGTGGTTTTTTCGAGGGCCTCAAAGTTTACGCCGCTCTGCAGCAATTTGAGAGTAGGCACAGACACACATTCGGTAGAACGAAAGGAAGACGAGTGAAACTGATTATTGCAACGATCAAACCCTTCAAGCTCGAAGAAGTGCGCGAAGCGGTGTCTGAGATCGGTGTCAGCGGCATGATGGTGAGCGAAGTCAAAGGCTTCGGCGCTCAATCCGGTCACACTGAAACTTACCGAGGAGCAGAATACACAGTCAATTTTGTTCCCAAAATCAAACTTGAGATCGCCGTCACCGATGCGGCTGCGGCGGGTGTGGTGGAGGCGATAACCAAAGCGGCCCGAACCGGAAAAATAGGTGATGGCAAAGTTTTCGTCCTTGACCTGGAACAAGCCCTGCGCGTGCGCACGGGCGAAACAAACGAAGAGGCTCTGTGATGCGTAAAGAGTTAACAAGTAAATTAGAAACTGTAAGTTTGGCCGCCTTGCTGCTGGCCGTGCCGCAACTGGCCACGGCGCAAGAGGCGGATGTGACCCCGCTGAATGCCGACATCGGCTTTATCTTCACAACATTTATGTTCCTTGTCTCAGGGTTCTTGGTCTTCTTCATGGCCGCTGGTTTTGCCATGTTAGAAGCCGGTTTGGTGCGGGGCAAAAACGTGGCGATGCAGCTGACCAAAAATATGGCACTGTTCTCTCTGGCATCCCTGTTTTTCTACATTTTGGGATATAACCTCATGTATCCAGGCGATGGCTGGACCATTCAAAACGTGGTTGGCGCCTTCTCTGTCACCGCGCTTGAGCCTGTTGGGCTCGAAGGTGTGGAAGCAGATTTGACCTATGCCTCCGTCGGCTCCGATTTCTTCTTCCAGTTGATGTTCTGCGCCGCGACCGCGTCTATTGTATCGGGCGCATTGGCCGAACGAATCAAACTTTGGCCGTTCCTCGCCTTTGTCATCGTTCTTGTGGCCGTGATCTATCCGATCCAAGCCAGCTGGAAATGGGGCGGTGGCTTCTTGGACGCAATGGGCTTTCAAGACTTCGCAGGCTCAACAGTGGTGCACTCTGTGGGCGGTTGGGCGGCTTTGACCGGCGCAATCATCCTTGGTCCACGTTTGGGCAAGTATAAAGACGGTAAAGTAAACCCAATGCCGGGCTCCAACCTCGCTTTGGCAACTTTGGGCACGTTTATCCTTTGGCTCGGCTGGTTCGGCTTTAACGGTGGCTCTCAACTTTACATGGACACATCTGGCAATGTGGCTGATATCAGCCGGATCTTCTCCAACACCAACACAGCGGCAGCCGCCGGTGCGGTCGCGGCGCTGATCTTGTCTCAACTCCTGTACAAAAAACCTGATTTGACCATGATCCTGAACGGAGCCTTGGCGGGTTTGGTGTCCATCACCGCAGAGCCGCTGACCCCCTCGCTGGTCTCAGCAACTCTCATCGGTGCTGTCGGCGGCGTCATCGTGGTCTTCGCCGTACCGCTTCTGGATCGCTTTAAGATCGACGATGTGGTCGGGGCCATCCCCGTGCACCTCTTCGCAGGTATTTGGGGCACACTGGCAGTTTGCTTCACCAACAGCGCCGCCAGCTTCTCAGTTCAATTGACGTCAATCATTATCGTCGGGGCCTTTGTGACTGTGTCCTCCGCCGTGGTTTGGTTGGTGCTCAAAGCGATGTTCGGCCTGCGGGTCAGTGAAGAGGCCGAAATCACCGGCCTAGACCGCAGCGAGCTGGGCATGGAAGCCTACCCAGAATTCTCGGGTAGTTAATTTCTTTCCCACTATACATGGCCCCCTGACAGGTGACTTTCAGGGGGCTTTTTTATGCGGCGCTCACGCCAAAAGGCGGGCCCTGCTCGAGTTCTGTCAAAAGATCCAACAAAAGCTCATAGCGCTCGGCGCCAAGCTGATCTCGATAATTTGCGGCAATCTGCGTGGCCTGCACCAAATTGTCATCAATAAGCTGTTGCCCCGCTGGAGAAATAACCACCGTTTGCCGCCGCCGATCCTTGGCATCTGACGCTCGGATGACGAGGCCATTGTCTGCCAGGCTGCGGATCATACGCGATAGGCTTGGCATCAGCAAACAGGCCTGCCGCGCAATCTCTGTCAAATCCTGCGGGCCAAATTCGGACAATATGCGCAGCACCCGCCATTGCTGCTCGGTCAAACCAGACGCTCGCAGCATATCGCGGATCGGCGCCATGACCTTTTCCCGCGATCGCATCAAGGCAATTGGTAAAGACCGCCTGGTCGAGGGAAGCTGAAGCTTGGTTCTGGCCATTGACGCACCTATGAATTGCCGTGCAATGTTATTTAAAAATATTGACAGCACAATGAAAAATCAGAACACTCCATTTAGTTAACATGTTACCTAAAATCTAGGGTTGAAAGAGAGCTGCGATGTCCGCGTTGGAACATAATATCGAAAAACTCAATGGCCATTTGGCGCGCTTTCGGCGCAATGGCATCCTGCACCGGATCGCAGGTGAAGATCATTCGGGCGGCGGCGGCGTCTTTGAAACTCTCTCCCCGGTGGATAAATCCACAATCTGCCAGGTGGCCCGCGGTGACGCCGGCGATATTGATAGGGCCGCCAAAGCGGCTAAAGCGGCCTTTCCAGCCTGGCGTGATATGCCGGCCAAACAGCGCAGGGCAATCTTGATCAAAATTGCCGAGGGCATTGAAGCCCGCGCCGAAGAGATCGCACTATGCGAATGTTGGGACACCGGCCAAGCCTGGCGCTTCATGTCAAAAGCGGCCATTCGCGGGGCGGAAAACTTTCGCTATTTTGCCGATCAAGTCGAGGCCGCCCGAGATGGGCAACATTTGCAATCGGCCACATTGATGAACATCACCACAAGGGTGCCCATCGGCCCAGTGGGCGTAATCACCCCTTGGAACACACCTTTCATGCTCTCCACATGGAAAATTGCCCCTGCCCTCGCGGCCGGTTGCACCGTGGTGCATAAGCCCGCAGAGGCCTCCCCGCTCACAGCCCGGCTCTTGGTGGAGATCGCCGAAGAGGCCGGCCTGCCGCCTGGGGTCTTGAACACGGTGCAAGGCTATGGCGAGGATGCCGGCAAGGCGCTCACAGAACATCCGGACATCAAGGCCATCGCTTTTGTGGGAGAGAGCCGGACCGGTTCGATGATTACCAAACAAGGCGCAGATACGCTGAAGCGGACGCATTTCGAATTGGGCGGCAAAAATCCGGTCATCGTCTTTGAAGATGCGGATTTCGAACGCGCTTTGGATGCGGTGATTTTCATGATCTACTCTATCAATGGCGAGCGATGCACCTCCTCCTCCCGGCTATTGATACATGAAAATATCAAAGAGGCTTTTGAAGCCCGGTTGATTGAGCGGGTCAATAACATCAAAGTCGGCCACCCGCTCGATCCCGCCACTGAAATTGGCCCGCTGATCAGCGAAGAGCATTTCGCCAAGGTCACCTCCTATTTCGAGATCGCCAAAAGCGATGGGGCCAAACTGGCCGCCGGTGGCGAGGTTCTTGGCGATACCGGATATTTCATCCGCCCAACCCTCTTCACCGAAGCGCATAATGCCATGCGCATTGCCCAAGAGGAAATTTTCGGCCCGGTCCTCACCTCCATTTCCTTTGCCAGTGAAGATCAGGCCCTTCAGATCGCCAATGACACGCCCTACGGGCTTACCGCCTATCTGTGGACCAATGACCTGACCCGCGCGCTGCGTTTTACAGACAAGCTTGAGGCCGGTATGATCTGGGTGAACAGCGAAAACGTCCGGCATCTGCCCACCCCCTTTGGTGGCGTTAAGGCCAGCGGCATTGGCCGCGACGGCGGCGATTGGAGCTTTGAATTTTATATGGAGCAAAAGCACATTGGCTTTGCCACCGGAGCCCATAAAATTTCCCGCCTTGGCGTCTGACCTGAGAATTAAAGGAGCCCAAAATGCCAGTTCCCAGCCCAAATCTTTACCCAAGCTTCAACACCGTCCGCCTCAGCCATGCCTGCCTAAACGTTGCGGATTTAGAGCGCTCAAAGACATTTTATACGGAAATTCTTGGTCTTCAGGTCTCGGATGAAACCCATAGCCATGTCTATCTCCGCGCCATGGAAGAGCGTGGTCATCACAGCGTGATTTTGCAAAAATCCGATCTTCCCGGCACGGTGGAGGTCATGGGCTTTAAGACCTATGATGAGGCCGATTTGGATCGGGCCGAAGCCGAATTTCGGGCCAAAGGCTGCCCGACACAATGGGTCGAGCGCCCCTATCAGGGCCGAACCTTATTGACTGCGGATAATATTGGAATTCCTTTAGAATTTTATCACAAAATGGATCGCCTGCCCTCTTTGCACCAGAAATTTGCCCTGTATCGCGGCGTGAAACCCTTGAGGATTGATCATTTCAATTGCTTCTCGCCCGATGTCGATGCCTCAGTGGCGTTCTACACTGACATTGGCTTTCGGGTGACCGAATATACGGAGGATGAAGCCAGTGGAAAACTCTGGGCCGCATGGATGCATCGCAAAGGCGGCGTGCATGATATGGCCTTCACCAATGGCCGCGGCCCTAGGATGCACCATATCGCATTTTGGGTGCCGACACCGCTGAACATCATTGACCTGCTCGACCTCATGGCCACCACTGGCTATGTCAGCAACATCGAGCGCGGACCGGGGCGGCATGGGATTTCAAACGCCTTTTTCCTTTATATCCTGGACCCTGACGGGCATCGCATCGAAATCTATTGCTCCGATTATCAAACCGTGGATCCCGATCATGAGCCCATCAAGTGGGACCTCAAAGATCCCCAACGACAAACCCTATGGGGTGCGGCGGCGCCAAAAAGCTGGTTTGAACATGGCACGGAGTTCACGGAGGTTGCGCCGCGCGACAGCGCCTTGAACGCCACGCCCATCATCGCGCCGTAAGCGCCGCCCGCTCAAGCGCCGATTGTTTCAACTTGGGCCAGCAACTCTTGTGCCGCCCTGAGCCCTCTTGCGGTGCTGTGCAGCATCGCAGGCAAAATCATCCATTCCAGCGCCCAAGCCGCGCCAGAGCGTTCTTGCTCGTGGATCAAGGCCTGATGCATCCCGGCAAGCTGAACAGAATTATAACGCGCCAGGGTGACCAATAGCTCCGCCAATATTGGGTTTTGCTTATGGGGCATGGCCGAGGAAGAGCCCCCTGCGCGCAAGCGCATCTCATCCACGCCTTGCTGTGTCATGAGCGAGATATCCATGCCCATTTTGCCCAAGCTGCCAGACACCAGCGACAGCCAATTGGCCAATTCGGCAAATCCATCGCGCATGGCGTGCCAGCATTTGTCCGGTTCTGCCAAGCCCAGAGCTGCCGCAAGCGCAGCCCCGTCCGCGCCAAGCCCCACCGGGCCGCCGCATTGAACGCAGAGCACGCGCGCACAAACCTCATCGAGCCGCGCAAGATGGCGCTCCAAGGGCATGTGCCAAGTGGCAATGCGATCTGCAACCGTTATGGGAAGCGCGGCCTGCATGCGCGTGCGCCCCATCAAGCTCGCAGCGCCATGCGCTTGCGTCAACTGCGCCAGATCCGCCTGCAACGCGATCAATCCCTGCCGGAAGATAGGTAAAATATCCTTCAAAGACAGAACAAAAGCCGTGTCCATCACGTCTTGGCTGGTCAGCCCTCGGTGAATATCCCCATGCAGCTCTGGTGAAATTTGCGCCTTGAGACAGCGCACCAGCTGAGGAACAGGAACCCCATCCTTGGCCGTGCCCTCTGCCAAATCCTCCGGGCGCAGCTGGGCGGTCTCAATGGCACGGGCCGCGGCCTCATTGCCCAATGAGCGGCTGTGCGCCGCTTCAATACGCAGCATATGCGCCAATTGCACCTCAGCCGACAGATGCGCCGCGACCTGTCTATCGCCAAACACGCCTGTCAACCAGGCATGGTCAAATACCGATGTCATGCGGCCCGCAAACCGAGAATTTCGCGCGCTTGCGCCGGGCTTGCGACCGGGCGCTCATAACGGCTGCAAAGGTCGGCGGCACGGGCGATCAAAGCTGCATTCGAGGGGGCCAGGGTGCTGCGGTCAAGGCGC
The DNA here is from genome assembly GCA_016780825.1 of Planktomarina sp. Classification (GTDB taxonomy): domain Bacteria; phylum Pseudomonadota; class Alphaproteobacteria; order Rhodobacterales; family Rhodobacteraceae; genus Planktomarina. The sequence continues at coordinate 17,599 of JADHLF010000034.1, read as the reverse complement.
ACATTGTCTTCAAGCCCAGCGCGGGTATGGCCGCCGGCCGCAATGGCCCATTCATTCACAACCAATTGATTGGGCCCGATACCCGCGGCACACCACGCAGCCTGAGGCGCGCGGGCTTGCATCTGCGCCACATAGAAATCAAAAACTGCGCGATCTGCCGGCATCGCGTTTTTCACACCCATGACAAATTGCACATAGAGCTTGCCGAATAGTTTCCCCTCATCATGCAGGCGCACAGCTTGCAAAATATGCGAAAGATCAAAGGCTTCAACCTCCGGCACCACTTCATATTTTTGCATTTCACTAGCCAGCCAAGCCACCAAATCTGGCGGATTCTCATAAACGCGCGTGGGAAAATTGTTTGATCCAACCGACAGAGAGGCCATATCCGGTCTCAGGGGCAACATTCCGCCACGCTCTTGTCCCGCACCAGAACGGCCTCCGGTAGAAAACTGAATGATGACCTCCGGGCAGTGCCGGCGCAGCTCCTCTTGCAGGCGGGCAAATTTTTCTGGATCGCTGCTTGGTCTTTCATCGGCGTTGCGGACATGGGCGTGAATAATCGAAGCCCCCGCCTCCACAGCGGCCAAGCTGCTCTCGACCTGCTCAGAAATACTGATCGGCACAGCTGGGTTGGCGGCTTTTGTGGGCACTGAACCGGTGATGGCGCAGCACAAAATGCAGGGTTTGTTGTGCATATCAGACATTCAAAAATACCGTTTCCTTGTCGCCTTGCAGGTGAATGTTGAAGATGTAAGAATCATCCCCCGATCGTTCGGCTATCAAAGTAGATCGGCGGCTGGGCTCATTGATCGCTGCCAGAATGGGATCTTGCCCCTGTGGCTCATCCTCAAAATAAATGCGTGTGTGCAGCCCCAAGTTGATCCCGCGCGCCACAACCCAAACTTTCACATGCGCGGCCTCGTCAGCTGTGGCGGCAGGAAGAGTCGTGTGCAGCTCGTAGTGGCCCGCCTCAGGATCCACCGCGCGGCGGGCCCAGCCGCCACAGGGGCCATTGGCCCCATAGCGCCCACTTGCATCGGCCTGCCAAAACTCAAGCATCGCATCCAGGACAGGATCACCGGCACCGTCAAAAATTTGTCCCGAAATGACTATTTTTCGCCCCGCGACATTGGGCGGAAAAATATCCGCGCCCAAATCATTGCCACCATACATATTTTTCAAGCCCGCAACCCTGGGCGTGCAGCCGATATGCACATAGGGGCCGGCGGTTTGCGACGCGCTTTGCGAGCAGGACATCAATTCCCCTTCAACTTATTTTCAAACAGGGTGGACATGCGGCCACGCAACACAATGTCAAATCGGAACGCCCGAAACCCCATTGGAACCGTATGCGCCATATCCAACCGCGCAGTTAATCGTTCAATCGCCTTTGGATCCGCGATCGTTTGAACGATCGGGCAAAGCGGAATATGCGGGTCGCCTTCGAAATACATCTGCGTAATCAACCGCTGCGCCCAGCCTTGGCCAAAGCAGCTGAAATGAATATGCGCTGGCCGCCAATCATTGCCACCATTCGGCCAAGGATAGGGGCCGGGCCGCACAGTGCGGAAGGAAAAATAACCCGTTTCATCGGTGATCGTTCGGCCACAGCCGCCGAAATTGGGATCCAAAGGCGCCAGGTAGCCATCTTTTTTATGACGATAACGCCCGCCGGCATTGGCCTGCCAAAACTCTAGCAAAGCCTGCGGCACCGGCCGCGCGTCTTCATCCAGCAGATAACCATGCACCATGATTTGTTCACCAATGGCCGCGGCACCCGGTGCGGCATAATTGATGATCAGATCATTGTCGTTTGGACCGATTATATCATGCCCAAAGGTCGGGCCGGTCAGCTCCCCCGCTCCTTGCTCTAGGCTCAATAGCTTATGGCTGGGCGCGCGCAGTCGCGAGGAGCGATAGTCGGGGGTCAGGGCAGGCGGCTGCAGGCTCATGTCCTGCGGGGTAAAGGGGCGCATATCACTCACGATGCATTCTCCATTTCAGCAAAGGTTTGCTTGGCGATTTTAATCGCGTGATTGGCCGTCGGCACACCGGCGTAAATGGCCACATGCAAGATCAGCTCTTGAATATCCGCGCGGCTTGTACCTGTATTTGCCGTGGCGCGGATATGCATGGCGACCTCATCCCAATGCCCCTGCGCACAAAGCAAAGCCAGGGTGACAATCGAACGCTGCCGGTGATCCCAAGTTGGCCGAGACCAAACATGCCCCCAGGCCGCTTCGGTGATCAGCTCTTGGAAGGGCGCATCAAACGCCGATGTTTGAGCCTGAGCACGTGCAACATGCGCCTCTCCTAAGACGGCGCGCCGCGTGGCCAACCCCTCCTCATGCCGTTTTGAAGTTGTCATGCGCCACGCCCTTTATTTGCAGATGTCTACCGCAGCCCAAAACGCCGGCTCGGTGCATCCCCGTGGGGTTCATAATGAAAACATATCAATCTGTGGTCAAGTCAATAGGGCCGAAAACGCACCGGGGCGTCACCGAAAGAGGTAAATGCAAAATATCGAGCAAAAAACCAAAATCTCTGTGGCTGTTAGGATCTGTAAAATACCCATCTGCTGTCCTTTCATTGCGGGTTAAACTTGGGGGCCCGGCTGTGTGATCTGCCAGGGGCGGCGCGCAATACCAACCCGGCCCATCATCGCGCCTGCCCCCTTTGACGCTAAGGCCTGCTTTTGCAGGGCGTTTGAGCACTGCGTGCAAATTTTGTGATCCTTTGTGCAGATCCTGTGCAGCCGGCCGCATTTTCTTTGTGCTCCCAGCCTGGCTGTGCCACTGTCGACGCAACCAAAGATGAGCTAAGCGCATGACACAGATCATTATTGTAGATGACGAAGTTGAAATCCTTCTGCCACTGGAGCAGATGTTGACCCAAGAAGGCTATCAGGTCAGCGCCTTTTCCTCGAGCCTGGCCGCGCAGGCGCATATGCAGCAACACCCTGCGGATCTCGCAATCTTTGACATTAAAATGCCCGAAATGGATGGGTTTTCCCTATTGAAATCCGTTCGGGCGCAGAGGCCAAATCTGCCGATCATTTTCTTGTCATCTAAGGCGGAGGAACAAGATCAAATCATCGGCTTCACCCTTGGTGCAGATGATTACATCACCAAACCCTTCAGCAAGCATCTACTGCTGTTTCGGGTCGCCGCCGTCTTGCGCCGGCACCGGGTCGGCCCTGTGACCGATGCGGATGCGCGGGTGTCCACTGGGGAGTTAACCATTGATCAAGATCGGCATTTGGTGACCTGGGCGCATAAGGCGGTGGATTTGACGGTGACCGAATGTTTGCTCCTTCTGGCGATGGCGCAGCGGCCCGGTGTCGTCAAAACCCGAAACCAGCTGATGGATGCGGCCTATCGCGAGGCGATTTACGTCAGCGATCGCACCATCGACAGTCACATTCGAAATATTCGTCAAAAGCTCAAAGCCGTGGATCCCGCCTGCGATATCATCTCTACGGTCCATGGCCTCGGTTATCGACTTAAGGGCTAGATCCAATGTTTCGCGGTATATTGTCAAAAATCCTCGGCCTTTTGGTGATGTTCAACCTCGCGCTCTGGGCCTTTGTCGTTGCAACCGAAGATGCCGCTTTGGTGGAAATTCGCAGCAAGAAGGACCGGTTGTTTGAGCGGTCCAATTTCTATGTGAAACTGCTCGAACCGATTTTTCGGCAGGACGGATTGAGCGAATTTGATCGCCGCCTGGCCATTGAGGCCGTGCTGCTCGACAGTGCTCTTGCGGGTACGGACCGCCTCAAAGTGTCCAGCCTTTTGGCGGATGCGCAGCTCACCTATTTCGATGGGGCAAATCCAAGGATCAGCACACCGATTGAGGTGCGGCCGCTGCCGGATGCGCTCGAGCCGGAATTCAAAGCCCCTAAACCCGGCTTGGATCCGTTTGAGAAATTATTTGTGCTGTATAAACGCCTGTTTGATTTTCAAATTGTGACCGACCCTTATGAGCCAGAACGCGCGCGTTTCACCCGCCAATTTCAACTGCTCAATCCGGTCACGGATCTATATGAATTGAGCTATCTCGTGCCAATCCGCGTGAATGGGCGCCCACGCGCGGTGCTGGAACTTTCGGACAGCTACTATCTGCGGGAAGCATATTTCGGAAAAAACAAATCGCGGCTCATGGTTCTGGCTGGCCTATCGGGCATTACCATTGTCTTTGGCGCGCTCCTAGCGATTTCCATCGCGATGCCCATTCGCCGGCTCTCGCGGCGCCTGAACCGGCGCTTGAAAGCCGAAACTCTGGTCGAGCAATTGGCGGGGTTTGAGATCGAAGCTTTTGAGACGCGGCGCGATGAGGTGGGGCGCCTCTATCGCAACCTCAGTCGGTTGCACCAGCAAATCATCACACTTTTCCATGACAAGGAACGTTTTGCGGCCGATGTCTCACATGAACTCAAAAATCCAATCGCGTCGATTATTGCCAATACACAAAATGCAATGGCAGGGGCCAATACGGCCGAGCGGGAGAAATTTGCCGCCATTCAAAATCAGGCGGTGCGCATGAACAAATTAATCTCAGAAATTTCCGAGGCGGCGATAGTCGATCATGATTTGGTGGCGGCTAAGCGTGAGCGGTTTAATTTCTCTGAAACAATTGGTGAGCTGATTGGCTTCTTTGAACCGGCGGCCAATGAGGCGCAGGTGCGCCTGACCTTTGACATACAAAGCGATGTTCATTTCACCGGGCTGCCAGATCGTCTGGCACGGGTGGTGATTAATCTGGTTGAGAACGCATTAAGTTTTGCAGGGGCTAAAGGTCAGGTGCATGTCACTCTGTCAAAAACATGGCGTCAGGGCCTGATCGTCACTGTCGCTGATACCGGGCCAGGTGTTCCTTTGGCCGATTGCAGCAAGATCTTTGAGCGTTTCTATAGCGCGCGCGCGGACCAAGACGGGCGCGGGGGGAACTCAGGCTTGGGCCTGTATATTTGCAAGCAAATTGTTGAGGCCCATGGCGGCTCACTCACGGTGACACAATGCCCGGAGTTGGGCGGCGCCTTATTTGAGATCACCCTGTCCTAGGCTGGGGCACGCTTACCGGCGCAGATAGGCCACAACGGCGGCGATGAGGGCCAAGCCGATGATCGCTTGCGGGGTCACCGCAGAGATCAGCAGCGACACATTCGTCATGACGCTGACCACATAATCGCCGGAGGCCTCCCCCAACAATAGGTACACCAAGACGAGCACAACAAGCAGCAGGGCCATGAGTTCCGCGGCACGCAAAAGCCAAGATCTCAACTTTATAAGGAAGCTGTCTAATTGTTTCATCTATCAAACCAGATTGTTGGAAGAAGCGGTTTTATAAAATGGTCTATTTTTGGAACAAAGCCAAGACCACACCCAAGGCGATCAATCCGGCCAGGCCCGCGCTTCCAAGCTGCTGGACCAGAGCTGTGATATTGCCCACCACATCGCCCAAAAAGGCCATATTATCGGGCCCAACCAACACGGATGCGACAATGGCAAAGGCCAGGAGCGCGATTCCCACTTCGGTCAAACTTGTGACCATTTTCTTTGCATTTGCTAACATGATTTCTTTCCTCTGCTGCTGCTGTAGTTCATTTCGTGACTTCAGTAAGCGAATTCTGCGGTTCAAACGGCCCTTACGTCAAGTGTTAGTATCATTAATGTTTCGTTCCACTATATCCTGTAGGGCAACCTAAATATCATATAGATTTGTATTTCAACAAGCATTCGCATGGTTGCACATTTACAGTTTAATTCTAACAATTGATTAAATTGCGCGAAAAAAACGCTTTTTTTTGACGCTGCCGATCAGCCCGCATCGCGCAGAGCCCATGCCCTGCGCGATGACCTGCAAAGTTAGCTTGCGCCGCCCATGTAGGTCGAAATGATCCAGAAGAGTAACGCCGAGATTGCAGCCGCGGCCGGCACGGTAATCACCCATGCGGCGATGATTGTCAGGAAGTGACTGCGGCGCACCAATTTGCGGCGGCGGCGCTCTTCTTTTGGCCGGTCCACGGCCTGTGGAACCGTCACCCGCGCGCGTGTCATCCGGCGCTGCGTGTCCCACTCTCGAAAAAAACCCACGCCGAAAACACCGCCAACAGCGATATGCGTTGAGCTGACCGGCAGACCCAACCAGCTGGCGACAATCACGGTAATGGCCGCTGAAAGCGCCACACAATAGGCCCGCATCGGATTGAGTTTGGTAATTTGACCGCCCACCATGCGGATCAATTTTGGTCCAAACAAAAACAGGCCAAACGAGATCCCCAAGGCACCAATGGCCATCACCCAGAGCGGAATAGACACGGCATCTGCGAAACCGCCTGAAGCCGAAGCCTGCACAATCGCGGCCAGCGGTCCAACCGCATTGGCCACATCATTCGCCCCATGGGCAAAACTGAGCAATGCGGCCGATATGACCAAGGGGATGCCGAAGAGTTTTTTCAGCGATTTATTCCGGTTTTCCAACCCCTCGGCTTGCTTGCGCACCACTGGGATCATGACCAGCCAAATGAGGACACCCAATCCAAGACCGATCATCAAGGCCGAGGAAAAATCGATTTTCATGATTTTCTTTAGGCCTTTGAGCACCAAGTAGACCGAAAATGCCCCGCCCATAACCCCAACCAAAACCGGCACCCAAACGCGCGCCGCAGAGATTTTATCCTCACGGTATACAATCCGGTTTTTAATAATCCACAGAAAAAAGGCGGCAATCACCCCACCCAAGACCGGTGAAATCACCCAGCTTGCGGCGATTTTATGCATCGTTGGCCAGTTTACCGCCGCAAATCCCGCAGCCGCGATCCCTGCCCCCATAACGCCTCCGACAACAGAATGCGTCGTCGAAACAGGCGCGCCGATCCAAGTGGCCAGATTAACCCAAAGCGCTGCAGACAATAACGCGGCGAGCATGGCCCAGATAAAGATAGAAGCTGTTTGCATGCTTTGAGGCGCAATAATGCCCTTTGCGATGGTCGAAACGACGTCCCCTCCCGCAAGCAAGGCTCCTGCACTTTCAAACACCGCTGCAATGGCAATGGCCCCGCCCATGGTCAAAGCATTGGCGCCGACCGCGGGCCCCATATTATTGGCGACATCATTGGCTCCGATGTTCAGCGCCATATAGGCCCCAAAGCCAGCAGCGATCACCACGACAAGCGTATTTCCGGTCTGTCCAAAGAGATAGAACGCAACAAGCCCCGCGACGAGTATAAAGACCAATGACACCCCCAGCCCCATCATCGGGCGGGAGGCATAGGCCGTTGCCTGCTCTAGGGCCGAGAATCGGTTTAAGTCTCGATCGAGAGTGTCCAAATGCCGCTGTTCGAAATCATTCTGAGCCATGCGATTACATCCCTGCTATTTTCGCGCATCCGGTAGCAGCTTAGCATAAATTGCACAAACACTATTGCAAATTTGGTCATCCACCCTTGTGGCAGCTCACCTGTCTTAACAGCAGCACAAAAATATTGCTAACGAGAGAAGGGGATGCCTGTCCTTAACGACTTGCGATCTGCCCGGAGACTATATCTTAAGTGCCGAATGGGCAGGGAGGCTCATTTTCCGTCGCGGGCAGATTTTTCTTCGCGCGTGAGCTTGTTGTTCCAGGTGTTGTTGCTCAAGCCCAGTTCGCTGGGCAAGGGCTTGGTTTTTCCAACACTGATTTTCCCACCCTTGTTCAGAAATTCCTGAACAAGCGCGTCATCGGTGGTTTTTTTAGGAATTTGCTTCATGCGGCCACCTTAGCCACAGCACAGGCCGCTTGTCACCCTCAAATTGGTGTGCGAGTGATGCCGTCCGTTCATTCAATCACTAATTCTGGCAAGGATTTCACCAAATCATCGACCGCTTTCATCTGGCTCAAAAATGGTTTGATTAGATCCAGAGGTAGGGCGCTCGGCCCGTCGCACAAAGCCTGATCGGGGTCAGGATGTGCTTCAACAAACAGCCCAGCAATGCCCACGGCCAAGCCGGCCCGGCCCAGCTCAGCAATTTGCCCGCGCCGACCACCAGAGACCGCAGCGCCGGCCGCGCGGGTTTGCAAAGCATGGGTCACGTCAAATATGATCGGCGCGTCATCGCTGCAGTCTTTCATCGTCCGAAGGCCCAGCATGTCGACAACCAAATTGTCATAGCCAAAGCAGGTCCCGCGCTCACAGAGCAAAATTTTCTCATTGCCACATTCACGAATTTTTCCAACCAAATTTTGAATCTGCGGTGGGCTCATAAACTGTGGTTTCTTGACATTGATCACCGCATCAGTGGCCGCAATGGCGGCAATCAAATCGGTTTGCCGGGCCAAGAAGGCTGGCACCTGCAAGATATCGCAAACCTCCGCCACGGGCGCGGCCTGAGAAACTTCATGCACGTCTGTCAGAACAGGCACTCCAAAGGTGTGCTTGACCTCTTGCAATATTTTCAGGCCCTCCTCGAGCCTCGGGCCGCGGAAAGAGTGAATGGAGGAGCGATTGGCCTTATCAAAAGAGGCTTTGAAAATATACGGCAGGCCCAATTCACCAGTGACCTGCACGAATGCTTCGGCCACGCGCATCACCAGATCGCGGCTTTCAATCACATTCATTCCACCGATCAAACTCATCGGTTGATGATTGCCTAGGGTCATATTCGCGACGGCGATTTCAGTCATATCTTTGGCTTTCTGCATATCTCTTTGGTCTGTTCATAGCATAGTTTGACAGGTTTCAAAGCCATGACCTTTGCCCTTGGATGTCTGGCCAAATCAGTGTAGTTTTCCGCAACTTCTCTGAACAGACTTAGGGCCTGTCGACCATGAAAAACCCAATCGATCCTGCCGCATCCGCCCTCTCGGCCGTGGCTTGTTTTTCCGCCGGCATGTCCCAATTGCACCAAGATGTCGACACTGCGCAAATGCGCCACGTGATCACCGGGGCTGCGAATTTGATCTTTGCCATGAAGGGCCGGCTCATTCTATCAGGGGTTGGAAAAAGCGGGCATGTGGCGCGGAAACTGGCCGCGACTTTCGCCTCCACCGGCACGCCAGCCTATTTTGTTCATGCGGCCGAGGCCAGCCATGGCGATCTGGGTATGATCCAAAATGACGATGTTGTGATGCTTCTCTCCTGGTCCGGTGAAACCGGTGAATTGGCCGATATTATCGCCTATGCCGCGCGGTTTGACGTGCCCCTTGTTGCGATCACCGGCAAAGCTGAGGGCACCTTGGCGCGCCGCGCGCAATATCCCATTGTTCTGCCTGCGGCCCAAGAGGCCTGCCCGCATAATTTGGCGCCCACCACCTCGACCCTTTTGCAAATGGCGATGGGCGATGCGCTGGCCATTACCTTGCTGAAAATGCGCGGTTTCACTGAGGAGAGTTTTCGCAACTTCCATCCTGGTGGTAAGCTTGGCGCTGTATTGCAGCCGGTTCGCGAATTCATGCATCAGGCCGATGAGCTGCCGCTTCTGGATCAATCCGCCCCTGTGTTTGATGTGGTGGCCGAGATTTCGAACAAAGGATTTGGCATTGTCGGCTTGCTCGATGCCGCCGGTCAACTCAGCGGTGTGATAACGGACGGTGACATTCGCAGATATTTAGAAAAGAACGCCAATGGCATGATGCAGGATGTGATGTGGTCCAACCGGGCGCAAGACATCATGAGCCCGGCCCCTGTCACCCTGCGGCCAGAAAATCTGGGGGCACGATCTTTGCATACGTTGCAAACGAGAAAAATCTCTGCGGCCTTTGTTTTGGAAGATGGCTGCCCCATTGGATTGGTCACAGTGCTACAGCTGTTACAGCGCGGCGTTGCATAGGTTCTGGAGCTAGGGCCAGCCTTTGGCCTGAAGCACCTTCTCGATCCGGGCCACATCGACGGGATTGTTCAACTCCCAAAAAACGCGGCCCTTGGCGTCGACCAAGACACATCTAATTTTTATGCCATGTTCAAGTAAGCGCAACTGCTCAAGCCCCTCAAGACTCTCCAAATTGCGCTCTGGCCAGCGGATATAGCGCGCCAAACTGCTCGGGCGATACGCATAGGCCCCAACATGATGATAGACGGGGGTTTCCTCATCCTCAGCATAGGTTTTGTCGGTAAAGGGCAAAACCTCTTTTGAAAAGTATAGCGCATCCCAATTCTGATCAAAGACTGCGGTTGTGCCACCGACCCACCCATTGCGGCGATCTTCTCGAAACATATTCAATGTCAGACCATCGCATCGCAGCACCGGCGTCGCCATCTCGACAGTCGGATCACTCTTCATCTCTTCGATCAGCGCGGTGATAAACCACGGCGGGGTCAGCGGCGCATCCCCTTGCAGATTGACCACAATATCCGCAGGCGCAGGCAATTTTTGAACGGCCTGCGCAACCCGCTCTGTTCCGTTGCGACAGGTCGGCGAGGTCATGATCACTTGGCCGCCAAAACCATTAACCGCATCAGCGATGCGCTGATCATCCGTGGCTACAAATACCCCCTCAACATCCGGCACATCACAGGCTGTCTCCCAGCTGCGTTGAATAAGTGACTTGCGCGCGCCAGTCGCGCCGGTCAGCAGTGCCAAAGGCTTGCCTTCAAATCGCGTTGACGCATAACGCGCGGGGATAATGATCACTGTTTTATCTGTCATACGTTCTGACTTAAGAGATTACGCGGAGGTAATCAAAAGATTTATCCCCCGCGCATCGCCTTGCCCTGCAAAATCAGAAATTATGCTCAACATTGAGAGTCAGCGACCCGTTTTTCGTACCGGCGACATTGTCAAATTCCACGGTGGCATTGAATAGAGTCAAGCCATTGCCAGAGGCCGCCGAATATCCGAGCGCCGCGCCGGTTCCGCAGTTGCGGCTTTTGCCCACACCCTGGGTTGCGCGACAGGTCAATCGTGGCGAGAGCGAGAAGTTTGCCACAGCGGCCCCATCGCGCCCATCGCCAAGCGGCCACTTAAATTGCGGCATAAACATCAACTGTGCCATCTCCGCGTCGCCACCGGCAAGGCTGAGGTTATTGGCTGTCAACCCATAGGCCTGCGCAGCCACAGCCTGTGTGCCAACCCGCAATCTCGCATAGCTAAAGGTCAGTTCTGGCCAGATCTCAAGACTTGGCATCCGGAACACGCCCGTCGCACTCGCGCCTAGCCGAAGGGTCGTGCTGTCAAAGCGACTGTCCACCTGTAGGGTGCCATTGCTCACGTCCATTTGGTTGTTGCTGCGTCCAACTGCGGCAAAACCCGTGATATAGGAGGTATCATTGAAAGCGCGCAGCAGATAGCCACCCGCGTTCAGCCCATAACTGTCCTGCCGCCCCGCAAATGTTCCAGACAATCTTGCACGTCCGACCTCGACCCCTAGGAAGTATCCAAGCACCATATCGAGTGACAGCTGCACTTCCATAGCGGTACGCCCGTTGAAATTTCCACTAAAGTTGCCATCTCGGTCACTCACAAAGTTGAAAGCGCCGGTGGTCACCACTTCCGCAGATTGTTCCATATTACTGGACAGCGCGAAGAAGTCGCCGTTCAATCGGAACTCTCCATTATTGAATCGCGCAGTGCCATCGACGTCAAGCGGAAGGAACCGGTTGCTTTGCTGGCGATTCAACCTTTGACGCATGACCAGCCGCTGCGTGCCCGTTCTGACCATGCGTTGGTCGATCGAAGCTTGAGAGGAGAGCGCCTTCTGCGCCTGTTTCAAAACGATCTGTTCCAGATTTGACTGCGCCGCCGCCAAGGCGGTCGCCGGTGTCGCCACCTGTACATTTAGCACATTAGATGCGGTGTTCAGTGTCCCGCCTGAGCCGGAAACCATCCCCGCCGCCACAGAAATCGAAACATTTGGTCCTGAGGTAGGGGACACTGTCAGCGTATAAGTTGTTCCGCTGCCAGTCATTGTTGTCGCGGTTCCATTCACGACCGTTACATCGGATATGGTAAATTGCGTGACCGGTTGAGAGAAGGTAATCACAACCGAAAACGGTCCAGAGGCTGGCGTTGTTGGCCCGGTAATCACAGCTTGCAAGGCCGCCGCGCGATTCACAGTGACCGTATAGGTGATCTTGGTTGTGCCGTCTTGCGCCGTCACCTCAACCGGGATCGCATTGGCCCCCACGGCAAGCGCGATGGCCGTGCCGCTGTTCACCACAGCTGTGGCATTGGGGTCATTCACCGTTGGGGTCAGGGTCAGTGTTGTCACGGAATTGGCCACGGTGACACTATAGGCTGTTGTGCCCGGGGCGAAGCTCGGGGAGAGCGTGCCGCTGCTGCTGGTCAGGTTCGACAGGGTTGCGTCGCTGGAGAGTGCAGCAGCCGCGCGGTTCACAGTGACCGTATAGGTGATCTTGGTTGTGCCATCTTGCGCCGTCACCTCAACCGGGATCGCATTGGCCCCCACGGCAAGCGCGATGGCCGTGCCGTTGTTCACCACAGCTGTGGCATTGGGATCATTCACCGTTGGGGTCAGGGTCAGTGTTGTCACGGAATTGGCCACGGTGACACTATAGGCTGTTGTGCCTGGGGCGAAGCTCGGGGAGAGCGTGCCGCTGCTGCTGGTCAGGTTCGACAGGGTTGCGTCGCTGGACGGCAGGCGGTTCACAGTGACCGTATATTGGCGTGTTGTGCTCCCATCTTGGGATGTCACAATAACCGGAACGGGATTAGCTCCTACGGATAATGTAATTGGACTGCCATTGTTTACGACGACTGTTGCGTTTGGTTCGTTAACTGTCGGTGTAAGGGTCAAACTCGTCGTTGCATGGGGCACAGTGACGCCGTAGGCTAAAGTGCCCGGAGCAAACACCGGTGAGAGACTGCCGACACTCGAGATCAAATTTGACAAGGACGCGTCGTTGGATTGGCGCGTGATATTGACCGTGTAAGTCAATGTGCTGCCATCTGGGGCGGTGACAAGGATATGCGTGGTGGAACATTGCATTGAAATTGCTTCCTTTGCTCGTGTCCCACTGCGAAATGTCCTGATTGAAGGCATGAGCATTGACGAACATATGCCAAAACGACCACGAAATGCTCGTATCCCATTTCGAAATATCACCATTGAAGGTGGTTCTGTTCTTAAACGCTTGGCCGAAATCCGTTACATTACTCACATCCCAGCTCGGTATTGCCCCATAACCAGAGCTATCCCCCCAGGTGGTACATAGGCCGGTCACCGGCTGTTCCGCGAGACAGCTTGCGATAAGGTTCAGTAAGGTGGCGTTTGAATTGGGTATCGGCTTCACAGGGGTCACACCATTGGACAGGAATTGCCCCGCAGCTGGCGTTGCCAGAAACGTGAGGAGAGTCAAAACAAACGCTATGATCTGACGTGAGAAATATTGGGGCAATTGAAAAAAATATGTCATGGTTAGTTCCGATAGTTTCAAAGCAACACGAGCTGTAAATTCGCGTGTGAGTGCTAAGGTTCGACCGTTAATGCGTGCTTAATGGCGTTCAATATCTCTGCGTAAAATGTTTAAAATTGAATACGGTAGTATCAAAAATAGCGGCGAGGCTCAAAGGTCTAAATGTATTAAATTCAATACGCTAAATGGATATTTTCGCGCCAGAATTGCCAAAAGAAGTCTAAAAGGTGAGAGGGCCACACAGCTTTTGAGACAGGCCCGCAGCCCTCTCAAAGCAAGGCCCCTGCCCCGCGTAATCGCGGAGCGCGGCGGTTCGGGGCGGTCGCCCTTCCATCCCCTTTCGTGACACAGCCGGCGGTTGAAGATAATGTTTGCCGACTTATTTGTTACGTGTTGCCCTCAGGCCCAAGGCAATTTACCAAGACACCCAAATCCACACGCATCATTCGGAGACAGAACATGGACGGAAATGACTTATCCAACAGCGGCAAATGCCCGGTAATACATGGAACCGCGACCAATGCGGCCTCCCGTGGGCGTTCCAATGCCGATTGGTGGCCCAATCAGTTGAATTTGAAGATTCTTGCTCAAAATACGCCCGCGTCGGACCCGATGGACGCGGATTTTGATTATGCCGCGGAATTTGCAAAATTGGATCTGGCCGCTGTTAAAGCCGATTTAACCGCTTTGATGACCGACAGCCAGGATTGGTGGCCCGCAGATTACGGGCATTACGGTCCCTTCTTCATTCGTATGGCCTGGCACAGCGCAGGCACCTATCGCACCGCTGACGGGCGCGGCGGCGCGGGTGCGGGGCAACAACGTTTTGCACCGCTCAACAGCTGGCCCGACAACGGCAACCTCGACAAAGCCCGCCGCTTGCTTTGGCCCATCAAACAAAAATACGGCAAGGCTTTGTCCTGGGCCGATTTGATGATTTTGGCCGGCAATGTTGCGCTTGAATCTATGGGATTCAAAACCTTTGGCTTTGGCGGCGGTCGTGTCGACGTCTGGGAGCCAGAGGAAGATATCTATTGGGGCACTGAAGACGGCTGGCTCGAAGACAATCGATACAGCGGCGAGCGTGAGCTGGAAAACCCGCTGGCAGCTGTGCAAATGGGCTTGATCTACGTCAACCCAGAAGGCCCGAATGGCAATCCTGATCCCGTCGCCTCTGGCTATGACATCCGCGAAACCTTCGCGCGTATGGCCATGAATGACGAAGAAACCGTGGCGCTTGTGGCCGGAGGACATACTTTCGGAAAAGCCCATGGTGCGGGCGATCCCGAGCTGGTGGGTGCAGAGCCCGAAGGCGCGAGCATTGTTGAGCAAGGCTTCGGTTGGAAGAATGCCTTCGAAAGCGGCGTCGGCATTCACACCACGACCAGCGGCATTGAGGGTCCCTGGACGGCGCATCCCACCCGATGGGATATGGGCTATTTTGACCTACTCTTCGGCTATGACTGGGAGTTGACAAAAAGCCCTGCTGGCGCGCAAATCTGGCATGCCAAAGGCCTTTCGGATGAGGACCATGCGCCTCAGGTGGACGGTTCGGGCAAAACTGTTCCCGTGATGATGACCACCGCCGACATGGCCATGCGCATGGACCCGGCCTATGAGAAAATCTCGCGGCATTTCCACGCCAACCCCGATGCCTTCGCTGATGCCTTCGCGCGCGCTTGGTTCAAACTGACCCACCGCGACATGGGGCCGAAAGTTTTGTACAAGGGACCAGAGGTGCCTGCAGAAGATCTGATCTGGCAAGATCCCATCCCCGCCGGCAATGCCGCTCTCAATGCGGCGGATATCGCAGATTTGAAAGCCGCCATCATGGGCACAGGTCTGTCGATCTCGCAATTGGTCTCAACCGCTTGGGCCTCTGCCTCAACCTTCCGCGGCTCTGACAAACGCGGCGGTGCCAATGGGGCGCGGCTGCGGCTTGCGCCGCAAAAAGATTGGGATGTGAACCAACCAGAGCAATTGGCGGCGGTCTTGAGCGCCCTGGAAACCGTCCAGGCAGCCTTCAAGAAACCGGTATCAATGGCCGACTTGATCGTACTCGGCGGTGCGGCTGCTATTGAATCCGCCGCGAAAGCTGCGGGCCATTCGGTCAGCGTGCCCTTCACACCCGGGCGCGGCGATGCCACTCAAGAGCAAACCGATGCGGAATCTTTTGCCGTATTGGAGCCACAGGCGGACGGGTTCCGCAACTATCAGAAGAAAAGCTTCGGCGTCTCTGCCGAAGAGCTCCTGGTAGATCGGGCCCAGCTGTTGACGCTCAACGCCCCTGAGATGACTGCGCTGGTCGGCGGGCTTCGGGTTTTGGGAGCCAATAGCCATGGCGCCAAAGAAGGCGTCTTCACCGATCGTCCTGAAACACTCAGCAACGACTTTTTTGTCAACCTGCTCGATATGGGCACAAAATGGGTCGATGTTTCGGGTGACGAAAGCCGCTTTGAAGGCCGTGACCGGACCACAGGCGCCGTGAAATGGACCGCCAGCCGGGTCGATCTGGTGTTTGGCTCCAACTCCCAATTGCGCGCCTTGGCAGAAGCCTTTGCGACATCGGACGCTGAACCGCTCTTCGTGAAACGCTTTATTGCCGCTTGGGCAAAAGTGATGGATGCAGATCGTTTTGGTGCAGCTTAAAGTTTGGATCAACCAAGTATTATTTGAAAAGCCCACTCTGAAGAGTGGGCTTTTTTTATAAATTTCGAGGCCAAATTTGGTGGCATAGCATTGAGGTAATTTCCCTCAACTTTTTTGCCCATCTTAAAATAAATATTGAAATAATCCCCTAACTACGCCAGGCTCTAAACCAAGCTTTTGAAAGAGAGCGTTAGCAAAGGTTCTGGGAGAAAAAAATGAAATTACGCGCGATTGCAACGATGATTTTAAGTACTACAGCATTAAGTGCAACCGCTGGAGGTTTTGAGACTAACTCTCTGTCAACATCCTTTATGTACGAGAAAGGCAATTATGCTGAACTTGGTATGTCAAGTCGATCGCCTGATGTTAAAGGTACAGTGTACGCTCCGACAGGCAGTGCGCTCGCAAAACAAGATTACGTTTCATTGGCGATTAAGAGTGATATCTCAAGCGATTTATCTGTTGGCCTAACATCTTACAATCAGGGTGCGGTACAACTTGATTACTCCTCTGCAGGAAGTCCCTATGCTGTAGCCCTGCCTGTTGTCGATTTAGACATCAACGCATTGGCCGTTTTGGTGAAATATTCGCTCTCTAATAATGTGAGCATCCTTGGCGGTGCCAAACAGTCACAAGTTCAGAATGCGTCAGCCAATATATTTCAGAGTGCTGGATTGCCAGCGTCTTCTGTTTCAGGAGCTACTGAAACAAGTCTCTTGATTGGGGCATCATATGCGATTCCTAAAATAGCTTTGCGCGCTGAACTAATTTACGAAGGCGACGCTGAATTTTCGTTAGATACTTCAAATGCAGGCGTTGACGGCAAAACAAGCGCATCAGTTCCCGATTACATGACCTTGAATTTTCAAAGTGGCATAGCTGAGGATACATTATTATTTGGATCAATTCGAAAGGCTGACTGGAGCAATCACCAAATTACAGTCTTTCCCGACCCACAAACAACTTCAAGTTTTACCGATACCACAACATATTCCCTCGGGATTGGTCGAAAAATAAACGATGCAGTATCTCTTATAGCAAATTATTCAACAGAACCTGCGGGCTCATCGGCTTCTGAAACGCCACTTACAATAACCAACGGTTACGATGCAATTGGACTCGCAGTAAGGTATTCAAGTGGTAATTCAACTGTAACTGTCGGCTACAGCTATGCTAAAGTTGGAAATATAACACTTACATCAGGCCTTGGCGATGGAGAATTTACCAACAATACAGTTACCGGCTTCGGTATAAAGATTGGCTATAATTTCTAATAACCATTACCAAGATGAAAATACCCTGCTTTGTCAGGGTATTTTTTAAATTATAAAATCTGTCAAATTTTTACATCAAGCTGTTTAAATACTTTATCGTTTCTGAGCTTAATTCTGATGGTCGCCTTGTTCTGCGATTAACATTTACATGAACAAAATGTCCTTGAGCAGCCGCAAAACTTTCCTCTCCTGGAAATAATCCAACGGCATAAGTAACCGATGATGTGCCCAGCTTACTAACCTTAATTCCAGCGGTAATTATATCAGGAAACGCTAATTCTTTGAAATATTGGCATCCAGTTTCCACAACTAAAAATACAGTCTT
>JADHLF010000003.1 GCA_016780825.1 Planktomarina sp. | reverse complement strand
GGAGGAAACACTACAACACAAAGAGACCACACAGTGCGTTGGGCTATCGCCCGCCAGCTCCTGAAACCATCATACCACTGGATCAGAGGCCAATCATGCACTAACAATTAACATGGCCCAGTCAGATGAGGCTGCTCAGCCTCGACGTTAGTATTACAGCGGGGCCGAAATAAAATTGCTATGCAATACATCAACGTCTGTATTATCTTAGATTAAGGTCGTTCATCTGCATTCGTATTACTACGTGTTCAGGCCTCTTAGCTTGTAAACGGGGTACCCCCCGGGTGGGGTCAGCCATATCACCATTTGCAAACGCACCACCCACCTGCTTTCGGCTTTGTAATACTAAATCTTGTCACAATACTGTCACAACATGTCACAAATATCTCGCAATTTCTGGTTGACCAATAAAGACCAATTCACCACAGTAAACCCCGCAAGGATTTGTAAAAATATGCAAAACTAAGAAGAAGTTTGGTAGCGGCACAGGGACTTGAACCCCGGACACGCGGATTATGATTCCGCTGCTCTAACCAACTGAGCTATACCGCCTCTGGAAGCGGGAAATAGGCAATGCGGCGCCCCTCGTCAAGCACTTATCTGACTTGCTATTTCCTATTTTTTTGCCCTAGCATCACCTATGGAAATTTTAGATCAAATTCGCGCCAGTATTGGCGACAAATACGTGGTGACGGGACAGGATGCGCAGGCTTGGACCCGCGATTGGACAGATGCCTATCACTGGCAACCTTTGGCCGTGACCCGCCCAGCCAATACCCAAGAGGTGCAAGCGATTGCGCGCGCCTGTTTTGCCCAAAATATCGCGATGGTTCCGGTTGGAGGCAACACCGGCCTGACCGGAGCGACCCAGGCGCAAGATGCGATTATGATCAGCCTCGATCGGATGAATGCCATTCGGAAAATCAAACCCAATGCTCAAATCGCCATCGTGGAAAGCGGCGCTATCTTGGACAGTATCCACCAAGCCGTCGATGCCCATGATCTGGTATTTCCGCTTATTTTTGGTGCCCGTGGCTCGGCGATGATTGGTGGCAATCTGTCGACAAATGCCGGTGGCTCAAATGTGCTGCGCTATGGCAATACGCGCGATCTCTGCCTTGGGCTGGAGGTCGTTCTCGCCGATGGGCAGGTGATGAATTTGATGTCGGAACTGCGCAAGGACAACACGGGGCTCAATCTAAAACATTTATTCATCGGTGCTGAGGGAACTTTGGGCATTATTACGGCTGCGGTATTGCGCCTCTACCGAAAGCCTCTGGCCTATGTCACGGCCATGGTCGGTTTGCGCGAGTTGGATGATGCTCTGCCGCTGCTCAACCGGTTACAGAATGAAACCGGTGGCGGGGTCGAAGCCTTTGAATTCATGCCAAGGCGGTATATCGAGCGGCATATACAAAGAATTTCTGGTGCGGAAGAGCCTTTTGACGGCGCCCATGAGGTGAATATTCTTGTGGAAGTGGCCAGCACCCGCGCATCCGATTTGCAGCCCGATGAGAGCGGGACGCCTAAATTACAAGCCATTTTAGAAACGGCTCTCATGGATATGATTTCGAGCGACAAGGCACAGGACGCCGTCATCGCCCAAAATGAAGCCCAGCGACGCAGCATGTGGGCCCGCAGAGAGGCCGCCGCGGAAATCACTGTCGGCTTTCCCGGAGCGGTGGACACAGATGTCGCCGTCCCCCTCGAAGCGGTGCCGAGCTTTCTGAAGCAGATCACAGCCCGTGTTCAGAAGATCGATCCAGAGGGTCACGAATTCTACCTGGCACATTTGGGCGATGGAAATTTGCATTACACATTCTACCCCTCAGATACGAGCGGCCGCTTCAAAGAACCGATCACCGAGGCGATTGAGGATGTGGTCCTCGGGCTGCAAGGCAGCTTTTCGGCTGAACATGGCATCGGCCTTTCCAAACGCAACTCAATGGCGCGGCGCAAGGATCCCGTCGCTCTGGAGATGATGCGGGCCATCAAAACTGTCCTCGATCCAAAAAATCTGATGAACCCCGGGAAAGTCTACCCAGAGTAGCAGGTGCCGCGACTTGCCCGACCGCCGGGCCCCAGAAAATGGCGCAGCCGGGCGTTTCCGCCGGACAGAGATTTGTAGGTTATAAAGGCTGATATCGTTTAGAACTCGTGCGCAAAGACCTCTGCATAACCCGACCATCAAGCCAAATGACTTTGCCCGGTGGCAACACCGGGCTGCGCCTGCCTGCCCAGGCCGGCGCGGCCCTCATTTCGTGTTGAAATGGCGTTATGCAGAAGCCCTAAGCGGAGGTCTTTTTACCGCCAGCTTTACATGTCGCGCGGCATCTAAGATCGGACCGAGAATGTAATTCAAATGCTCCATCCCATAAGCACCGCGGAAGTCGAAGAGTTCGCTGTATATCCGCCCTCTCATGCCCGCCATGGCCCATGCACGCACGATCATGTTCTTTAACCCCTGCGGTCCGCACAGATAGACCTGCGTATCTTCGCTCATATCACGAATGATCTGTGCCAATCGCGGCGGCGTCAGCCCTTCGTTGCGATCATCGGACAGAACAATCAAGTTGAGCTGTGGCAGGCGTCTTGCGTGGCGCTCTACATCGTCAAGCGCACCAGCCGCCTCTCGAGACCGAATGCCAAAAATCAAAGTCACACGGGCCGATACGTCAGGCTGCATACGCTCAAGGGCGGCGAGAAAAGGCGTGATACCAACACCGCCGGCAACCCAAAACTGCTCCTTTCGGTGACTGTCGGTTTGCGGCAAGAACCGTCCCATGCCGCGGCCGAGCCGAAAGCGATCCCCCACTTTGACCGATTTGACAAAATTATCGGTCCAATCCCCAGCTGCACGGATGACAAAGCGCCGGGTCATCGCATCTCCGCTGGCAATGGTAAAGGGATGTGCTTCAGCACGCGCGCCCCTATGCGCAAGCATCGCGAATTGACCGGGTTGAAACTTAGGCAATGGCTTCTTTGATCGGAATGTGACGTCCACACCACCTTCAAAGGCCGTTGCACGCTCAACCTCAACCAAAGGCGCTGGAACCAATTTCCGCAGCAGGGTCTGGCACCATGCGATCACTCCAACGATGGAAGCCGCCGCCATCAAGGTCCAAGGGGCCGCACCCAAGGCCAAGGGACTGGGGACAAAGAAGGTGTGAAAAGCCGCCAAGAGGAACAAGGGCCCCATCAACATATGGCTTGCTTTCCAAATGTGATAGGGGATCGCTCGCGACATGGCCGCGAATGTCAAAACAATCAGCCCAAGCATCGCAATCAGACCTGCATCACGGCCGCCGCCTGCGAGCGCCGGCAAAATGCCCGATCCGACGGGTGAGGCCAATGCCCAATGCGCCAGCCCCCCACCAATCGCAGAGAGCCCGAGCCAGCGGTGCACCCCGTAGGATTTGTCAGGTCCACCCAATATCCGATCGACAAGACGCCAACGGGCCGCGACGACCAGCACAAGCGCCATCGAGGTCATAGAAAGCGCCCCAAATCCAGCCGGCAAGATATTCTTTGACGGCACAAAAGGGGCCACGAAGGCAATATGTGCAAAAACAAAAATCGTGGCCAATGCGAAGGTTTTATTAGTCATCGAACGATCCGATCCTAGTCCATTGAACTGTCTTAAATTTCAGTTGCGTCAGATGAAGTCGGCAAAACCTAAAGTTCTGTTAATGCGTGCAGAGACCTTCGATTGAATTTAATAGAGTTTTTAAAAAAGATGAGCGTGCTTGGGATTTTCACCTGTGCCAATTCAGATATATATCAACAAAAAAAATTTAAAACATCATCTTACTGGATATGAATGATACCATGGCCGTCAGTTCTAAATTATATGTTACGTTAATGTTAATTAAAATACTCGTAATATCAGATAAATTTTCATGAGCACTTTGCACCTGCTTTTGCAGGTGCCACGCGGCTTTTCTTAACAAAAGACTACCGATAACCGCCGATGTAAGCTCATCAAACCAACGATCAGGCGGTCTGAGACTGCTAGGTCCATTTTGCCAAAGGAGGCAAGCTCATCAGAACAGCATCTGGATCGTGGCCAGTTTCGAGACCGAATTTCGTGCCGCGGTCATAGAGCAAATTATATTCCGCATATAACCCACGATGAATCAACTGAGCGTCGCGCTCTGCCGCGCCCCAGGGCTGATGAAGTCGCGCCTCGACCAATGGCGCATAGGCCGGTAAAAATGCCCGCCCGACATCTTGGGTGAGCGCAAAGTCTTTTTCCCAATCTCCGGTGCAATGATCATCATAGAAAATACCGCCCACGCCGCGCGCCCTCTTGCGGTGGGGGATATAGAAGTATTCATCGGCCCAGGCCTTATAGCGCGGATAAATATCTGCCCCATGCGGCGCGCAATAGGCGTTTAAAACCCCATGAAACTGCGCGGTGTCCTCGGGATATTCGATGCAGGGATTCAGATCAGACCCACCGCCAAACCACCAAGCATGCGGTGTCCAAAACATCCGGGTATTCATGTGCACTGCTGGGCAATGCGGATTTTGCATATGCGCCACAAGCGAAATGCCCGCCGCCCAAAATCTTGGATCATCGCGCATGCCGGGGATACCCTTGCGCGCCGCCATGGCCTCCTGCGCCCGCGCGCCCAAGGTGCCGAAAACTGTGGAGACATTGACCCCAACTTTCTCAAACACCCGGCCACCGCGCATCACGCTCATCAACCCGCCACCGGCATCCGAGCCATCTTCGGCCGTGCGCTGGGTTGGGGTGACGGTAAATGTTCCGCAGGGCGCATCACTCTCATGCTGCGCCTCTATCGCTTCGAAACGGGCCACAATGTCGTCCCGCAACTGGCGGAACCAGGATCTTGCAGCGGCTTTTTCGGAATCAAATGTCTCTGTCATGGCTCTCTTCAATGCAGCGATGCGCCCACCGCGTCAACCAGGCTGCGGCCACCATCTACGGTTAATATCTCGCCCGTGACAAATGACGAGCTGTCTGAGGCTAAAAATTGCACGGCTTCCGCAACCTCTGTCGGACCCGCAATGCGCCCTTGTGGCGTCGCCGCCAAAATCGCATCGCGGTGATCGGGATGTTCGCGCAGATGATCTTGCAGGGATGCGGACATGACAGAGCCGAAAGCCACCGCATTCACCCGCACGCGCTCTGGCGCAAGGCTCACCGCCAGGCAGCGGGTCATTTGATCGAGCGCCGCGCAGCTGACTGAAAACCCCATCAGGTCCGATTGCGTTCTTTGCGCCGCGATCGATGAGAGGTTGATGATGGTGCCGACACAGGGACGATCGCTGTCTTTGCCCTGTTTGATCATCCGTCGAGCCACCATTTGCGAAAGTTTAAATCCCGCCATGAGATTTTGGTCCAGCATGGTCTCGATGCTGTCATCCTCTTGTTCCAGAGGAGAGGTGCGTAAAATTTGCCGCGCCCCATTGACCAAAATATCCACTTGATCAAAAGCATCCAATGTGGCCGAAAGCAAATTGGCAATGGTCAATTTTTCCCGCAAATCTCCGGAAAAATAGCGGATATTGCTGGCTTCATCCGCCATATCGCCCACTTCAGCGCGCAACCGTGCCTCGTCCTTATCGGCAAACATGACATTGGCGCCCGCATCGGCCAAGTGCCGCGCAATGGCCAGGCCCACACCATTGGCAGCGCCTGTAACAATGGCCGTTTTACCGGTGACTGAAAAAGACATAAACACTCCAGAGCTTGCGAATCTTACGCAGTCTAACGGTTATTTTCGCTTTGGGCGAGATGCCTGGAAGAGCTTAAATCGACCGTTGCCCGGAAGCTCCAACACCTTTGCAAAGCACTGTTCTAGCGTTGTTTCATATGGCAGATGACGATTGGCCACCATATAAAGTGTTCCCTTTGGCCCCAAACAGCGCCGGGCGGCGGCAATAAATGCGCGGCCCAATTCGGGATCACCCTCTCGCCCGGTGTGAAATGGCGGGTTCATCACCACCGCGTCATAAACGCCGGTCCAATCACGCGCATCCGCCCAATGAAAGGCAGCCCGTGGATCGCATATATTGCGTTTGGCACAGTTCAAAGCAAAATGGTCAGCTTCCACCAAATCAAGCCGCGTGACCGCATTGCGCTTTAAAATCTGCGCCGACAAATAGCCCCAACCGGCGCCTAAATCCAGCACATCGCCTGCCACATGCTCCGGCAAAGACTCCGCCAGCAAAGCCGATGCCGGATCCACCGCCCCGGCGGAAAACACACCCGACTGCGTGACGAATCTGCCAAAGTTTTGATCCACCGCACGCAGGCTGGGCAATTGCGTGCCAGCAAACCAAAACAGGCGCCCGTGAGCCTTGGTGATCGTGCCTTGAACGGCGGTCAATTTGCGCAGCGCCCTGTAATGGCTGTCGATCCCATCGGTCTTTTGCCCATCCACCACGACAATCTCAGCACAAGCGGCTGCCTGTGCGATGAGATCTGCGGTCTGGTGTTTGGAGCGCGTACAACAGACCACCGCAAGCGCAAAGCGCCGGTCTGGAAGCGCCGTGTCACAAGAAAAACCTTGATTGTGCCAAGCGGTATTGAGCGCAACATGCGGCTGGATGATCAAAGGGTCTGAAAGTCCCGCCACGTCGAAACCAACCGGCGGGTGCAGCAGAGCTGTCGGCCCATCACGGCGCGCGAGCCCCGTGTCAAACGCAAGCGAAAGACGCGCCACGGCTTATTCTTTTTCCATGGTGCATTGCAGCGGATGTTCATGGCGCTGCGCCATATCCAAGACCTGCGCCACTTTGGTTTCTGCAATCTCACGGCTATAAACCCCGACGACTGCCAGGCCCTTTTTATGCACTGTGAGCATCAGCTCAAAACTTTCTTGATGGGTGAGACCAAAAAACCGCTCCAGAACCATGATCACAAATTCCATGGGCGTATAGTCATCATTCAGGATGAGCACCTTGTAAAGCGGCGGTCGTTTGGTTTTTGGACGGCTGTCCAAGGCCACGCCGAAATCGCCCTCATCTTCGGGAGTATCTGCTGCCATGGTCCAATGCGCCGTCACAATAGTTACCTCTGATCGCCAGTTTGCAAAATCGCTGCTTCTCACTCTATATAAAACTATAGCCGTTAATGGAAAGGGCCAGCTTGCCAAGCAGTATCAAAATTTTGGGCCTCGATGCCGACGACACGCTTTGGCAAAATGAAGAATTCTTTCGCCTCACCCAAGACCGCTTTGCGGATATGCTCAGCGCATACACGCCGCCCGACCCTCTGCACGCGGAGCTACTGGCCGCCGAACGTCGCAACCTAGGGCGGTATGGCTATGGGATAAAAGGGTTTATGCTGTCGATGGTCGAAACGGCGATTGACGTCTCCAAGGGCCAGGTTCCTGCCCATGTGATCCATGACATACTGACGATGGGGCGCGATATGTTGAACCATCCCATTCACCTCTTGCCCGGCGTCGCCGAATACCTGCCACAACTGGCACAAGACTATGCGCTGGTGCTGGTAACCAAGGGCGATCTTTTGCATCAGGAGCAAAAATTGGCGCAATCAGGTTTGGGGGATCTATTTGACGACGTCCATATCGTCAGTGAAAAACACGTCGCGACCTATCAAAGGATTTTTGGCGCGCAGCTGCCCGCAACCGCAATGGTGGGCAATTCCATAAAATCTGACATTCTACCGGCGCTCGCAGCCGGAGCCGCCGCTATTCATATTCCGGGCCGCTATGAATGGGAGATAGAAAAAGCAGATGCGCCGCCCGAGGGCCCAAGGTTTTTTAAAGCTTCCTCGTTTAAAAGTGTCAGTGCGCTGTTGAAAGAAATGTGACGATTTCAAGGCAATACCTGCGCAACATACAAGATTTAGTGGGGAAAATCTAAATTCGCGCAAATGAGCGATCTACAGTTCTAGAAAAAGCCTTATTTTAGCTATTCTTTCACTGATTCGTTTGTGCTAGACTTCTCCTGAGCAAGGCACGGGAAAAATCCCGGCAGTAATAAAGAGCGAGGCAGCAGGCGTGAAACACCGGCTCATTCCCTATTTCATCGCAGCTTTTCTTGCGGTGATGGTCACTCCGCCCGCGGCGCTACAAGCGGCGCCCTATGCGGCGGTGGTTATGGATGCGCGCAATGGTGAAATTTATCATTCACGCAATGCAGATACCCGCCTACATCCGGCCTCCTTGACCAAAATGATGACGCTCTACGTCGCGTTTCAGGCGATTGAGAACAACGAAATCTCATTGGACAGCTATGTGACCGTATCGCGCAATGCCGCGGCAGAACCGCCGTCAAAACTCTGGCTCAAACGCGGCCAGAAGATCAAGCTGCGCTATCTCATTCGCGCTGCGGCGATCAAATCGGCCAATGATGCCGCCACGGCCATTGGAGAGGCCATTTCAGGCTCAGAGGTTGAATTTGCCAAGCGCATGACACGCACCGCCCGCGCCATGGGCATGTCCCGCACCACGTTTAAAAATGCCCATGGTCTGACGCGCTCCGGCCATCTGTCGACCGCGCGCGACATGACCATCTTGGGCCGTCATATGATTTATGATTATCCGCAATATTATAATCTATTTTCGCGGCGCAGCGCTGATGCCAAAATTCGCAAAGTGAATAATACCAATCGTCGCTTCCTCGCGGCCTATAAGGGGGCCGATGGGATCAAGACGGGGTACACACGGGCCGCTGGCTTCAATTTGGTTGCCTCCGCCGAGCGCGGCGGCAAGCGCATTGTCGCCACAATGTTCGGTGGATCCTCCACAGCGGCGCGCAACAAACGTGTCGCGCAGCTTTTAGATATGGGCTTTGAGCGTGCGCCCGCCACCGCCAAACTGCAACGCCCCAGCCTGCCACCCTATGATCAAAATGAAAACGAGACTGGCGGAAAAACTCTGCGTCTGGTGACAGCCGTAAAACGCTCGCTCCGGCCTAAAATGCGGCCCTTTGGCAAGGCCAGCGCGCCCGAAGAGGTGCTCTTGGCCGATCTGCCCGAGGTGCTGGTGCAACCTGATGATATCCTAACAGCCGTTCAATCCGCGACATCGGGCGCCGTCGCCGTGCAGGTCTCAGCCTCAACCTTTGACCCAGAGATGCCCGTGACCGCGCCGCGCGCGCGGCCGCCACAGTTCTCATTTGTTGCCGCGCCCGTGGCAGAGCAAGAAACCGAGACCGTGGCCCGAAGCGACGCCTCCGGCAGCCGCAGCTGGGGCATCAATATCGGAAAATTCAACTCCCGCTATGAGGCGGAACGGGTTCTGCTCCGCATGGCCCTGGCAGAGATGACCACGCTGGACGGCGCCGAACGCAAGGTCAAAGCCCGCGCCAGCGGCTATGAGGCCCTATTCACCGGTCTGACGCAACACAGCGCCGACCTTGCCTGCCGGCGGCTCCATGCCCAGGAAATTTCCTGCGTCTTGGTGGATCCAAGCTAAGGCACAAGCCCCCTGACCCAAAGCGCAGATCGCAAAACACAGAACGTCTCGCTCTGGTTTCGCAGCCGTTAACCCAAAGCCGCCGCCAAGAGCGTTTGGGTATAGGGATGCTGCGGCCTTTCGAAGATGTCCTGCGCCAGCCCGTGCTCTACGATATCGCCGTCTTTCATGACCAACACGCGATGCGACAAAGCACGCACCACCTTCAGATCATGACTGATAAACAGATAGCCAAGCTGATATTTTTGCTGCAATTCGCGCAATAAATCGACAATTTGCACCTGGACGGTGCGATCGAGCGCCGATGTCGGCTCATCGAGGACGACAAATTTCGGCCTTAAAATCATCGCGCGGGCAATCGCGATGCGCTGGCGCTGTCCACCAGAAAATTCATGGGGGTAACGGTCCATCGTGTCCGGATCCAGCCCCACCTCCCGCAGCATCGACGCCACCGCCGCGCGATGCTGACTGCGATTGGTCCGGCTATGGATCTCCAAACCCTCAGAGATAATCTCCATCACCGACATCCGCGGGCTCAAGCTGCCAAAGGGATCTTGAAATACGATCTGCATATCACTGCGCAGCGGGCGCAGTTTCCGCCGGTTGAGGGCATCAATGTCTTGACCTAAAAAGGAAATTCTATTTTTTGACGCAATGAGCCGCATCACCGCCAGGGCCAGCGAGGTTTTCCCAGAGCCCGATTCTCCCACAACCCCCAAGGTCTCCCCAGCCCGCACCGAAAGGCTGGCTGCATTGACCGCCTTCACATGCCCGACCGTACGGCGCAAAACCCCGCGCTGAATAGGGAACCAAACGCGCAGCTGATCGGTGCTCAGCAGCTCGGGGGCATCCTCGGCAACCGGCGCGGGCGCTCCTATGGTCTCTGCATCAAGCAGCATTTTGGTATAGGCATGGCCCGGCGCATCAAAGATCTGCGCGCAAGGTCCACTCTCCACCACTTCCCCCTGGCGCATCACCACCACGCGATCTGCTATTCTACGCACCACGCCCAAGTCATGGGTGATGAACAAAAGGCTCAAGCCTTCACTGCGTTGCAAATCGGCCAATAGCTCTAGAATCTGTGCCTCAATCGTCACATCAAGGGCGGTGGTGGGCTCATCGGCAATCAACAATTGCGGCTCATTGGCCAAGGCCATTGCAATCATCACCCGCTGCCTTTGCCCGCCAGAGAGCTGATGCGGATAGGATTTGAGCCGCATCACCGGGTCGGGGATCCCGACCTTGCCCAGCAGTTCAACAATGCGGTCCTGCAACGCCTGGCCGCGCAAACCCTGATGCACCGAAAGGCTCTCACCCAACTGTTTCTCGATGCTGTGCAGCGGGTTCAAAGATGTCATCGGCTCCTGAAAAATAAAGCTGATATCATTGCCGCGGATACGTTGCAGACGGTCCTCTGGCGCGCCAATCATCTCTTCGCCTTGAAAAAGCACAGAGCCGCGTGCCTCGGCACTTTCGGGCAAGAGATCGACAGTGGCCAGGGCGGTCACAGATTTTCCCGACCCAGATTCCCCCACAACAGCGACTGTCTCCCCCGCGCCCACGTGAAAGGACACATTGCGCACCGCGGGTATCTCGCGACCGTCTTGGCGAAAATCAACCGAGAGGCCGCGGATCTCAAGAAGGCTCATTGAAACACCTTGCGCGGATCAAAGGCATCGCGCACCCCTTCAAAAATAAAGACCAAAAGCGACAACATGATGGTAAAAACAAAAAATGCGGTGAAGCCGAGATGCGGAGATTGCAAATTGAGCTTCGCCTGCTGGGTGAGTTCCCCCAAAGAGGGCGCAGAGGACGGCAAGCCAAAGCCCAGAAAATCCAGACCTGCCAGGGTCGAAATGGCGCCGGTAACAATGAATGGCAGAAAGGTCAGCGTGGCCACCATCGCATTGGGCAAGATATGGCGCATCATGATGGTCCAATTGCTCACCCCAAGAGCTTCGGCCGCGCGCACATATTCAAAATTCCGCGCGCGAAAAAATTCCGCCCGGATCAAGCCCGTGAGCGCCGGCCAGCCGAAGAGGATGGATAGGGTCGCCAAAAGCCAAAAGCTGCGCCCCAAGATCGCAGTCATAATGATGATGACGTAAAGCGATGGCAGGGCGGAAAAAATTTCAAGAAACCTTTGGAACAATAGATCCGTCCAGCCGCCAAAATATCCCTGCACCGCCCCGGCGATGATGCCGATGATGGAGGCGAAAACGGTCACCACCAGCGCGAAAACGATGGAAAGGCGGAAGCCATAGATCACCCGCGCCAGCACATCGCGGGTGGTGTCATCTGTGCCCAGCCAATGCGACGCATCCGGCGGTGACGGGGCAGAGCGACCCAAATCATTCGGTGTGTCATAGCTATAGGGTATCGGCGGCCAGAGCATCCAACCTGAGGAAAACTCTGGCACCTGCACCCCGAACTCTCCGGCATCTATGGCTGCCATGGTCCCTTCGGGATCGTCAAAACAGATCTCTAAACCGCCCGAACGGATCAGGCATTGCACCTCGGGATCGCGATAGGTGGCTTCCGTCTGAAAATCACCCCCAAAGGCCGTTTCGGGATAAAACTGCATCACTGGCACGAACAGCTCACCGCGATAACTGACCAATATTGGTTTGTCATTGGCGATAAATTCGGCACATAAGCTGAGACCAAAGAGCAGGGAAAAGATCCAAAAGGACCAAACGGCCCGGCGGTTTTTCTTGAAATTATTAAGGCGGCGCCGGTTTAGAGGAGAAAGTTTGATCATCCACGGGCCTCAAAATCAATCCGTGGATCTATGATAACATACATCAGATCCGACAATATCCCCACGATCAACCCGAGCAGGCCAAAGGCGAACAAGGTGCCAAACATCACCGGATAATCGCGCGATATCGCCGCCTCAAACCCAAGGCGGCCCAGACCATCCAAAGAGAAAATCGTCTCAATGAACAGCGATCCCCCGAAGAATACGCCGATAAACAAGCTGGGAAACCCAGCTATCACGATTAACATTGCATTGCGAAAGATATGGCCAAACAACACCCGGTTCTCGGTGAGCCCTTTCGCGCGGGCGGTCACGACGTATTGCTTGCGAATTTCATCGAGGAATGAATTCTTAGTCAAAAGCGTCAGCGTGGCAAAGCCAGAGATCACAGAGGCAAAAATCGGCAGGGCCATATGCCAAAAATAATCGCCAATCTTGGCCAAAAGGCTCAACTCCTCAAATCCATTGGAGGTTAGGCCGCGCAGCGGGAAGATCTGCCAGTAGGAGCCGCCAGCGAAGAGCACCAAAAGCATGATGGCAAAGAGAAACGACGGGATGCCGTAGCCGACGATCACCAAAGCGCTGGTCACTGTGTCAAATGTGCTGCCGTCACGCATGGCCTTCCGCACCCCCAGAGGGATGCTCACCAAATAGATCAGCAGGGTGGACCATAGGCCCAAGGAGATCGACACAGGCATTTTCTCCAGCACCAAATCCACCACTTTGATGGAGCGAAAATAGCTCTCGCCAAAGTCAAACTGGATATATTTCCACATCATGCGGGTGAAGCGCTCCAAAGGCGGCCGATCGAGGCCAAATTCACGCTCCAATTGTTCAATATATTCCTGAGGCAAACCGCGGGCGCCAGCATATTGATCATTGCCCGCGCTTTCGCCAATGCCCGCGTCGTCACCGCCAGTGATAGCGGCGAAGACATCGCCTTCACCCTCCAACTGCGCCAAGACCTGTTCGACCGGGCCACCTGGGACAAATTGGATCAGGGCAAAATTGACAATCATCACCCCCAGAAGTGTGGGGATGACCAGCAAAAGCCTGCGGATAATATATGCAATCATATTAGTTTAACACACCTGCAGCTTCTAACTTGGCAGCTTTCTGTGCATCAAACCACCAAAAATCCAGCTCGCCGCGTGCGAAGGGCGGCAGCGGGTCGGGGTGGCCATATTGATCGTAATAGGCAACCGTATGCACCGCTTTGAACCATTGCGGGATCCAAAAACGTTTGGCCCGCAATACCCGATCCAGCGCGCGTATGTTGGTGTTCAGCTCCGCCTTGCTCTGCGCGCGCACGACTTTTTCAATCAAAGCATCAACGGCAGGGTCCGAAAGCCCCATCAAATTGCGGCTGCTTTGGTCCATGGCCTTGGTGCCAAAATATTGCTCCAAACCTGAAGAAGGCTCAAAACCCATACGCATTGAATGGGTGGTGACATCGAAATCATAGGCGCGGGTGCGTTCACTTTCCTGCGCCGTATCCACACGGTTGAGGCGCGCATCAATGCCCAGAGCTTTCATATTCTCAATCATGGGATTGGTGATGCGGTCAAAGGCCGGCGAGCTGTCGAGTACCTCCAGGGTGAAGACCTGCCCATCCTTTTCGCGCATCCCATCGCTGTTGACAGGCCAGCCCGCCTCATCCATCAGCTGCGACGCGCGGCGCAGGTTTTTGCGATCCAATTGCCGCTCGCCTGACACTGGCGCCATGACCGCCTCATCCGTGAGGATCTCAGCGCCCAACAGGCCCTGATCCACCAAAGGCTGCAACACCGCCCGCTCACCCTCAGTCGGCACGCCCCTGGCCTCAAGCTCAGAGTTGCCCCAAAAGGACTGCACCCTCTCGTAAAGACCATAGAACAGCTGCGCGTTGGACCATTCAAAATTAAACATCATTGCTAAAGCCTCGCGCACCCGCCGATCCTGGAACTTTTCGCGCCGCAGGTTGAACACATAGGCCTGCGCCAAGGCCAGATTGCCATCGGGCAATTCGGTTTTGACCACATGCCCCGCCTCAATGGACGAAAAATCATAGGAGGTCGCCCATTGTTTTGAGCTGTTTTCAGATCTAAACGTGTAAAGCCCGCCCTTGAACCCCTCAAAGGCCGCCGCCGAATCTGCAAAATATTCCACCCGAATGCGGTCAAAATTATTTCGGCCAATATTGGCAGGAAGAGCCTCGCCCCAATAATCATCGCGGCGGACATAGATCACGCGCTGGTTCACCTCATAGCTTTCCAGCACATAGGGACCGGTGCCGATGAAAGGAATAAGCGAGGACTCGTCCAAACGCGCGCCCGTGCTTTCGAACCAAACCTTTGAGAAAACGGGGATTCCACCGGCCAAATCGATCACATCGCGGCGCGGCGCATCCTCTGTGAAGGTAAATTTGATCTGCAGAGGGGAGAGGATCTCGATCTCGGCCACCATACCCGAGACGGCCGCGCGGTAGGAGGGTAAACCCTGCTCCATGAACAAATTAAAGCTGAACTTCACATCTTCAGCCGTCAAAGCCGATCCATCCGAAAACCGCACATCGTCGCGCAGGGTGAAAATGGCCCAATCGAGACTTTCGGGGTATTCAACGGCGGTACACAGGAAACAATAGCTCGCGGTTGCATCATCTGCAAAAGAGGTCATGACTGATTCAAACGGGATCGACGATAGGGCAGCTTGATTGCCCTTACGGGCATAGGGGTTGAAGCTGTCAAAGGTTCCAAAAGACCATTGCGAAATTTCACCGCCCTTGGGCGCCGCCGGGTTTACATAGTCCAAATGCGCAAAATCCGCCGGATATTTCAAATCGCCAAAATATGAATAGCCATGACTGACAGTGACCGGGTCATGCGCCTCCGCGGCAAGCCCGCTTGCGCTCGTCACAACCAAAGCCGCGCTCAATACAAGACTGTCACAAAACTTTAAAGCCATCTGCATACCTCACTGTTTTTTTCCAAACCCACCAACAGAATTTAACTTAGAGGTTTTTTCGCAATTGCGAAGGGGGCAGCGTATTATTTTCAGGCAAATCTGCGCCGGCACAGGCCATGACAGCGCCCGAAACGCACAAAGGGCCGCCCAAAGGCAGCCCTGTCGCACGATCGTGCAAAAATTGCAGCGATAACTTCTTTGCGATTAATCGCTGATGGTCTCAAGATAGGCGATCAAATTCGCGCGATCTTCAGGCTTGGACAAGCCATTGAAACTCATCTTTGTGCCTGGTGCATATTTGGAAGGCTTGGTTAGGAACCCATCAAGGTTCTCAGGGCTCCAGGTTTCGGCCACGGCCACAAGGCTGCCGGAGTAGCCAAAGCCGTCAACCGAGCCCACGGCCCGACCAACAACTGCGTAAAGATGCGGACCCACACCATTGGCGCCCGCCTCCAATTTGTGGCAAGCGGCGCATTTCTTGAAAACTTTCGCGCCTTGCTCAAGGTCAGCTGAGGCCAGGAGCTCGTCCAACATAGGGCCTTCTTCGGCTTCCGCCATTTCTTCGTCTTCTTCACCGCTATCGGTTTCGATCCAAGCCACCCCATGGTATTCTCCATGGTGCGCAGGGCTATAAATTTTGTCAGCAATCCAGCCGCCAAGAACCAGAACAAGCAAAGCCGAACACAGGGCGGCTGCAATTTTGGTCAAAGTCATCGTGTCAAACATGTCGCGATCCATCATTACAATTGGGTTGTATCCCTCTAGTCCCTTCCCCCCCTATCGTGCAAGGTGTAGATGGCGCGACGAAACGACCTTTTTCGCGGAATTTGCTCAGGAGATACAAAATGGCACAAAAAATCGCCTTCCAAGGAGAACTCGGCGCCTATTCTCACGAAGCCTGTGTCGCCTCTCGGCCCGATCACGAGCCCCTCCCCTGCGCCACATTTGAAGATGTTATCGCGGCGGTCAAAACCGGAGCGGCGGAATTTGCCATGCTTCCAGTGGAAAATACCACCTATGGACGCGTCGCCGATATGCACCGTTTGCTGCCCGAAAGCGGCCTGTTCATTAATGACGAAGTTTTTGTGCGCGTGCGGATCAACCTCTTGGCCCTGCCCGGCGTCGCTCTGAGCGATATCAAAGTGGCGCGCGGGCATCTTGTGATCTTGCCGCAATGCCGGAAATTTCTTGAGGCCCATGGCATCCGCGGTGAAGCCGCCGCCGATAATGCCGGGGCCGCCGCTGATATTGCCGCGCGCAACGAACGCAGCGCCGCCGCGCTGGCCTCTGAATTGGCCGGCCGGATTCATGGCTTGGAAGTCTTGAAAAAAGACGTTGAAGATCAATCTCATAACACAACGCGTTTTTTGGTCATGTCGGCACAAAACCGACCTGAGCGGCGCACGGGCCAGATGCTGACAAGCTTTGTCTTTCAAGTGCGCAACATCCCCGCAGCGCTTTACAAAGCCATGGGCGGCTTTGCCACCAATGGGGTGAATATGATCAAATTGGAAAGCTACATGCTGGGTGGCGCCTTTCGCGCAACGCAGTTTTATGCCGATATCGAAGGCCATCCCGATGATCCGGAGGTCAAACGCGCCTTCGATGAGCTGGCATTTTTCACCGATATGATTCGCGTCTTGGGCACCTATCCGGCCGATCCAGGCCGGCCTTAATCGCTGCTGACCGGAACGCTGCGCGACATCTGCGCGGCCCATTCGCCAAGCCGGGATTTGAATTTCCGGTCCAATGAGCCTTTGGCGAAGCGCATAGATTGCAGCAAAAGCCGCGCCGATAGGTTTTTTGGCTTCATTTCAACTGAAACCAACACTCGGGAGCGTTTTGGCGCCAAAGCCACAACCGAAATCGCCACATCCCCGCGCAGCCCATCTGATTCGTTTGATAGGCACAAACGCTCCGGCGCCTGCACCTCCGTCACCAAACAATTCAGTTTTCGGGCCCGGCCGCGGAATTTGAAATCGATCTCCCAAGCCATGCCCGGCCCCACCTCTGGCCGGTCATCGATCCGCCGCATTGCAACGCCACGTTGCTGCATCGCGCGTTGAAACTGCTCATGATCACACAGGGCGGCAAAGACTGCCTGCGCAGGTGCTTCTATATCTTCATGATTTGAAAACTTCATCTTCGGCCTTAGGGCTAATAATTTTCACAAATGTTATCAATTCTAATCACTCAAAATTTCGCATCACTCTAAATGATCTGCGAGCCAATGTTCCAGTAGAAAATGCGCAATCGCACCTTTTCGTGCCGGCTTAATCGCCGGGTGCACCCCTTCGAACACATCCAACATCTCTTCACGGCTGACCCAGAGCGCGTCTTCAATCTCTTTGGGATCGATTGAAATATCCTCATTCAATGCCTCGCCGGCGCAGCCAAACATCAAAGACGCCGGAAATGGCCAGGGCTGGCTGGCCAGGTAACGCACCCGTCCCACACGAATACCCGATTCCTCAAAAACCTCCCGGCGCACAGCCGCCTCTAATGTCTCACCAGGTTCCACAAAACCGGCCAAGAGCGAATACATCCCTTCCGGCCAGGCATGAGAACGCCCCATCAATACTTTATTTCCATGCGTAATCAGCATGATAGCGACCGGATCCGTGCGCGGGAAATGCGAACGTTTGCAGGCCGGGCAATTGCGCTGCCAGCCCACCATCGCCATATCAGACGGCGCGCCACAGGTGGCGCAATATCCATGGGTGCGGTGCCATTCCAAAAGCCCGCGCCCGGTGGCGGCCAGTTCCGCATCGCGGGCGGACAATTGCGTCATAATCGCCCGCAATTCAGCGAAATATTCGCCCTGCGTCAAAGCCGGATGCACCTGCCGCGACGGATCAAGAAAGGCATTCAAGGTTTCCGGCAACTCCTCAGGCTCCCAAATGGAGATATCCGCCAAAAACAAGGGCTCTTTGGCCTCATTCAATCCCAAAAAGACCAGAGAATCGGCGGCGCGCCCCAAAGCCGGGTGATCCAAACCCACCCAAGCCAATGCAAGCGCCGCTTCCGCCTGGTCTTGCACCAGAGGCTTTCCACGCCAAAACAAGGTGGTTTTTGCCGAAGGATGCGCCCGAAGGGCCGCCTGCGCCTCGAGGCCGCGCAAGTCAGCGGCTCGGTTGAGCGCTGACCCCCCAAAAGTAACCGTTTCCGCGTGGCGCATGTGCTCAATCCCAACTTTTTATTACCGGTGCATTCAATTCGCACCAGCGATGAATTGCAATGTCAATTTCAAAGCCCTATACGGGGTGCGAGAGGTTGGCGCGGGCAAGTGCCTCGCCAACCTGGTCAGATCCGGAAGGAAGCAGCCACAACGAGCCCCACTTGGGTCGATGTCCAACCTCTCACCCCTCCGCTCTGGCCCGTAACAATTGCCGGTATTCCCTGCGGGGTTCGCTGGACCAATGCCGGCGCTGCCTGTAGCATCTAAGCAGGATTCGAGGGATATCATGACCGACACCGCTGCATATCAAGTTTTGGCGCGCAAATACCGCCCGGAGACATTTGCCGATTTGGTTGGGCAGGACGCTATGGTCCAAACTCTACGCAATGCCTTCGAAGCCGACCGCATCGCCCAAGCCTTCATCATGACAGGTATTCGCGGAACCGGCAAAACCACCACTGCGCGCATCATCGCCAAGGGCATGAATTGCATCGGCCCCGATGGCACAAGCGGCCCGACTGTCGACCCCTGTGGAAGCTGCGAGCATTGTACAGCCATCATGGAGGGGCGCCATGTGGACGTGATGGAGATGGATGCCGCCAGCCGCACCGGCGTTGGCGACATTCGCGAAATTATTGATTCGGTTGCCTATCGCGCCGCCTCAGCACGCTACAAGATCTATATCATCGATGAGGTCCATATGCTGTCGAACAACGCTTTCAACGCGTTGCTCAAGACCTTGGAGGAGCCGCCTGCGCATGTGAAATTTATCTTTGCGACCACGGAAATTCGCAAAGTTCCCGTGACAGTTCTGTCGCGCTGCCAAAGATTTGATCTGCGACGCATTGAGCCCGATGTGATGATTGGGATGCTGCAAAAAATTGCGAAGGCAGAGGGCGCTGAGATCACCGAAGAGGCGTTGGGTCTTATCACCCGTGCCGCCGAAGGCTCGGCACGCGATGCGCAATCGCTTCTGGATCAAGCCATTTCTCACGGTGCCGGACAAACCACTGCCGATCAGGTCCGCGCCATGCTGGGTCTGGCGGATCGGGGGCGGGTTTTGGATCTGTTCGATCTGATTTTGCGCGGTGATGCGGAAGGTGCCTTGGGAGAGCTCTCTGCGCAATATGCCGCCGGGGCCGATCCTATGGCGGTATTGCGTGACCTGGCGGAGGTCAGCCATTGGGTCAGCGTCATTAAGATCACCCCCGAGGCCGCCGAAGATCCCACTGTCTCGCCCGATGAACGAAGCCGAGGGCTGGTCATGGCAGAGCGTCTGCCGATGCGCGTATTAAGCCGGATGTGGCAGATGCTGCTCACCGCCCTTGACGAGGTCGGGCGGGCGCCCAATGCGATGATGGCCGCAGAGATGGCGTTGATCCGCTTAACCCATGTGGCGGATCTGCCCACGCCAGATGAGCTGATCCGCAAACTTCAAAACACACCCGCTCCACCACCAGAGACCCAACACGCCGGCACCCCTGCCCCCTCTAACGGAGCGGGAGCGCAGGCGCATCACCACGCCCCGGCCGGCACCCCGCAAGGGTCCAGCCCGTCTGCCTATGCCAAGGATGCCACCGCCAGCCCTCGGGCTCAGGCCCAAGGATCCGGCGGCGCCACTGCCTCAGCCCTGCGCGCCGAGCTCCCCTCAGCAGAGACCTTGGCGCGCTTTGCCCGGTTCGAAGATGTGTTGGAGCTGATTCGCCATCACCGCGACATCAAACTTTTGGTTGATGTGGAAAACAGTTTAAAATTGGTGAGCTATAGTCCCGGCCGGATTGAATTTGAGCCGACAGAAAAAGCCCCGCGCGATCTGGCCCAACGACTGGGCACCCGGTTGCAAACCTGGACCGCGCAGAGATGGGCGGTGTCTATTGGCACCCATGGCGCCAGCACCATTACCGAGCAACGCGATGCGGCCGCCCTTGAGCTCAATGAGCAAGCCAAGGGCCACCCTTTGGTGCAAGCGGTGCTCGTCGCCTTTCC
Organism: Planktomarina sp.; assembly: GCA_016780825.1. Classification (GTDB taxonomy): domain Bacteria; phylum Pseudomonadota; class Alphaproteobacteria; order Rhodobacterales; family Rhodobacteraceae; genus Planktomarina. The sequence goes on along the minus strand of JADHLF010000003.1, from coordinate 83,927 downwards.
CAAGGCAAAGATCAGCGAAATTCGCACCGCAAAAGATATCGCGGCAGAGGCACAGATCGAAGCCCTGCCTGAGGTTGAAGATGAATGGGATCCCTTTGACGACGAATAATCCACTGCCAATGCCCCGGCCCTGCGCTGCGGGCTGCTTTTACAACATACGCAAAAAGAGGTGACACAATGCTAAACGGTCTCGGTGGCCTTGGTGATATGGCCAAGATGATGAAAACAGCTCAGGAAATGCAGGGGAAAATGACCCAATTGCAGGAGGATCTGGCAAATATTTCCGTCACAGGCGAAAGCGGCGCCGGTCTGGTGACCGCAACGGCCAATGCCAAGGGTGTTTTGACCGGCTTGAATATCGACGCCAGCATTTTTGACCCGAACGAAAAAGAAGTGGTGGAAGATCTCATCCTTGCCGCCATTAAAGACGCACAGGCCAAAGCGGCAGACAGATCCGCATCGGAAATGAAAGCTCTGCAGCAAAGCCTTGGCCTGCCTACGGATATGAAACTGCCCTTTTAACCTTTAGGCCCGATCCATGAGCAACAGCAGCAAAGATCTCGACCATTTGATCGAATTGATGGCCAAGCTGCCGGGGCTTGGGCCGCGGTCGGCGCGGCGCGCGGTTTTGCATATGATCAAAAAACGGGCCCTGTTGATGACGCCTCTGGCGGATGTTTTGGCCGAGGTGGCCGTCACCGTTCGCGAATGTCTCAATTGCGGCAATATCGGCACGCAGGATACTTGCGACATTTGCCAAAATCCCAAACGCGAGAATGGTGAGATTTGTGTGGTGGAGGAAGTCTCTGACCTTTGGGCCATGGAGCGCAGCCATATGTTCAAGGGCCGCTATCATGTGCTGGGCGGAACTCTTTCGGCACTTGATGCCATAGGTCCCGATGAACTGCGCATTCCTCGGCTATTGCGCAGGGTCCGTGATGAGAATGTCACCGAGGTGATCCTAGCGCTCAATGCCACCATCGACGGGCAAACCACCGCCCATTATATCGCCGATCAACTGGGCGATGTGCGCGTCTCAACCCTGGCTCAGGGTGTGCCGATTGGCGGTGAGCTCGACTATTTGGACGACGGAACCATCACGGCGGCCCTCCGGGCACGCAAAACGCTTTAAGCGCACAGTCGGCTCGGGAAAAAAGAAAAGGCGGCCGAAGCCGCCTTGACTGCTACTGCGTAGACGTGCCTCGCTTCAGCCCGGCTGCTCTGCACCGTTGCCGCTGGGCAGATTGAAGAAACTGTCGGCATCCAACAAATCCCCATGCTGACGCTCGTCTTCCTCTTCCTCTGGTGCATCGGCCAGAGTGAAGGTTTCCAGACCAGAAATGGCGGCTGGGATGCGCGGCTCTTCGGGCATGCCAAGGCTTTGCTCAGTGCTGACCAGGCGGCGACGCTCATCGTCGGACATCGCCTTACCATCCCGCAATTTCTTGGCATTTGCCTTTTGCACCAAAGCATCCAACTCTGACTGTTTGCACAGGCCCAAGGCCACAGGATCAATCGGGTTGATGTTGGTAATATTCCAATGGGTCCGCTCACGGATCGCCTGAATGGTTGGTTTGGTTGTTCCGACCAATTTCGAAATTTGACCATCAGAAAGCTCCGGATGAAACTTAACCAACCAAAGGATTGATGCCGGGCGATCTTGACGTTTGGACAGGGGCGTATAGCGCGGACCACGGCGTTTTTCTTCGCCGACGGCGGCAGCATAATACTTCAAAGTCAGCTTATGGCTTGGGTCGGCCTGCGCCTTGTCCAGCTCCTCTTGGGTCAACTGATTGTTGGCAATTGGATCAAAACCCTTCACCCCCGTAGCCACATCCCCATCGGCAATGCCTTGAATTTCAAGCTCATGCATTTCAACAAAATCAGCAATCTGTTTGAAGCTGAGGGTTGTATTATCCACCAGCCAAACTGCGGTGGCCTTTGCCATAATTGGTTTTGCCATTTCGGCCTCCATCCTAAACTGTAAGTCCAGACATAGCTTCCTCAACGCCTCGCGGCGGTCCCGGGTTTTGGCGGGACGAGTTACCATGTTTGGGAAACTTGGCAGCTGTATAATCCCTTGCGCCGGAAAGGGAAAGCCCCCGCAGGACCCTCTGCACTTATTTATAACTGAGCATATGGGTTTAAATTTCCAAAACGATTTTACCGATATGCTGGCTGGCTTCCATATGCGCATGGGCCTTATGAGCCTCAGCCATCGGAAATGTGCTGTCCAGGACAGGGGCAATGCGGCCAGCCGCCAGATGCGGCCACACCTCATCGTGCAAGGCCTGCGCAATTTTAGCCTTGGCCAGATCGCTTTGCGGGCGCAGGGTCGAGCCCGTCAAGGTCAAACGGCGGGTCATCATTTGCACGAAATTGAGCTCCACCTTCGGCCCTTGAAGAAAGGCAATCTGAACCAAACGCCCATCATCGGCCAAGGATTTGAGATTGCGTTGAATATAGGATCCGCCGACCATATCGAGAATGAGGTTCATACCCCCATAGGCTTTCAGGACGTCCTCAAAGACCTCATGGTGATAATTCATCACCCGCTCTGCCCCAAGGTCCTTACAGGCTTGGCATTTGGCCTCTGACCCAGCCGTCGCAAAGACCCGAGCCCCGAATAAATGTGCCAGTTGAATGGCCGTTGTTCCGATGCCTGAGGAGCCGCCATGCACCAAAAATTTTTCTCCAGCCTGCAATGCACCGCGCTGAAAGACATTGGAATAGACGGTAAAAAAGGTCTCCGGCAGGCAAGCGGCTTGCTTCAAGCTCAACCCCCGGGGGATAGGCAAGCAGTGGCGGGCCGAGGTGGCGACAAATTCCGCATATCCGCCGCCTGGCAAGAGCGCGCAAACCTCATCGCCGACGGCCCATTCGGTCACGCCCGCCCCCACTTCGGCGATGATCCCAGCCCCCTCCAGCCCCGGCAGATCGCTGGCGCCGGTGGGTGGGTTATAAAGCCCTGCGCGCTGTAGCGCGTCGGGCCTATTGACCCCCGCATAGGCCAAGGCAATCACCACCTGCCCATGACCGGCGCGCGGGCGGGGGCGCGTCGTGACTTTCAACACATCTGCTGCGCCGGGCGCCGTTATTTCAACAGCCGTCATTTGGGACATCTTCGCCCTCCTTCACAAATTTCCAGACTAAAACTTAGACGCCCGCCCCGGCAAATCATCGCGCCTTTGGGGGGCTTTGATCTTACCCAAAAGCCAAAGCGGCCCTGCCAAAGCGGCATTCAGGGGTTTGTTATCGCGAATCTTTGCCTTGGCGATTTCGATTTGCATCACATTTTCAATGCGCCGATCCAAAAATGCCCAGGTCGCCGCATGGCCCGGGCTCTCATCGCCCAGCCAAAATAACACCGTTGCACCATAGACCGCACTTAAGGTCGCGCGCTTTGAATACCAATTCACATCGCGCGAGCTGTCTCCCAAGACATCCCAAATATGATCAGCCGTTCCCCAAATCAGCTTGGCACCTTCGCCCGCATGTTGTGGCAAAGCAAAGAGCGAGGTGGCGCGCCTCACGGCCTCTTTATCGGCAATCGCTTCCAGTCGCAGTCGCACCGCCAATGTAATTTTTTCTCTAATTTTCAGGGAGACAGTGGATGCGGACAGATAGGCCGCGCGCATCTTTGCATCGCCTTGACGATGATAGGCGACGGCCAAATCCAGCGCGCCACGCGGCGCGAGCATGGCCGCAAAACCCGGGTCCATTTTCAAATCCGCCACTGCGCAATCAAAGCTGGTTTGCGACCAGCCATCAAACACCACATGGGGCAGGATCGCTGCAAGAAGTTCTGATAAGTGTTGTTCGACTTTCATGGATCCCCCAAGTATCTGGCCGCTAGACAAAGCATCAAGCCTGCGCTATGGAGCAGCCTCCTGCAATTTTGCAATTTAAACTAGAAAGGTGGTGAAAACCACATGCAGGTTAGTGTTCGCGACAATAATGTCGATCAGGCCCTCCGGGCTTTGAAGAAAAAGCTACAACGCGAAGGTGTGTTTCGTGAAATGAAGCTCAAGCAACATTTCGAGAAACCATCCGAGAAAAATGCGCGCGAGAAGGCCGAGTCCATCCGTCGCACCCGTAAGCTGGCGCGTAAGAAAGCTGAACGTGAAGGGTAAATGATGTGAATCATTGCTCTGGGCTACGCGCTCCGAAACACATGAAACCCCCGCGTTCAGTGGGGGTTTTTTGTTGCCTAAAGCGGAAGTGCGGTGGTTTTGAACACGGTGCGCAGCGCAAAGCTTGACTGCATCTGTGCGACACCGGGCAATTTGGCTAGAAAGGCACGATGGATTTTGGCGAAATCATCGGTGTCTTTCGCCACCACTTTCAGCAAATAATCCGCGCTGCCGGCCATCAAATGACATTCCAAGACATCGGGAATCAGCGCCACCGCTTTTTCGAAGGCGACCAAGACCTCGTCCGTTTGCCCGCTTAAGGTAATCTCGACAAAAACCGTCGTGCGGCGGTCCACTTTGCGCGGATCCACCAGCGCGACATAATCGCGAATATAGCCCTCAGCCTCCAGACGGCCGACGCGCCGATGACAGGCAGAGGCCGACATATTGACCTGATCGGCCAAATCCGAATTCGAAATGCGGCCTTTGACCTGCAAAACCGATAATAATCGACGATCTGTAGCGTCTAGTTTCATATCTTCGCCAAATCTCTCAAATGGTCGCCAGAAAAAGGATATTTTACCACCCTAAGCCCAAACACCTGTGATCACAACACCTCAATACCGCGCAAGGCGTTATGCCGTGGGATGGCGGGCTACGAGCCTCAAATCCATGCGCGACGCGACCGCGAACCTGACAGAAGAGCCGAGGCAGAGCAAAGCGTCACCCGCGCAGGCTTCCGCCGGTGGCTTTCGTGACTTTCTCAACGATTTTTTCAGCCACGGCCTCGATATCGGCATCTTTCAAAGTCGCATCCCTGGGTTGCAGCCGGACTGTCACCGCCAAAGACTTCAATCCAGCCGCCAAAGAGCCGCCGGAAAATTCGTCAAAGACGCGCACATCGTCAATCAGGACCTTATCAGCCCCTTTGGCGGCATTCACCAAGGTGATCGCCTCCACCGATTGATCCACGACAAAGGCAAAATCACGCTCCACCGCTTGCAAATCAGAGATGTCCAAGGCCGGGCGTGTGGCCGATTTCGACTTCGGAACTGGGATGTTTTTTGTATGTATTGCGAAAGCCACGACCGGGCCTTTCACATCCAAAGCCGCAAGAACTTTTGGATGAATTTCACCAAAACCGGCCAGAGACGTCTTGCCCAAGGCCATGCGGGCCGATCGGCCCGGATGCCACCAATCAGACAGGCCGCGCTGAAACTGCACCTTTGATGGGGCCCCAATCGCCTGGAGCACAGCTTCGACATCCGCTTTAGCGTCATAGATATCGACCGCGCGGCGGGTGCCATGCACATCTTTCGGACCGGTATGGCCAACTAAAATTCCACAGGCCAAGGTCTCTTGATCTTCCGGCTCGCCGCCATGCCAGATCGGACCCACTTCGAACAAGGCCATATCCGCAATACCGCGCGCTTGATTGCGCGCCGCCGCATGGAGCAGCCCCGGCAAAAGTGACGGGCGCATATGGCTCATCTCTGAGCTGATAGGATTAGACAGCATGGTCGCATCCGAGCCACCGCCAAACATCTCCGCCGATTTTCGGTCAATAAAGCTATAGGTCACGCATTCATTATACCCCAATGCTGCAATCATGCGCCGCGCAGTTTGCTCGCGCGTCTGAGACCGAGACAATACCGGCTTCGGCACACCCAAATCCACCCGCGCCAAGGGCTTGCCCACCAATTTGGTCAAGGAGGCTATGCGCGCCACCTCTTCCACCAAATCCGCCTCTCCCATCACATCTGGTCGCCAGCTTGGCACATGCGCCATATCGCCCTCAAGACGGAACCCAAGATCTGTCAATGTGGAGCGCTGCATCCGCTCGGGAATATCCATTCCCACAAGCAACTTAACCCGCTCTACATCCAACTTGAAAGCCCGTTCGGTATTCGGCACCGCGCCCGCTTGAATCAGCTGGGAGGCTTCGCCGCCGGCGTGATCCACGATCATGCGCACCGCATGCTCCAAGCCTTCCTGCGTGAAGGCAGGATCCACACCGCGTTCAAACCGGTAACGGGCATCAGAATTGATCTGCAAGCCGCGGCCTGCATAGGCAATCTGCACCGGGTTCCAATAGGCCGATTCAACAAAGACAGTGACCGTATCGTCCGAGCACCCGGTATCAGCCCCCCCCATGATGCCAGCGATGCTTTGCGCTCCGGTGTCATCGCTGATCACCATTTGGCCTTCGGAAAACTGATAGGTTTTCTCGTCCAGCGCAGCAATTTCTTCGCCGCCTCTGGCACGGTGCACCCGTAAATTTCCAGCAATTTTATCCGCATCAAACACATGCAACGGCCGGTTGCGATCCATGGTGAAAAAATTGGTGACATCCACCAGAAAACTGATCGGCCGAAGTCCGATGGCCCGCAGCGCCTGTTGCAACCATTCTGGGCTTGGGCCATTTTTGACCCCACGGATAACCCGACCGCAGAATATCGGACAACCGTCTAAAGTATCCTCATCAATCGAGACGGAGAAATCAGTGGTGAAGCCGACTGGCACCGGTGTCACATCGCGATCTTTCAACTTGCCCAAGCCACGCGCGGCCAAATCCCAGGCAATGCCGCGCACGCCCAGGGCATCAGGACGATTTGGCGTGATGGCGATTTCAATCACCGGATCGACGCGCGCCGGATCGTTCTGCGCCAGCCAATCGGCGTAGCTTTGTCCCACATCGCCCGACTCCAGCTCGATGATTCCATCATGCTCGTCGCTCAACTCCATCTCGCGCTCGGAGCACATCATGCCAAAGCTCTCAATACCGCGGATCTTGCCAACACCAATTGTGGTATCAATGCCCGGGACATATACGCCCGGCGCCGCCACGACGACCGTAATGCCCTCGCGCGCATTCGGCGCGCCGCAGATAATTTGCGTCACACCATTCGCGGTCTCCACCTGACAGACCCGCAGCTTATCCGCATCCGGATGTTGTTCCGCCTGGATCACCTTGCCAATCGTGAAAGCCGCCAGCTTAGCCGCTGGATTTTCAACCCCTTCCACTTCCAGACCCAAGTCGGTCAAAGCATAGGTGATCTCATCCAAGCTCGCTTGGGTCTCTAAATGGTCTTTCAACCAAGACAGTGTGAATTTCATTAACTTGCCCCTGTGGTTCTGTGGCGCGATGTGACATGTGCCAGCCAGTTTTGCAATTCCAAGGTCCGGGTTGCAAGAGCTAGATCGCCCTGCCCGTCCCGCTCTTCGGTATCGGGCAGTGATTTGCCACGATCCGCCAGCCAAGCTGCAACCTCTGCGAGTGAAAATTCGGGGTGATACTGCGTGCCCCAAAAGCTTATATCGGCGGTTTCATAGGCAAAGGCCTGCACCGGCGAATGGGCGTTTCCCGCCAACAGACGCGCCCCATGGGGCAGGCGCTGCACCTCGTCGCGATGCACGCAAGGCGCGCAAAACTGGTAGGCGCGCCCCTGCATCATAGGGTGCACGCGCCCAATGTCGGTTAGAGTTATAGCCTCCGCCAGCCCATCTTCATCGCCCTGCGGCGAGGCGGCGCAACGCCCCCCCAGCATAAAAGCGGCCAATTGCATGCCGTTGCAAGAGCCCCAAATAGGCACCTTCCAGCCGGTAACTTGGTCCCAGATGTCCCGCAGAACCTGCCCCTCGGGTGCATCGACACACCATGGCACCGCAGACCCGGTCAACACCACCCCATCAAACACCCCTTCGGGCAGGGCCTGCCCCAAGTAGGGCGCGCAGAGGCTGCAGGTGATGTGCCGCGAAACTGCCGTCAGGACCGCAGCAAAGCCCGGCCCCAGGGCCGGCAATCCCGGCCCATTGGAATCGACAATCAAAATCCGGGTCATGAGGTCACAGCAATGACGCCCCTTGGATCGGCATCATCGGCTCAGCCCGCTAACCAACCCCGGCTTATCCAGCGCCGCAAAACCATAATGGCGCAGCCAGCGCAGGTCGCTGTCAAAAAAGGCCCGCAAATCAGGAATGCCGTATTTCAGCATAGCGATCCGATCAATGCCCATTCCGAAGGCAAAGCCTTGATATTTCGCGGCATCAATTCCACCCGCAGCCAAGACTTTGGGATGCACCATGCCAGAGCCCAAAATCTCGAGCCAATCATCCCCCTCGCCCACTTTCAGCTGCCCATCTGCCCAGGAGCAGCGAATATCCACCTCGGCGGAAGGTTCCGTAAAGGGGAAGTGCGAAGCGCGGAACCGCAGCTCGACATCATCCACTTCGAAGAAGGCTTTCACGAATTCTTCGAGGCACCACTTCAAATTGGCCATGGAAATATCTGTGTCCAGCGCCAAACCCTCAACCTGATGAAACATCGGCGTATGGGTCTGATCATAATCGGCCCGATACACCCGACCGGGGCAGATCACCCGCATCGGCGCGCCCATTTTTTCCATTGAGCGGATTTGAACCGGGCTGGTATGGGTGCGCAGCACATGCGGCGGGCGGTCATCGCCCTCGGCTCTGTGGGTATAGAAGGTGTCCATCTCGGCGCGCGCGGGGTGATGGCCGGGCATGTTGAGCGCGTCAAAATTATACCAATCCGTTTCGATCTGCGGCCCTTCAGCCACGGAAAATCCCATATCCGCAAAAATCGCGGTGACTTCCTCCCAAACTTGGGAAATTGGGTGGATGGTCCCAGCCGGCCTTGATCGCCCCGGCAGTGTGACATCCAGCCATTCGGAGCGCAAACGCTCTTCCAAGGCCGCATCCGCCATGGCCGATTTGCGCGCATTCAGGGCGGAATTCACCTCATCCTTTAACGCATTGAGCGCGGGGCCCGCCGCCTGCCGCTCTTCGGGCGACATTTTGCCCAATGACCGCATTTGCAGGCTGATCTCGCCCTTCTTCCCAACAGCTTGAACGCGCAGCTCTTCCAAGGCAGCTTCATCCGCCGCCGCTGAAATGAGGGTTAAATATTTTTCGCGCAGATCATCCATCGGATCCTCCAAATTATATTGCGCCCCGTGCTAGCGAGATTATGCGGCGCGAGCAAGGGCGCTTGCGCAAAACTTCCGGCCGCGCCGGGGGTGAGAGCCCTAGGAGGTCCCCTAAGCGCCCTGCCAGCGGCCAAGCAACCAATACCATTGATCGGGATTGGCCAAAATCCGCGCTGATAGATTGTCATTGAAGGCCTGGGTCATCGTGATGCTGTCAGTGGCGGGAATAGGAGCATCAAAATCCACAGCGAATGTCGTGCCATCCTCGGTGCGGGTGCCGAATGCGGGCACCAGCGGCAGATCATATTTGATCGCCAATTGCGCCGCGACCAAAGCCGTGAGCGCCGGTTGCCCCAAAAACGGCAAACGTACCCCATCGGGATATTTCTCATCCAGTAAAATTGCGATAAAACCGCCAGATTGCACATGGCGCACCAGGGCGCGGGTGCCAATTTTCCCAGTGGCCAGAATAGGCTTGCCGCCCGCGGCGATGCCCGAATACAAGCGCCGCTCATAATGGCGGTTGGTTTGCGGCCGATAGACGGCGCCCGTCTCTAACCCTAATGATTTGAGTGTGGAGCGCACAGCCTCCCATTGGCCGAAATGGCCAGAGACGATGATGGCCCCCTTGCCCTCGGCATGAGCCTTTTGCAGGGCGGCAAGCCCGGGGCCGGACACGGTGTTGCGGTGGTGTAGGGTTTGAAATTCGCTGCAATGCAGGATTTCATACAGGGTGCGGCCCATATTGCGGCCCATATTGCGGCACAGATCCAACCGCTCCCGGCGCGGCATATTCGGATAGACACGCCGCAATTCAGTCTCAACGCGCCGGCGTGCTAGGGGAAAAAATCGGACGAGGAGACCAACCAACCCCCCAAAAGCCTGAGCGCGGCGGTCAAAGGCGCGACCACGGGAGATGGTTAAGGCTGACAGCAGCGGGATATAGCGGAGGTGCTGCCACAGGGTTTTGAGCAAACGCGAAATCATCACCGTCGTATGATGGAATTTGAGCGACCCGCCAAGGGCAAAAGCACCGCAAAAGCGAATGCAAACATCAATAACCCAAGGAAACCCTACGTCTCAAGGACAGGTAAAGAGGTGGGATGCACAATAAATGCTGTGATTTTTGGACGCTCCGTGCAATCTCAGCGTCAGTTTCCTCCGAGATTTTTCTTGGCACCGCCCGGAGGATGGTAAATAATTTTGAAGCTTTTAACCGGAACATCCTTTGGCAAGTTTAACATAATCACACGCTGGTTGAGCACCGTGGCCCCAACTGCCGAGCCCTGCTGATAGGTCAGACTCACCTCCGCGCCCTTGGCGTCCATGCGCTCAATCGTCAATTCGCCTTCCATCGCGGTGTTGCCAAGGATGTCACTGGCGTAAACCATGCCCGTCGACGCGATAGGCAAATCCAGTCGGTCCTGTAGCTCCCGCATTTGCTCTGCGGTCAGGCGCTGCCCCTCCGGCAGAAAATCGGATGTGATGGTCCATTCCACAAAGCTAAAATCAGCGGATTGCGGATCTGTGCTGCAATTGAACAAAAAGGCAATGGCTAAAACTGACGCGAAAAGCTTAATTCGATCCCCTCCAAATCTGTCCTATCCCAGGAGCCAAAATCTGCCCCAAAATTCAATGTTCCGCCATATATGTCATGCTGCACTGCTAAGACGGGACGCAGGTTCACAGAGCGGCCAAGACCGTATGACTTGTGATCATAAAGGATTGTCCCATCCTTCAACATACGGCCCGGCGTCATGAGCGAGACAGTTCCGTGTGATAAAGCGTAATCATTTCGCAGACCGATGGTCAAATCCGCCTCTGGTAGCTGAGTTTCGATCCCCATCATCCAGCTCTCTGCCCGTGCCGCGGACATGCCAAAGTCAGAGACTGTGGCCACTCTATCGGAGTATCGGCTTTGTTCGTAACGCAGGAAAAACCGATTGGCGGCGTTGAGCGTTGCGTTCATCCCCAATTCGACTTTCACGAGGCCGATGAGATCCTTTTGATCGTCCAGACCAAAATTGATAGGCTGCTCGCCAATTGAAAACGACGAAATCAGATCCAGGGCCCCGCCGAGCTGCAGCTTGCTGGCCAGTCCAATCTCAACCGATCGGTCCGAACCTTGCTTAAACGCAAAGCTTCCAAAGGAAAAAAACGGTGTCAGCGATGCTATGGGGGATGGGCGGCTCTCCCAACTCATGCGCAGCTTGGTGGCAGAAACCACGAAAGGTTGCGGAGCGAAGAGAGCCGCCATCCCCTGCCAATAATCCGCGGTGATTGGGGTCCCCCCCCTGGTGCAGAAAGCTGAAAATCAATTGGTCTTTTGGCTGGGGCTGGAGGGCACGACGGGCCTTAACGCCGCCGCCTGGCGCGTTATTTTCAAGCGACCCTGCATCGTAGCTCGGCACAAAGCCCGCGGCCGCGGCATCAAAAACCTCAGATCCTGCCACGGTGAACATCGCGTTATCGAAGGAATCAAACACCACAAAATTATCTGCCATGATTTGATTGGCCAAATCACGTCCCACGCCGGCTGGCAGGGGGAGTTTTGATTGGCTCAAGTCCTGACCGCGGCTTACGTCAGGTCCAAATGCATAGGTTAAATTGCCAATCTGAGCGGCAGCGGCGCCGGAATCGACCAAACCATGACCGAAGATCGCCTGCATCACGGCGGCACCGTCTTTGGCCAATGTCTCCCCGAAAAACCCCTCAAGGGGCGCAAGCGAGGCGGTGGTTTTGATCCGTGTGGCAATCTGTGCTGGGGTCAGGTTTGGAAATTTTTCCATCAAAGCCGCGGCAAGTCCGCTGACGAAAGGCGCGGCCATCGAGGTGCCACTCAAGGAGACATAGCCATTGGTTCCCGCATCGGCCGCCAGAACACCATTGCCCGGAGCCGTCACACAAAACGCCGCCGCCACGCCGCAGCGATTGGTGAATCCGGTTTCCACGCCATTCTCATCTGATGCAACAACCACCAGCCAAGCATCAACCAGTTCAGGCGCGTGAAAAGGCAAACCGCCACTTATCGACACCTCAGAATTGCCAGAATTGCCCGCCGCAAAGACGAAGAGTGTGCCCGCCGCCTGCGCATCAGCAAAAGCCGCAATACTACGACGATAAGTGCTGCGCACTTGGCTGGTCGTATAGCTGGTCACGGCCCCTTTCCTGCCCCAGCTGTTGTTTGAGACTTGAATATTGTCCGTGATATGGCGGCGCACAACAGCTGCAGTTTGAGAATCGGTGTTGAGCGCTTCAAATGTTCCGTCCCCATCTGCATCTACCCGATAAGAATAAAGAGTGGCATCATAGGCACCCCGCGCATTCCGGTACCATCCGCATCACCGGCAATAATCGACGCAACATGCGTTCCATGCCCATTTGGATCGCCACCATAGCCCGTTGCGCTATTTGAGAAATCATAGCCATAGATCGTCGAATTCCGAAACTCAGGGTGACTGGCGTCGATACCAGAATCCACCACCGCAACATTGATCCCAGTGCCGTCGTAGCCGTAGTTGTTCAGCGGCAAAACATTCAATTGAGCCAAATTCGCATTGTAGCGGTATTCAGTGCCATAGACCCCCTGCGTCGTGTCGCGGTAATCGCCCGCGGGAAGCGCATTTTGCGACAGGCTTCCCCCACCGCCCGAGACTTGGTCCGTTTGGCGCAGGGCTAGGGCGCCAACCACAGACAACCCAACGCCGGCCACCGTAGCATTGCCGATCGCAGTGCTCAGGCTCGGGGAAAGAGACAAGGTAAGCGGAGCCTGTCGAGCTTCAGAGGATTGCGCCAATGCCCTGTGCAACCAGACTGACAGATCTAGGTCTTGAGCTTTTGCGTTCAGTGGAACAAGTGCTGTAGAGGCAAGGAGGCATAGCGCACGAGCGGAAGCAAAACGAAGCATAAAAAATCCAATTTTAAAATTTCATTTTTTCGTTGTCTGACGAATGTCAAAATAACTCATTAAAATATAAGGAACGCTAAACGTCGAAAATTCATTTGTCAAAAATTTTAGAAAAGTGTTCTAAATAACTGATATCGATCAGCTAAAACGAAAACAGCCCCGGATTTACTCCGAGGCTGCATCTCAATTTTCTGTAGGCTGAGTTAGGCCAGAGCAGCCTGCGCTTTGGACACGATGGCGCCGAAGGCGTCAGGTTCGTGGACCGCCAGATCGGCCAAAACTTTGCGATCCACTTCGATACCGGCCAAAGACAGGCCGTTGATGAAGCGACTGTAGGACAAGGTCTCGTCATGGCTGCGGCATGCCGCATTGATACGCTGGATCCACAGGCTCCGGAAATTACGCTTGCGGGCCTTGCGGTCGCGCGTGGCGTATTGGTTGGCCTTATCGACCGCCTGGGTCGCTGTTCTGTAAAGATTCTTCCGGCGACCGGAATAGCCTTTGGCAGCTTTGATGATTTTCTTGTGACGGGCGTGGGTTACTGTCCCACCTTTAACACGTGACATCTCTGTAAACCTCCTTAACGGTCGTAGGGCATGTAGCTCTTGACGATCTTCGCGTCAGGAGCAGACAGAGTGGTCGTGCCGCGGGCGTCACGAATGAATTTGCGAGTACGTTTGATCATACCGTGGCGTTTGCCAGCTTGTGCAGCCATGACCTTACCGGTCGCAGACACTTTGAAGCGCTTTTTGGCGCTCGACTTGGTCTTCATTTTGGGCATTTCGATCTCCTATTTTAGAACGTGAACGCGCGACTCGGCATGCCACGTTCGGCCGGTCTCGCGGTAGAGCTTGGCTTTTAGGCGCGAATGCCTACAAGAGCAAGCGGTAAATGCTATTTCACCAAAGCCACCAAAGCGATCAAAAAAGCCTGCGGAATATCAGAAATAGTCAGCCCATCGGGCGCCATGATCCATGACCAAGCCACCATCCCAATACCTAAGACAAAGAGTCCCTGCCCCAAACGCGCGGAGCGCTCCTCAATCGAGGCGTTAAGCGCACTAATGACACCGAATATGGATAAAATAATGCCACCGGCGATCATTAAAGCCAAATTTGAATCCATTAGCTGTCCGGTTCAGATCGGAAGATCAACCGCTCCTCACAAGGCGCAACGCGCAAAATATTCGTTGTGCCAGCTTGGTTGAAGGGCACACCAGCTGTCACGGTGATTTGATCGCTCTCTTGGGCAAAACCTTGGCTGACTGCGGCGCGTACAGCCGCCACAACCGCAGTTTTAAAGCGATCTACAGGCCCGGTGATCACACAATTCGTGCCCCAGGTCAGGCTCAAACGCCGCGCCGTACTGATATTTGCCGTCAAAGCAATAATCGGAACCCGCGGGCGTTCCCGCGCAGTTAAACTGGCAGTTGTGCCCGAAGAGGTAAAGCATGCAATCGCTTTAACATCCGTAGTTTCGGCGATTTCTCGCGCGGCAGCCACAATACTATCGGCCACAGATTTGCCCTGCACACTCCGGCTGGCCTCTAAAATCGCCGTATAGGTTGGGTCGCGTTCAACCTCGATGGCCACATTGTTCATCGTGGTGACCGCTTCAATGGGAAACAGGCCCGCAGCCGATTCCGCCGAAAGCATAATCGCATCTGTGCCCTCATAAATAGAATTGGCAACATCGCTGACCTCGGCGCGAGTCGGCATGGGACTTTCAATCATACTTTCCAGCATCTGTGTCGCGACAATCACCGGCTTGGCCGCGGCCCGGCATTTGCGCACCAATTGCTTTTGAATAGGCGGCACCGCCTGCACCGGAAGCTCAACCCCCAGATCGCCGCGCGCCACCATGATCCCGTCGCTGACGCGTAAAATCTCATCAAAGGCCGCCACAGCCGCAGGTTTTTCAATCTTTGACAAAACGGCAGCCCGACCATTGGCCAAAGCGCGCGCTTCGTAGACATCTTCCGGGCGCTGAACGAAGGACAGCGCCAGCCAATCGACGCCCAAATTACAGGCAAATTCCAGATCCGCTCTATCTTTGACAGAAAGGGCTTTGAGCGGCAAAACCACATCCGGCACATTCACACCTTTGCGGTTTGAAATCATCCCGCCCGCTTCGACCACACATTCTGCAAAATCAGAGCCGCAGCTTTGCACCTTCAACCGAATCTTGCCATCATTGACCAAGAGCCGTGCTCCCGGCTCCAGCGCCTGAAAAATCTCTGGATGCGGGAGAGTCACGCGATTGATATCGCCCGACAGATCTTGCAAATCCAAACGAAAAGATGCGCCAGTTTGCAACTCTTCTTCGCCCTTTGCAAAGGTTCCCACCCGCAGCTTCGGCCCTTGTAGATCCGCCAAGATCGCGATGGGGCTGTTCACATCTTGCTCCACCTGGCGGATAATCGCATGGCGTGCGGCAATCTCGGAATGATCCCCATGGGACATATTGAGACGAAAAACATCGGCACCTGCCTCATGTAAAGCCCGGATCATGTCATAATCATTTGACGCCGGACCCAGTGTGGCGACGATTTTTACATTTCTATCACGTTTCATGCAAAGAACTCTTTTATGTTATCGCTATCATGTTGAGCCCCTAATGCCCCAATTCACATCCCTACGCAACTCAGCTAAAAGGGGGCATGAGCGACGAATTCCCTTTTTCCATTACAGGAGCCGAGCGTAAAGGGCCATGGCTTATTACATGTGATCACGCAACCAATCGCGTGCCGCAGGAGATAAACAACGGCAGCCTCGGATTAACCGCAGAGGATATGAACCGCCACATTGCCTATGATGTGGGGGCCAAAGGGCTCAGCTTGGCGCTGGGCCGGCATTTAATGGCACCGGTTCTATGCAGCAATTTTTCCCGTTTGGTGATTGATCCCAACCGGGGCGAAGATGACCCCACTTTGCTGATGAAACTCTACGACGGCAGCGTGATTCCTGGCAATCGTCACGCCGATCACGCCGAGCTGTCGCGCAGGCTTGAGTCTTATCACCGGCCCTATCATGCGGCCTATGCGCAACTGGTGGCCTCCGAACCCGCCATTGTCGCCATCCATTCTTTCACGCCGCAGCTTGTCGGTCGACCAAAACGGCCGTGGGAAATCGGCATCCTCTTTGCTGCCGACCGCCGCCTGGCCGATCCGGTCATCGCACGTCTGCAAGCGCGCGGAGATCTGACCGTTGGCATTAATGAGCCCTATGACGGGCATTTGCCCGGAGACAGCATCGACCGCCATGCCCTTCGTCATGGGCGGCTCAATATCTTGATTGAAGTCAGAAATGATTTAATCGAAACATCTGAGGGCCAGAAGGTTTGGGCCGCGCTCTTGGCGCCCCTTCTGCAATCAGCCCTGGCAGAAATACAACAATCACAGACCCCATCACAAGGATGACCCCAATGGAAGCTGAGTTAAAACGAGACCTTGAAGCCGCCGCCTTCCGCCGCCTGCAGCACCATCTCATCCAAGACCGTCCCGATGTGCAAAACATTGACATGATGAACCTGACTGGTTTTTGCCGCAATTGCCTGTCGCGTTGGTATCAAGAGGCCGCAGAAGAGGCGGGTGTGAACATGAGCAAAGCCGAGGCGCGCGAAGTTTTCTACGGCATGCCCTTTGAGCGTTGGAAAGACGCCCATCAAACGGAGGCCAGCCCAGAAGCCCAGGCAAAATTTGCCAAGAGCCACGACTAGGACTGGCCTTTTTCAACCATCAGGGCCTTTGCCTCAGACACCCAATCATCCCGGCTCGCCCGGCCTTCAAATCCGCGCAGTTGCACATCAATATGAGCGATATCTTCCGCCGTCCAAGCGGCAATTTGCGCATAGGAATAAATGCCGAGCCGGTGACATTGCGCCTCAATTTTGGGACCAATCCCCCTGATACGCCGCAGATCATCAGGGGCGACATCCATATTGAAGCCCGCCGGCAAGGGGGGCGCATCTGTCACCACTACGGGTTCCAAAGGCGGCCGGGTTTTGCCCGCAACCGCGCCATCGCCAGGCCCATGCGCCTTCGGTTTTTTGCCAAATCCCCAGATGATCCAGCCACAAAATAAGCCCAACAAAGCCGCCAAGAGAAGCAAGACCCAAATTTCAGTGACAAGAAACATCCAACCTTCAAACATGCGCGCCTCCCCCGTGTGATCGTGTCATGGCTGCTCGGCCCAAATGAACTCGATACGGTCCGCAGGCTGGGCAAAAGACGGCTGCAGCGCGTCATGCGGCCTGCGGTCTCCGAAGCCCCGAGGGCGAATGCGGTCCTTGGTCAGGCCGCGCGCAGTGAGTTCCGCGACCAATGCCCTGGCCCTTGCCCGGCTGAGGCGGTCATTTTTTGCCTCGCTTTGCTGCGAGAAACTATGGTCGACCGCATCAACCCGCAGCGCGGAGTTTTGCAAACAATGACCGATCACCCCAGCCAACCGGGCCAATGCCGGTGCGGCGTTGAGGTCAAAGCGCGCAAGACCTTTTTTAAAACTGAGGTGTTCCTGCTCCAAAATATCTGATGTTGCAGCGCTGCACAGCGCGATTGTCGGCTCAAAACTATAGACCGGCACCCAGGCTCCCGGCACCCGGCGTTCCAAAAGCCCACTGCGCGCATGAATGCGCTCTGCGCCGATATCCGCAGTTGGCGAGGCCGCTGTGATTTCGGTCGCAATCACGAACCGCGACGACAAAGCTGCGACCAAATCCTCTGGCGCCACCCCCGGCGCCGCCACCCCCTTAAAAGCCAGTTGCCCTGCGGAATACTGAAACTCAAACTGATCAAAATGCCACAGCCAATCGGCCAAAACTCTCAGGACGCCTTGGGTAAAATCCGCCCGTCCTATCAAGCCCAGCTGGGCCGAATCCTCGACATAGGGCAGCTGCATGATCTGAGCAATCTGCGTGGCGTCCAAATCCTTGGGCAATTTTCCCGACAGGCGCGCGCCGCTTTGCGCATCATAAGAAAGTGTAAAATCGGGCGGCGTGCCGTCATCCAACAGATCAAACCGGCGTGTGAGCAAAAATTCCGCTGGCTTTCGGGCCAAATGCGCCTCGATTCTCGCCTGTATTTCCGCGGTGGCGACACGGCCCGACAGGTGCAGCGACCCCGGTGCCACCATCAAACGGCCAGTTTGCATCTCACGCAGAGCCGCCAGGCCCGCAGCCAAAGCGCCTGTCCAATCGCGCGCGCCGTCCGTGATCTCCGCCTGCACCACATCTTCGGACCGCAGCAATGCAAAGCCCGAGGTCACCGCGGGTAGGTTCACCCCATAGGGAATCTTGCCGCGAAACTGGACTTCGGCGCCATCAAATTCCGCTAAGAGGTAGAACGGCTTGCCGTCATCGTAAATCTCCAGGCGGCGCAGCAACTCGGTGGTCACAGGTCTTTTCCGCAAAGCACGCTCGGCGCGCAGGAGTCCCGCACGGCTGACCATGCCGGTGATTTCAATTCTCTCCCGTGACACGTTAAGCTCGCCCAATCGCAGCTGCGCCATGGCCCGCAATGCGGCCTGCACCGCTTGGGTAAACTGACCATCCGCATCGTCAATTCTCGCCTGCTCAATGCGCAACGCCTGCGCCGGTCGCCCCATCGTCTCCGGCACAATTTGCGGCAATAGTCCGGTCGGAAACTTACCCGCAGCCGTGAGCTGCTCCTGTGACAGCTGAACCGAAAGCGCGAAGGGCTGACCGTCATCGAGAACCTCAATCGCCAGTTTGTTCTCAAATCCCTCGGGCAAAGCCGCAAGCGCGGTTTGCGCATCCTCAGCCAATCGCGCCGTCGCGGTCAAGTGAAGCTGGCTGTCTTCGAGCCGCACTGTCGCAGTTTGCACATGTGATAGGCTTTTAAGAACGCGGTCCATTGCCTTGCGCCACCGCTCCTCTGATATGCCAGCAGCCAAACGCAAATCTACCTCGCCCGCGCCGATCTGCGCCGCAACAGCGGCAAGCGCCGCTTCGCTGGGCGCATAGCCCGACACCTTTAGCCCCTGCGCATCGCGGATAATCTGGGTCACATAGGGGCTGGCCTCAGCCAAGACCGACATGCGATCTTCGACCGTAATATCCGCTTCATGGGGCTGCAAATGGCGCAGCACCCGCGTCCGCTCTTGCTCAGAATTGACCCAGCCTGAAATCGTCACCACGCGCCCATTGACCGAGATCTGCAATGGGTGGGCCAGATCAAGCCCATCCAAATTGACCCTTTGCACAATACGCGCCTCTATGCGGTTCAGCCAACTGGTATAGGCCAACCATCCCAAAGCGCTCAATCCCACGCAAAACGCGATTAATCCAATTTTCGTTCTGAAAGCCACAACAATACCCTTGCTCGGCTAACAAACTGTATTTCATAGATTCGAGCAAGAGAAAGCAGGCGGCCCAGCACGGGGCACCTGCGATATGCGGTTAAATTGCCACTTTACGCGACTCGTCGAGATAGATTTCCCGCAACCGTGTCGCCACAGGCCCCGGTGTGCCCGCTCCAATCGCCACCCCATCCAGCTCAACCACTGGCATCACAAAGGCAGAAGCCGAGGTGAAAAAGGCCTCATCCGCATCCTGCGCCTCGGCCACTGTGAAAGCGCGTTCTTCCACTTCCATTTGCGCTTCGCGGGCAAACCGCAGCACCGCGGCGCGGGTGATACCATGCAAAATGTCATTCGACAGATGCCGGGTGATAATCTTGCCACCCTTGACGATATAGGCATTGTTGGAGGTGCCTTCGGTCACAGCGCCATCCTCCACCATCCAAGCATCATCGCAGCCGGCCGCTTTGGCAATCATCTTGCCCATCGAAGGATAGAGCAACTGAACCGTCTTGATGTCCCGGCGGGCCCAGCGCTGGTCCTCAATAGAAATAACCTTAATGCCTGTCTTGGCCATCGGGCTGTCAGCCAGACCGGGCTTGCTTTGTGTGAACAAAACGATGGTTGGCGGCGTATCTTCACTGGGGTAGGCAAAATCGCGATCAGCCGCCGCACCGCGGGTGATCTGCAAATAGATCAGCCCCTCGACGATATCATTGGCCCGGACCAACTCCCGATGCACCTCAAGCAACTCTTCGGTCTCGATCGGGTTGCGCATGCCCAGCTCGCCCAAAGAGCGCGCCAAACGCCGCGCATGGCCATCAAAATCAATCAGCTTTCCATCCAAAACCGATGTCACCTCATAGACGCCATCGGCAAAAAGAAAGCCTCGGTCAAATATGGAAACCGTCGCTTCATTTTCCGGCAAATAGGTGCCGTTTACATATACGGTGCGTGTCATTGGTCTATCCCCACAAGGCAGCGACGGGCGGATGCACACCGTCTGTGTCAAATTTCAAAGCGTGATCTCGGTCTTCGGCCAAAAGCAGCGGCCCGTCAAGATCGGTAAACTGCGCGGCCTGTGCCAAAAGCACGGCTGGGGCCATCGCCAGCGAACTGCCGACCATACACCCGACCATCAAACCAAAACCCGCCTCCAGCGCTGCATCGCGCAGGGCAAGGGCCTCCGTCAAGCCGCCCGTCTTATCCAATTTGATATTGGCATAATCATACTTCCCGCGCATATGCGGCAAAGAGCTCCGGTCATGGCAACTCTCATCGGCGCAAATCGGCAAGGGCCGCGCGAGGCCCAAAAGCGCGTGATCCTCTGATGCTGGCAAAGGCTGTTCGACCAATTCGACCCCAAGGCGCAACAAATGCGGCGCGAGATCGGAGTAGACCTCAGCACTCCATCCTTCATTGGCGTCCACAATGATCCGTGCCTTGGGCGCGCCGCGCCGTACCGCCTCAAGCCGAGGCATATCATCCGGCGTTCCCAGCTTGATTTTTAGCAAAGGCCGATGCGCATTGAGCCGGGCATGACGCTCCATTGCCTCCGGGCTGTCCAAAGACAGCGTATAGGCGGTGATTTGCGGCTGAAGGTTTTGCAGGCCAATGCGCTGGGCCACTGGAACGCCGCTGGTCTTGGCCGCAAGATCCCAAAACGCGCAATCAACCGCATTGCGCGCCGCACCCGCCGGCAAGGCCTCGGCCAGCTCCTCATGCGAGATATCGCCAAGCGCGTCGATCTGCGCAGTCACAGAAGCCAGGCTCTCGCCATAGCGCGCGTAGGGCACACATTCGCCCCAGCCCATAACCCCGTCTTTCTCAATCCGAACCGTCAAGACCTCGGCCTGACTGCGCGAGCCCCGCGAAATTGTGAAAACCTGCGCCAATTGAAACGTCTCTGGCTGAACCGTGATCCGCATACCCATCCTTATGTCCTTTACCGCATAGGCTGTCGCGACAGCCCGGGCCTGTCAAGCGGCAAGGCCGCCCGACAGGCATAGAGCTGTGCGGCGCCGGCAGGCTCCGCTCCTTGGGATCAAAGCGCCATCAACGCATCGACCAAGCGGCCAGCCCCGATGCGAATGGGATCCACCGTGGGCAGTCCCATACGCGCTTCCACTTCCGCCAAATAGCTCAGGGCCGCAGCCTCAGACATATGTTGGGTATTGACCGAAATGCCAACAACCTGACAGGCAGGATTGGCCACCCGCGCCAGGGCCAAGGCCATATCGCGCAGCGCTTCCAAGCTCGGCTGCTGATAGTCTGGCAATCCGCGCATATGGCTGCGCGTCGGCTCATGGCCCAAGATCAGCGCGTCAGGCTGACCACCATGAATGAGGGCCAATGTCACGCCCGAATAGGACACATGAAACAAGCTGCCCTGCCCCTCAATGTGATCCCAATGATCTGCGTCATTGTCCGGTGTTAAATATTCCACGGAACCCGCCATAAAATCGGCAATCACGGCATCCAAAGGCACACCGCCGCCGGTGATCAAAATCCCCGTTTGTCCCGTCGCACGGAAGCTGGATTTCAACCCGCGCTTACGCATCTCTGCATCCATCGCCATCGCCGTATACATCTTGCCCACAGAGCAATCCGTCCCCACGGTCAAGCAGCGTTTGCCGCTGCGCTTTTTGCCATTGGCGATCGGATATTGCACAGAGGGCACGCGCACATCATGCAGCTCGCAGCCATATTTTGCGGCGGTTTCCACCAAATCAGCTTCATCGCGCAGCAAATTGTGCAGGCCTGACGCCAGATCATAGCCCATTGCCAGAGCCTCTTTGAGAATAGATTTCCAAGCCTCCGAAATCACCCCACCACGATTGGCCACACCAACGACCAAAGTCTTCGCCCCCGCGTCCTTTGCCTCGCGCAACGACATATCAGCGATCCCAAGATCCGCGCCGCATCCCGGCATGCGATACTGCGCCACAGCATTCTCAGGGCGCCAATCTTTAATGCCGATGGCAACTTTGGCGGCGAGCTGATCTGGCGCATCGCCAAGGAACAATAAATAAGGGGTTTTGATCATGGCAATCTCCTGGTTCTGTTACGCGCAATTTACGTCACATATGGAAAAATTTCACCCATTATTGGCCGATTAAATGCCCCCTACTGGGTATTTATTCGATTATTGATTCTATTAATGGGATATTATTGCCCATGAGTGATTTTTTTTGGATCTTCCACTTTATCCATTCGGTATGCGCCACAGAATCATCCCAAAGCCCCGGTGGACACGATTGCGCTTGCGACCATCCGCGCAAGATTATATTGCAAAAATAGCTCATCTTGAAATTTCCTTACTCGAGGTCCAATATGTCATTTCGCCTGCAACCCACGCCTGTCTCGCGCCCAAATCGCTGCCAATTGTTCGGCCCCGGCTCACGCGTCGCCCTTTTTGAGAAAATGGCAGCCAGTGCCGCAGATGTGATTAATCTCGATCTCGAAGACAGCGTGGCGCCCAGCGACAAAGACAGCGCACGCGAAAACATCATTCAAGCGACCCATGAGGTGGAGTGGGGCACCAAAACCCTCTCGGTGCGGATCAACGGTCTGGACACGCCCTATTGGTACCGCGACGTTGTCGATCTTTTGGAGCGCGCCTCAGACCGGCTTGATCAAATCATGATCCCAAAGGTCGGCTGTGCCGCTGATGTCTACGCCGTCGATGCCTTGGCCACTGCCATTGAAACCGCCAAGGGGCGGCGCAAACCCATCACCTTTGAGGTCATCATCGAAAGCGCTGCGGGTCTGGCCCATGTCGAAGAGATTGCCGCCAGCTCACCGCGGCTTGTGGCGATGTCCCTGGGCGCAGCTGATTTTGCCGCCTCCATGGGCATGCAGACCACGGGCATCGGTGGCACACAAGAAAATTACTATATGCAGCATGGCGAGAGCAAACATTGGTCAGATCCGTGGCACTGGGCGCAGGCGGCTATCGTTGCGGCCTGTCGCACTCATGGGGTTTTGCCCGTTGATGGGCCTTTTGGCGACTTTAGCGACGACGCAGGTTTTCGCGCCCAAGCGCGCCGCTCCGCCACTCTGGGCATGGTTGGCAAATGGGCGATCCATCCCAAGCAAATCGCCCTGGCCAATGAGGTTTTTACCCCTTCGCAAGAAGCTGTCGCCGAGGCCCGCGACATTCTCGCCGCCATGCAAAAGGCCAAAGAAAACGGCGAAGGCGCCACGGTCTATAAAGGCCGCTTGGTGGATATCGCCTCCATCAAACAGGCCGAAGTGATTGTTCGACAATATGAAATGATCAACAGCGCCTAAAGCCAAGCGGTTGGGCAAAACTTGCCGATCTGACGCAGTTCTGTTGCACTTTGGAGCCGCCGAGGTCATATAGGTCTCAAATCGTCATTTTGAGGCCAGACATGACCAACTATCTTGAATTTGAACGCCCTTTGGCAGAAATCGAAGGCAAGGCTGAAGAGCTGCGCGCTATGGGCCGTGACAATGAGGATATGGACATTGAAGCCGAGGCCAAGGCGCTGGACAAAAAAGCGCGGACCATGCTCGATGAGCTCTATTCCAAACTCTCCCCTTGGCGCAAATGTCTGGTGGCGCGCCATCCTGATCGGCCTCATTGTAAAGATTATATCCAGGAGCTGTTCCAAGAATACACCCCGCTGGCCGGGGATCGCAATTTTGCCGATGATCACTCGATTATGGGCGGGCTGGCCCGTCTGGGCGACCGGCCTGTTATGGTCATCGGCCATGAAAAAGGCCATGATACCAAATCCCGCATCGCCCGAAATTTTGGCATGGCGCGGCCAGAAGGCTATCGCAAAGCCATTCGCTTGATGGATTTGGCCAACCGTTTTGGCCTACCCGTCATCTCCCTGGTCGATACGCCCGGCGCCTTTCCTGGAAAAGGCGCAGAAGAACGCGGTCAATCGGAGGCGATTGCGCGCTCAACGGAGAAATGCCTTCAGCTCAAGGTGCCGCTGATCTCGGTCATCATTGGCGAAGGCGGATCCGGTGGGGCGGTGGCCCTCGCCACGGCCAACCGTTTGGTGATGCTTGAGCATTCAATTTACTCCGTTATCAGCCCGGAGGGCTGCGCCTCCATCCTGTGGAAGGACTCGGAAAAAATGCGCGAAGCGGCCGAGGCGCTGCGTCTAACCGCGCAGGATCTTGCGACTTTGGGCATTTGCGATCAAATCATTGCAGAACCCAAGGGCGGCGCGCATCGCGACCCGAAATCCACCATACAAGCGGTCGGACAGACCTTGGCCAAATTGCTCGACGAGCTTGGCAAGAAAAAGCCTGACAGTTTGATGAAAGATCGGCGGCAAAAATTCCTTGATATCGGCACCAAGGGTCTGGCCAGCTGAGGCCGCGCGCCGCTCACCATAGGGATTTTGTCACCCGGGCTTGCCAGTCTGTTTCATAGGTCGCACTGTCGATCCGGGCCGATGGTTCGGCCTCACCGGCCGTTTGCGCCTGCAAGATATCTCCCATGCTTGGCAATTCAGGCGCGGCCTGCCCGCGCCACAGCTCCGACCGCAAGATCGCCCGGGCGCATTGGCCGTAAACCTCCGATACCGATATCACCACAAGGCTGCTTGGCCGCTGGCCCTTGCGCTCAAACCTCGCAAGATGCGCCGCAGACACCGACAGATGCGCATCACCATTAACGCGCACCACATTCGAATTTCCGGGCACCATGAACATAAGAGACACCCGGCCATCCTGGACGATATTGCGCAGGGAATCCAACCGATTATTTCCGCGCCAGTCGGGCATAAGGAGGGTCTGCGGATCTTGAATATGCACAACTGGACCCTCATCCCCGCGCGGGCTGCCATCGGTGCCACCTGTGCCCACTGTACTCAAAACACAAAACCGCGCCGCCTCAATCCAAGCGCCATATTCCGGCGTAATATGGCGCGCGACTTTGATCAGGCTGTTGCGCGACGGCGCGTCATAAAGCGCCTCAAGCTGCCTCAAATTTGAAATCCGATCCCTCATGTCACCCCCAATTGCCTTGAAACTCCGAATGCCGCATCACCAGCCACACCAAATTTGCTGCCGGTATTGTGCGAAATGCACCGATGAAACACCATCTGTCATCCCCCGACCGGCGTGCAAATTTCGACAATGCATCCAGTATTGTCGCGCATATATGCTACAATTTGCCCCCAAGGCTTTGTCTGCGGTGCGGTCACAGCCACCGCGCCGGCGCTGACTGCCTTGTCATAGAAGGCCAGGGTTTCAGGAACATTCGCAACATATATAATGCTGTATCCAAAGTGCATTTTACGCTCCTTGTGATATATTGGGTCACACCGTAGAAGCCAAAAAACGCGACTGCAAGGCCAAATTCACTTCAACACTTGTCGGCAAAAATCGTCACGCATTGCCACCCTGCCCGGCCTTTCACGCATCATCTGCGACGTTGATTTTCGCACCATGCACCGCATTTCAGGCGGGCGCAGCGCTGCCATGCCATGTCCAATTTGAACCTTCTCTGTCTCGGAATTCCGCCGCGGGTTGATGGCCTAGCCCCTCGGCACAGCCTCACTCGTAAAACCCCACCTCGGCCATCAATTCGCGTGAGCGCCCTTCCACGGCGGCTTCCATCAATTCCATGAACTCCGCCACAGGCTTGCCCTTTGGGATCGGCTCCATGAACTCCACGGTCGCGATGCCCGGCTTGCGGTACACGCTGCGCTTGGGCCAGAAGATCCCGGTATTTAAAGCCACAGGTACGCAGTCTTGCTGCAATTCGCGATACAGCACACCCGAGCCCATTTTATAGACCTTCTTATCGCCTGGCGCGACGCGCGTGCCTTGCGGGTAGATCACCAATTGCCCTGGCGCCACGCGGCCCGAGGCAACATCGGCCACCATTTTCCGGATGGCTGCGGCCCCCTTGCCACGATTCACAGGCACACATCCCAAACGATAGGCGTATTGACCGACAATGGGTGTAAACAGCAGCTGCCGCTTCATGATGAATTTCGACCGATCGAGGCAATTGTATATCACAATGATGTCGAAAAAAGATTGGTGCTTGGCGGCAATCAAAACTTCGCCTTTTGGGACGGTGCCGCGCACTTGGACTTTTAGGCCGATCATCCACCGGGCGGACCACACCACCCACCAGCAATAGACATTGGCGGCATAGGAGGCGCCTTTTTGGCTGAGGATCATGGGAATCAGAAAGACGATGGCCACAATGACCATGGCCACATACATCTGTATGTTGAACAGCAAAGAGCGAATCCATTGCACTGCATAGGCCATAACGGCTCCTTATCGGTTTCTTGCTCTTGGTATAGGAGCAAACGTCGAGCAAAACCAGCGTCATTGGGCGTATTTACAGCGCTGTGAAACCCGGTCGCGGGGCATCGGCAGGAATTTGCAAGTGGTGCAAAAACGATGGTACTTTCAGTGCGCCACCTGTAGCGTTACAGTGTCGATATCGTCTACATCCTGGACACGAAATAGAATCGAGGCCTCGGTGCGTTTACTCTGCCCCAATTGCGATGCGGAATATGAAATTCCCGACGATGTAATTCCGGCAGAGGGGCGGGATGTGCAATGCTCTGGGTGCCAAGAGACTTGGTTTGTCCCCGCCGACACCCCCCCACGCGCGCGCACCTCGATTGATCCCAAGGTCAGCAGCATCCTACAACAGGAGGTGCAGCGTGAGATGGAGGCCCGCAAGGCGGAAACGCGCGGGGCCAATGACACAGCACCCGAGCCAGCCTCAGCGCCGCGTCCACAGGCCGATCCCGCGCCGGTCTCGAAGCAACTGCCACCCATTGATAGGGTTGAAATTTCTCCGCTCATCAGCCCAGCCGACGATGCGCCGGCCCTGACAAAGCCCGTGATGCCAAGCCAGGCTCCAGAGGAGGTTGCCCCGCTCGACAGCCAGCAACGCGGCACAGTCGCCGCGTTTTTGATCCTGGGCGTGCTGACCGCGATATATATCTTCGCGCCGCAACTCACCGAAACTTTTCCCAGCCAAACCGATCGTCTCAATGCCTATGTGTTTTGGGTCGATGATCTACGCCAGTGGTTGCAGCAGGGTTTAAGGGCCATTTTGGACTATCGCATGAGTTTTAGCCTCTAAAAGCTGCACCGCCTTTTGCCAGCTGGGCCAGTTAAAAACGATCCAGCAGCCGTTGAAGATAGTTGCGCTCCGCCTCTGGACGTTCGAGCGCACCGGCCCGGCGACGAATTTCTTCCATCAATTCTTGCGAGCGCAAACGCAATTCTTCCTGCGGCACCATTTGCTCGCCTGCGCCCAACTGACCATTGCCCCCAACATCGCGCCCCAGAGGATCGCGCGCCGATGGGATTCGCGATTGCCCCTCGGCCCGGCGGTCATTGGGGGTGGCGCCCTGTCCGGGGGCGGCCTGCTCCTCCAGCGTTTCGCCCAAGCGGCGCATGGCTTCGCGCAGCGCGTCAATGGCGTCCGATTGATTGTCCAATGCGCCTGGCAGATCTCCGGCGCGCAAATCTTCAGCGGCTTGATCCATGGCCTCTGCGGCCTCATCGAGCGCCCGGCGGGCCGCCTGCCCTGCCTCGGTGCCGGCACCGGGCAAATTGCCCCTTTGCCGCTCCACCTCGCGCTCCAATTGTTTTTGTTGCTCAGGTAAACTGCCTTGGGAAGATGGCCCGTCTTCGCCGGGATTATTGCCCCCCTCTGTGCCTTCGCCGCCAGGTTGATCGCCAGGGGTTTGGACTTGTAGATCACGGAAGGTTTGGTCCGACAGCTCCTGCTGCTGGCGCAGACTGTCGGCGAGATCTTCCATCTGTTGCCTGCCGCCCTCTTGACCCTCCTGCCCATATCCGCCCGATTGCCCCGGGGTCATTTGAAGATTTTGCATCAAACGGTTAATCTCTTCCAAAAGCTCCTGCGCCTCGGCCATACGACCCTCTTCCATGAGCTGCTGCAAACGATCCATCATCTCTTGCAATTGGTCCTCTGACACTGCCTCATCATTCGGCAGGCGCTCGGGCTGCTCAGAGGGCGGGTTGCGTTCGGCAAATTCTTTGAAATATTCTCGCTGCGCTTGGCGCAATTCATCCATCAGCCGCGCGATTTCTTCTGGCGTGGCACCGTTTCTGATCGCCTCGGACAGTTTATCTTGCGCCCGAGCGAGCTTTTGCGCGGCCTGCTCCAAATCACCGTCCTCGACCTCAAGCGCCAATATCCAAAGCAGCTCGGCTGCGGCCTCAAGATCCGTACCCGCCTCCAAATCTTGGATTATATTGGCCAAAATTTCAGCATCTTCCACATCGCGAAACAGCGCTTCAGGAGCCTGTGATATCGCGCGCAACAGCTGCGCCACGCGCCTTTGGTTGCGATGAGACCACAGCAAGTCCCGGCGCTGCTCAACCAAAGCCTTGGCAAGGGGATCAAAGAAATTGCGGGCCGGCAAAGCCATCTCTAACGCCGCCGATTGCCCCAATTGCCCGCGCATGTCTTCCACCTCGAGACGGAGCGAGACCGGCAAATGCGCCCAAACATGTTTGGAAAGATCCTCGGTTAAGACCTCCGTGAACTCCGCACGATCGCCCGAAATGGTCAAAGGCAGGGTCATTTCGATATCCGGCTGCGGCGCAGGTTCGGCCGCTAGCCCATAGCGGCGATCCACCTCGTCGATATTCAGCTGCACCCATGCCCGGCCCGCTGTGACCGCCACATCGTCGCGCGCTGTGAAGCTGAGCGAAAAACTGCCCTCCGCATCGCGTTCAATCTCGCCAATGACCTCCACCTCTGGCGGCGCATCTGGCACCATCGACACCAGCCACTCGGCGCCGTCAGGCCCCGAAATGGCCAATCGGCCCGAACGGGTCACGAGAAATTCCTGACTTGGATCGGCCGCATCAAACGTGTCGCTGGGTCGGCCAGACAGGGTTTCCTCAATGGCGTGCAGGCCCGCATCCCCGTAGAGCCGCACCAGAACCACCGTGTCTTGCGGCACGCTCAACTCAACGCCGATCACATCATTAAGATATATCACCGGGCGGCGGGTCATGGCAGGCGGTTGTAACCAGGCCTCCCATTGAGGCCCTGCCGCAATCGGCACGGAGGCGACACCCAGCCCCGTGCGGACCGCCTGCACAGAGCCAAAAAGCCCGCCAATCACAAACACCAAAAGCGCGATATACCGCAGGGCGAAAGGGTCCCGCGGCGCCAACTCCAACTGCGGCCCAACAGGCGGCGCCTTTGCGGCAGCGGCGCGCATGTTCGCCAAATGCGCCTGCCATAGCGCTGCGGAGGCTGGATCGTCTTGACCGAGAGCCTGTCTATCACGCAGCGCCGCCAATGGGCGATCGGGCAGGTTCTGATCCAGACGCGCAAGCGCCGCGGCAAGGTTCGGTGTCGAAAATTGCCGGAAAAAATACCACAGCCCGCAAAGCCCGCTGAGAAGCCAAACACCCCCCGCCAGCTTGAGCCATGCAAGCGGCCAGAGATCTGGCGCAGCCAAAAGCAGCACGCCGATCCCAAACCCCAAAGTAGAGAGCAAAGGCCAGCCTGCGCGCATGATACGCTCCGCCCAAAGGCCGACAAAGGTCAACCAAAGAGCGAAAATTACCCTACGCGTGAACAGTTTGGCCATCAAAGCCCCTCATGACATGGCCTATTACTGCCAATGAGGGATTATATCGCGGTTAATGATATCTTCCAAGCTCGGTCTTGGGCGGATCACCGCAAATTGATCGCCCTTCACCATAACCTCTGGCACCAGAGGGCGCGTGTTGTATTCGCTGGCCATAACCGCCCCGTAGGCCCCAGCGCTGCGAAATGCGATGAGATCACCAGCCTTCAGCGGCGCCAAAGCACGCCCCTTTGCGAAAGTATCCCCGCTTTCACAGACCGGCCCCACCACATCATAGGCTTGATATTCGGTCCCAGCGGCCGGCGCCTTGATCGGCACGATGTCATGATGTGCATCATACATGGCCGGACGAATAAGATCATTCATCGCCCCATCAACGATCAAAAATTCACGATCTTCACCCTGTTTGACGTAGATCACCTCTGAGACAAACACCCCGGCATTGCCGGCAATAAAACGACCCGGTTCAATCTCAATTTCACAGCCCAAATGCCCCACCTTCTGTGCGATCAGGGCGCAATATTCCTGCGGGCTGGGCGGCAGTTGGTTGTTGCTCTCATAAGGGATGCCAAGCCCGCCCCCCAGGTCGAGGCGACGGATATCATGCCCATCAGCACGCAGAAGTTCGGTGAGCTCCGCAACCTTCTCATAAGCCACCCCATAGGGTGCCAAATCCGTCAGCTGCGAGCCGATGTGCACATCAATCCCCACAACTTTCAGCCCCGGCAAACGCGCCGCCATGGCATAAACCTCACGCGCGCGCGAAATTGGGATGCCAAATTTGTCTTCTTTTTTACCGGTCGAAATTTTTGCATGGGTTTTGGCATCCACATCAGGATTGACCCGAATGGTAATGGGCGCGGTTTTGCCCAGCATGGACGCCACCTCCGACAGCGCACGCAGTTCCGGCTCGCTTTCCACATTAAATTGCCGCACGCCGCCGGTCAAAACCTCAATCATTTCCGCCCGGGTTTTGCCGACGCCGGAAAAAACAATGCGATCGCCCGATATGCCAGCAGCGCGGGCGCGGGCATATTCACCGCCCGACACCACGTCCATCCCAGCGCCTGCCGCGCCCAGAAGTGTCAAAATGGCTTGGTTCGAGGCCGCCTTCATCGCGTAGCAAATCAGGTGATCCATGCCGGCCAAGGCTTCATCGAAAAGCCTAAAATGGCGCAGCAATGTGGCAGAGGAATAGAGGTAAAACGGCGTGCCAACCTCTGCTGCGATCTGAGAAATCGCAACATCTTCGGCATATAAACATCCGTCCCGGTATAAAAAGTGATCCATCTTTTCGCCTCACTCGCCAAAACTTGCGCATATCACGCTCACAAAAACAGGCAACACCCCTGCCCGATATTTCTTGCCGCTGGCGTCACCGGGTGTCACGGGCCGGTGTGCTGCGCAGGTAGAGGTAGAGCGGCAAACCGCAACTCACCCCAATGCCAAAGGTGGCGGCAATGGCGATCAAATGGAAAAATTTTCGGTTTCGAGCGACCTCTGAAATAATCCACAAGCTCAAAGCGGTCGCGGCAATGGTCAGATCCCAAACCAAGCCGCTGCTGGCCGCATTCACATGCCAAGCCTGCACCATATCACCCAAACTCCACCCCTCGGCGCGAAACCAAGTTATGAAGTAATACATGGGATGAATGGCACCCCAAATGGCCAATCCCAGAAATATATGTCGCATATCAGTTTCTCCTATTGGAACGCGGACTGGGCGGAGTGCGCGGATGCTGGCCGTTCGGGTGCTCCATCGGCACCGCAAGCACACAGAAGGGCAAAGAAAAGCAGGTGCAAGGGTCTCATGACAAAATCGCCTCCCAGCGCGCGATTTGACGGCGCACTTGATCGGGGGCTGTGCCGCCGTAGGACAGGCGCGAGGCCACCGAATTCTCAACGCCCAGCACGTCAAAGACATGCGACGTGATCTGCGGGTGCACAGATTGCATCTGCTCCAAGGTCAAATCCGGCAGATCGCAGCCTTGCCCTTCGGCCAGTGCCACCAAGCTGCCCGTCACATGATGCGCCTCACGAAACGGCATGCCCAACCTGCGCACCAACCAATCGGCCAAATCCGTGGCTGTTGAAAACCCCGAGGCGGCCGCTGTTTTTAGACTGTCTTGATTCGCTGTCATATCAGCAACCATGCCGCTCATCGCCGCCAGCGCCAGCATCAAATTATCTGCGGCATCAAAGACTTGCTCTTTGTCTTCCTGCATGTCCTTGGAATAGGTCAACGGCAGGCCTTTCATCACCATCATCAAAGCCACATTGGCGCCGAAGATCCTGCCAATCTTCGCCCGGATCAATTCCGCCGCATCGGGGTTCTTCTTTTGCGGCATGATCGACGAGCCCGTTGAAAACCGATCCGAAAGGGTGACAAACCGGAATTGTGCGGAGGACCAAATCACCAGCTCTTCAGCAAAGCGGCTCAAATGCATGGCGCAGATGCTGGCGCAGCTGAGATATTCCAAAGCAAAATCGCGGTCCGAGACCGCATCCAAAGAATTGGCCGAGGGACGGTCAAATCCCAAAGCCGCCGCGGTCATATCCCGGTCAATCGGAAAAGAGGTGCCCGCAAGCGCGGCCGCACCCAGCGGGCTTTCATTCATCCGGCGCCGGGCGTCTTCAAAGCGCGATTTATCGCGCGCCAGCATCTCGACATAGGCCATCATATGATGCCCCCAGGTCACGGGCTGCGCAGTTTGCAGATGCGTAAAGCCCGGCATCACCCAATCAGCCCCCGCCTTGGCTTGCTGCAAAAAGGCCCGCATCAGCGCCTCAATGCCTTCAATCGCCCCATCCGTTTGATCGCGGACCCAAAGGCGAAAATCAGTCGCCACTTGGTCATTGCGGCTGCGTCCTGTGTGCAATCGCCCCGCAGGCTCGCCAATCAGCTCTTTCAAACGCTGCTCAACATTCATGTGAATATCTTCCAAATCCACCCGAAACGGAAAATTGCCCGACTCAATTTCTGACAAAACCGTGAGGAGCCCTTCCCGAATGGCCTCACTGTCGCTATTTGAAATAATACCGGCTGCCCCCAACATGGCGGCGTGGGCGCGGCTGCCTTGGATATCTTGGGCCGCCATCCGTTGATCGAAACCGATCGAGGCATTGATCGCCTCCATGATGGCATCTGGTCCAGCGGCGAAGCGTCCGCCCCACATTTGATTTTGGGATTTGGTCATGAGTGAACCCTTTGGGAGTGTGATATGCGTTACTTTCTTGCTGCTGTTCTCTATACGGCCCTCGCCGCCACTGCAAATGCAGACATAGGCACTCTGGAAGCGCTGCGCGCAGGAGACATGCGAAAATTACAGATCCACAGCGCGGCGCGCCCCGCACCCGATACGGTTTTTCTGCATGCAGACGGCTCAGAGCTGCGCCTGTCTGATTATCGAGGCAAAGTCGTGGTCCTGAACTTTTGGGCCACTTGGTGTGCACCCTGCCGCAAGGAAATGCCCGAACTTTCTGCCCTGCAAGAGACCCTTGGCGGCGCTGATCTGACCGTGCTCACGGTTGCCACGGGACCCAACCCACCGGCAAAAATCGCCGAATTTTTTGAACAAATCGGCGTGAGCAATCTTCCGGCTCATCGCGACCCGCGCCAAACCCTGGCCCGCGCCATGAATGTTTTAGGCCTGCCGATCACCGTAATCTTAGATCGCAATGGCGCAGAGGTCGCACGTCTGTTGGGCGATGCCAATTGGCACAGCGAGAGTGCCTTGGCAATTTTACAGGCTGTTATCGCGCAAGAGCCGTAACCGCATGGTGACGATGACAGCTCAAGATGTGATTGTTAAACAGACCACAAGCCTCCATCCATGCATAGACTATGGTTGGGCCACAAAACTTAAACCCGGCCGCTTTGAGATCCTTTGAGATCCTCTGACTGAGCTGTGATTGCGTGGGCACTTGCGCCAAAGTTTCATATCCACCGACGATGGGGGATCCGTCCACATAGGCCCACATCCGATCCGAAAAAGACATCTCTTCGGCCAAGTGCAGATAGGCCTGAGCATTGCCGATGGTCGCTTCAATCTTGCCGCGGTGCCGCACAATGCCGGGGTTTTGCAACAACACCTCCACCTCAGCGGCACCCCAGCCGGCGATCTGATGCGGATCAAATCCCGCGAAAGCGGCGCGGAACGCCGCGCGTTTTTTCAAAATTGTGATCCAGCTCAGCCCCGCTTGGAAGCCATCTAAAATCAGTTTTTCCCATAGCGCCCGGCTGTCATATTCCGGCACGCCCCATTCACTGTCATGGTAATCTTGATAAATTTTATCTATTCCAACCCAAGTACAACGGTCCATTTCACCTCCAATTTACCTCATGTTAGGGCTCTGCGCCGATGCTGCCAAGCACTATGAGCCAGACCTTTACGCAAAGGCACAGACATCTAGATGGACCAAAATTTTTCTGACCCATTGAGCGCTGCGGTGGCGAAACGGGACTCGAATGTCCTTGAGACCGTCCGTGACGCACTGAAATACGGGCGCACGGCCTTGGCTTTCCAGCCGGTCGTCCAAGCCGCCCCGCCGCGAAACGTGGTGTTTTATGAGGGTCTGATCCGGATTATTGATCCTGCGGGACGTCATATCCCAGCGCGCGATTTCATCGCCGAGGTTGAAAATACCGAGCTTGGGCGACTCATTGACTGCGCCACATTGCAACTTGGCCTGGCAATTTTGGCTGAGCAGCCCGACGTGCGACTTTCAGTGAACATGTCGGCGCAATCAACTGGGTACCCCAAATGGGTGCGCACGCTTGAGGATGGGCTGCGACGGTCGCCAGATATGGCCAAAAACCTCATTCTGGAAATGACCGAAAATAGCGTCATGGCCGCGCCGGAAGTGGCGCGATATTTCATGAATGATATGCAAAAATTGGGGCTCTGTTTCGCCCTGGGCAATTTTGGTGCTGGTCAAACTTCGCTGGTGCAGCTGCGCGATTTTTATTTTGACATCATTAAGATGGATGGGCAATTCACCAAAAACTTGGCGCAATCTGCTGATAATCAGGCATTAATTCAGGCCGTGATCGGTATCGCTGGGAGTTTTGAAATGTTTTGTGTGGCGCAAAATGTTGAAACCGCCTCGGATGCGGAGGTGTTAACCGAACTGGGCGTTGACTGCCTGCAGGGCTACCATTTGGGTGTCCCAACGTTAACCCCGCCCTGGCGGCAATAACGCCGCAAGGGCGCGGCGCGCAGGCTCATTTTGCCGCATCGCAGCATTTTTCTCGCAAATGCAGCAATTTTCACGGGCGTGGCATTGTCAATGGGTTAAAAAATTCATACAACTGCGCGCAAATGAGGATCAGACTGCGCGTAGTGAACGATTCCTATGCCGAAGGTTGCCCTCACCAATTGAGGAGACACTTTGTGACAAATATTGTAATCGTATCCGCCGCCCGTACCGCTGTCGGCAGCTTTGGGGGCGCCTTCGCCAATACACCCGCCGATGCCCTCGGCACCTCCGTCTTAAAAGCTGTGGTGGCGCGCGCAGGCATCGATCCTTTAGAGGTCAGCGAAACCATCCTCGGTCAAGTCCTCACCGCTGGCCAAGGCCAAAACCCCGCCCGCCAGGCGCATATCAATGCCGGTCTGCCCATCGATTCGGCCGCATGGAGCATCAACCAAGTCTGCGGATCGGGATTGCGCGCCGTCGCCTTGGCCGCTCAGCACATCCAACTGGGGGATGCCGATATCGTCGCCGCCGGTGGGCAGGAGAATATGACCCTTTCGCCCCATGTAGCACATCTGCGCAGCGGCACAAAAATGGGTGACGTCAAATACATCGACAGCATGATCCGCGACGGATTGTGGGATGCCTTTAACAACTACCACATGGGTCAAACCGCTGAAAACGTCGCAGCCCAGTGGCAAATCAGCCGCGATGCACAGGATGAATTCGCCCTGGCCAGCCAGAACAAAGCGGAAGCCGCGCAAAAATCCGGTAAATTCGCCGACGAAATCATCCCTTTCACCCTGTCCACACGCAAGGGCGACATCATTGTTGAGGCCGATGAATATATCCGACATGGGGCCACCCTGGAGGCGATGCAAAAAATGCGGCCCGCCTTTCTGCGCGATGGCGGCACCGTCACCGCCGCCAACGCATCCGGCCTCAATGACGGCGCCGCTGCGGTGTTGCTCATGACCGCAGAAGAGGCCGAAAAGCGGGGCCTTGAGCCATTGGCCCGTATCGCCAGCTATGCCACGGCCGGGCTGGACCCAAAGGTCATGGGCGTCGGCCCCATTTATGCGAGCCGCAAAGCCCTCGACAAAGCCGGTTGGACGGTCGGTGATTTGGACTTGGTAGAAGCCAATGAAGCCTTTGCTGCGCAAGCCTGTGCGGTAAATAAAGACATGGGCTGGGATCCGGCGATTGTGAATGTCAACGGCGGCGCGATTGCCATCGGTCACCCGATCGGCGCCTCTGGTTGCCGGATCTTGAACACATTGCTGTTTGAAATGCGGCGGCGCCAAGCCAAACGCGGACTGGCCACGCTTTGTATCGGCGGCGGCATGGGCGTGGCAATGTGCCTTGAGCGACCCTAGATCGATCTCTATCACACCGGAAAAAATTCTGCACGAAACATTATTGCCAATTCAGATCACATCTTGTAATTTGATTGCGCAATAAAACCACATAGGAAGTAAAATGTCCCGTATCGCACTCGTCACTGGAGGCTCCCGAGGGATCGGTGCCGCCATTTCCACCGCCCTGCAAGCCGCAGGCTGTACCGTCGCGGCCACATATGCAGGCAACGATGAAAAGGCGGCCGCATTCACCGCCGAAACCGGTATCAAGACCTATAAATGGGATGTCTCTGACTATGACGCCTGCGCCGCCGGCATTGCCGCAGTCGAAGCCGATTTGGGGCCAATCGATATTTTGGTCAACAATGCGGGCATCACCCGCGATGCTCCGTTTCACAAAATGTCACGCGATCAATGGACTGATGTGATGCGTACCAATCTTGACGGCGTATTCAACATGACCCATCCGCTCTGGAATGGCATGCGTGAGCGCAAATTTGGTCGTATTATCAACATCTCCTCGATCAACGGGCAAAAAGGCCAATTCGCACAGGCCAACTATTCCGCGGCCAAAGCTGGCGATATTGGGTTCACAAAGGCTCTGGCCCAAGAGGGTGCGCGGCCTGGCATCACCGTGAACGCGATTTGCCCGGGCTATATCGCAACGGACATGGTGATGGCCGTACCGGAGAAGGTACGCGATGGCATCATCGCACAAATCCCAGCAGGTCGCCTCGGTGAAGCCTCTGAAATCGCCCGCTGTGTGGTCTTTCTCGCCTCTGACGATGCGGGCTTCATCACAGGGTCCACGATGACGGCGAATGGCGGACAATATATGAGCTGATCACTGCGATCAGGTAAGTTTTTCCCTACGGCCATCCTAACGGGTGGTTGTTTTTATGTCTAAGGGCAGTCAAACGGCGGGTCGTATAGGCGCCGTTACCCCCCGGATCCGCCGGACAAACGGGAAATTTCTTCTTTTAGAAGGAGTTTTTTCTTTTTCAATTCTGCCACATGGAACTGATCTGAAGCTGGAGATTTCTGTGCGACCTCCACGGCTTGAGATAGGCTCATATGTTTGCGTTGCAACTCGGCGATTCGGGAATTTAAGGTCATGGTTCCTCCTCTTGATTTGCGTGTAGCCTCAGTCGAGCATATTCTTGATGCGCTGTCACGCATTGCTTTTCGCGGGGCTCTAACCTCGAGTAAATGCGCAAAAGCTTGCTCAAAAGTTAATTGCGCCAAGAAAAAGCCGCACCATCGCGCAATATCGCCGAGACTTCGGGGGCATAATCTGGCGCGCCCTGAATATGCGCCCCGCCGGAATGCAAATTCTGCGCCGACAAGAGCTGAAAAGCGGCCCGTCCAGATTTCCGCGCGCGCAGGAGGATCAAATGCGCCGGCCGTCCGGCCCGCGGCGCCAGCGGCTGCACGACAATGGATCCCAAACATCCCTGAAGCGCCGCCAACAGATCCGGCAGACGCTCCGCCCTTTGAATAACGGTCAAATACCCCTTCGGCCGCAATCGTTTGGCAGCCATATCCACCCAATGGGACAAAGCCACTTGCTCCGAACGACCAGACGCGCGCCCGGCTTCTGGTGATATGGAGGAAGCCTCTGCCGCAAAATATGGGGGATTCATGATCACCTGATGAAAGCTACGGTCATAAAAGGGCGTCGATCGTGCGGAAACATCTCCCTGCCGCACGTCAAATTCGAGGCCATTTCGCGCCGCATTTTCGCGCGCGATCTGCGCATAGTCGTGCAAAATCTCTACCCCATAGAGCGAAAGCCCCGGCACACGCCGCCCCAAACACAGGCTGGCCACACCAACGCCGCAACCCAGCTCCAGGACCTCTTGCCCGCTGTGCGCGGGACAGGCCGCCGCCAGTAGAACCGGATCAATGCCGGCGCGATAGCCAGTTTTGGGCTGCGCCAAACGCAGCTGACCACCCAAAAACCCATCGACGGTGACCTGCACTATCGCCCCAAATCCACAGCATTGTCACGCATCACAGCGGTGGCGACAAAGTGATCCCGATCCGCCACCATCAAACGGCGCGGCAATATTCCAATGCTGCCTTCGATAATGCTGGTATTTACGTCAAATTCGAAGCAAGCTATGTCTTCCCCGCGAAGCAGCATTTGCGCGAAGGCGATAATCGTCGGATCGGTGGTGCGTAATAATTCTTTCATGCCCTACCACATAGGGTGAGATGAGCGGGTTTGTCGAGAGCCTTGAGGAAAAACGAACATGTCGTTGGATGATGCAGTATCAAAACCCCATGATCGCTTGGCAGAGGCCTTGGCCGATGATCTGACTGCCGTCAATCATTTGATCCGTGACCGTATGGCCTCCGAACACGCCCCGCGCATACCTGAGGTCACCGCCCATTTGGTCGAGGCCGGGGGCAAACGCCTGCGCCCAATGCTGACCTTAGCCACCGCAAGGATGTGCGGCTATACCGGCCCCTATCACATTCATCTGGCGGCCACGGTGGAGTTCATCCATACCGCGACGTTGCTGCATGACGATGTGGTGGACGACAGCGCCCAACGCCGCGGCAGGCCCACCGCGAATTTGCTTTGGGACAATCAATCAAGCGTGTTGGTGGGTGATTATCTGTTTTCGCGATCCTTTCAACTGATGGTGGAAACTGGAAGCCTGCGCGTTTTGGACATTTTGGCCAATGCCTCTGCAACCATTGCCGAGGGCGAGGTGCTACAGCTCACAGCCGCACAAGATATTGCAACCACCGAAGATATCTATTTCAAAGTCATCCGTGGGAAAACCGCCGCACTCTTTGCAGCCGCCTGCGAAGTGGGGGCCGTGATTGCGGGCAAAGACGATCAAACAGTGCGGGCCCTTGCCGCCTATGGCGATGCTCTGGGCATTTCCTTTCAAATCGTTGATGATCTTTTGGATTACACAGGCAGCGCGGCGACAGGCAAAAACATTGGCGATGACTTCAGAGAACGTAAACTGACCCTGCCCATGATCAAAGCAATTGCTGCGGCAGATGAAAGTGAACGGGCTTTTTGGCACAAATGCATTGCCAAGGGCCAGCAGGAGGCGCAGGATCTATCCCATGCCATCGCCCTAATGACACGGCATGGCACCCTTGAGGCGACCCGCGCCCAAGCCCTTTATTGGGCCGAGCAAGCCAAATCCGCCCTCAAAGATTTGCCCGATCACCCGCTGAAACCTGTGCTCAAAGACCTCAGCGATTATGTCGTGGCCCGCTTAAACTAGAGCCTCCAAACAGAGGTCAGATGAGCAGTGCACCACTGGCCACCCACCAGTCACGCTCGGTGGCTTGAATGGCGGTCGCACAGTCTTGCGCGGCGGCCAAGCTCTCAAACAAAGCAAAGCAGGTGGCCCCAGACCCGGACATGCGCGCCAGGAGCGGCGCCTGTGCCGTCAAAGCCTCCAGAACATCCGCAATCATCGGCTCCGCCGCCAGAGCTGGCGCCTGCAAATCATTGCGCTGCCGTTTCAGCCAGGCGCAAAATTCTGTGGCCGCAGGCGGCGGCGGCTCAAGCGGCAGGTTCGATTTGGATGCCAACTGTCCAAACACCCGCGCGGTGGACAAGCCACGCCCAGGGTTGACCAAACAAGCGAACAGAGGCGGCAAATTGCCCAGGGGGGATATCTGCGCACCTATCCCCTGCATCAATACCGGTCGACGCCCCATACAAACAGGCACATCAGCGCCCAATCCCACCTGCGCCGCCACATCGGGCAGAGGCAGATCCCAGAGCGCGGCCATCGCATGCAGCGTCGCCGCCGCGTCAGCGCTGCCTCCACCAATGCCAGAAGCAACCGGCATGGTTTTGTGCAGCCGGATGTCGGTCTGACAGTGGCTCGGAAACAGCGCTGCCGCCTTGAGGATCAAATTATCATCCTGCCGAGGAAGCTCTGCGGCCTTTGGACCAAGGATGCGCAGCTGAGTGCGATCCGATTTTCGCAGCTCCACCCATTCACCGCAATCAAGAAAGGCGACGGCACTTTGCAAATTATGCAACCCATCGGCACGTTGTCCCACAACATGCAGGCAGAGATTGATCTTTGCCGCCGCGCTGCGCCTAATCGCCATCAGCCACTTTCAAAGGCGCAGCCCCCTCCTCAGCCAAGACCGCCGCGAGGCCCACCTCTAACTTGCGTTGAATGCGCTTTGGATCGACCGCCTCTGGGCCAGAGTAATCGGTGGCAAAACTCAAGGCCCGTCGCCACTGAAATTGCGCCTCGGTTTTGCGCCCAACGGCCCAATAAACATCGCCCAGGTGGTCATTCACAATTGGATCGGTCGCCATCAACTCCGCCGCTCGCTCCATATGCACCACGGCCTCGGTGTAAAAGCCCAGCCGATACTGTGCCCATCCAAGACTGTCGATAATATAGCCCGCATCGGGCTGTGCCGCGACGGCCTTTTGGATCATCTCAAGCGCCTCATCAAGCTGCTCACCGCGATCCACCAGAGTATAGCCCACATAGTTCAGCACCTGAAATTGATCGGGTGACAGTTCCGAGGCACGATCAAAATCACGCATCGCCGCCGCCCAATCTCCAAGCCGATCCTGCGCAGTGCCTCTGACATAATGCAAATACCAATGCCCCTGCGCCGGTTGGTCAATCAACTCGATCGCCTTGTCATAGCTGCGCACCGCGCGCGCATATTGCTCATCTTGGCGTAAAAAATCGCCTAAAGTCATATGAATAGAGAGAAAATTCTCAAAAGATCCAGCCAATTGCGTCAAAACCTCAATTGCGGTTGTGCGTTCGCCGATCTCTTGCAAAGCCTGCGCCCGGCCCAATTCGGCCTGCACATAGGCGGGATGACTGCGCGGCACCTGCGCATAGGTCTCAATCGCCAACTGCGGATTGCCAAGCTGTTCGAGCAGCTGCGCGGACAGCAAAAGCGCCTGCATATTGCGCGGGGCCATATGGCTGGCCAGGCGCGTGTACAGCAGCAGCCCGTCTTGACCTTCGCCATTTTGCAAAGCCTGCGCCAAA
Source organism: Planktomarina sp. (assembly GCA_016780825.1). GTDB lineage: Bacteria > Pseudomonadota > Alphaproteobacteria > Rhodobacterales > Rhodobacteraceae > Planktomarina. Next base: position 42,451 of record JADHLF010000003.1, on the reverse strand, counting down.
AGATGCAGCACTTCACCGGCGCCTTCGGAGGCGCTGCGCAGCAGATCAAACTCGACCAAAGCGCCCGCCTCAATTTGCGCCATCAAACTGTTGACCGCGTGATCCGCACCAGACCCATGAAAATCGCGCAAAAACTTTAACGCGTCATCTGGCCGATCCAACTGCACCAATATCTGCGCCCAGGCCAAACTGCCGCGATAGTTCAAGGCGGGTGCGGCCTGCCCTTGGCCGCTAAAGCTTGCCGCTGCACCTTCAAAATCTCCCGCCAAAGTCAGCGCAAGACCTTTTTGATACAGCGCAAAACTGCGCATTCCCTCCACCGGAATGACGGCGTCAAAGAGGCGTAAAGCCTCTGCCATTTGCCCCAAGCCCACGAGCGCCCAGCCTTTCAGCAATTCATCAACTGCGCGGCCAACGACGGTTGTCGCCTCCAGATGGTCCAGCGCCGCCTGATAGTCATTGCGCTTGAAATGCTCGGCCAGGACCAAAACCTCAGCCAAAGGATAGCTGCCCTCACCGGCCACCAGCAGACGCGCCAAAGCATGGGCTTTTTTCACATCACCCGAGGCCAGAAAGGCCGTCATGGTTTGCGACACCAAGACAGAATCGCGTGGGGATTGCGCCAGAGCCCGGGCGAAATACTCGGACGCCGGTTCGTAATCATGCGCCAAAGCCGCTTGGCGCGCCGCAATATAGGGACCAGAGGCCTGCTGCGCCGCGGCGCTGGCCCCAAGGGACATGCTCAGCAGCACGGCAAATACAAATTTCGTAGATCGTTTCAAAACCGGCCTCCCTGATAGGTCATTCTTAGGCTGAGCCTTGGGCAAAAACAATCGGGCCGCGCAGCTTTTTGCTGGCGGCCCTCAAAGATCACGCTTTGAGCGGGTTACATATTCGGATAATTGGGCCCATCGCCACCCTGCGGCGTCACCCATGTTATGTTTTGGCTTGGGTCTTTGATGTCACAGGTTTTGCAGTGCACGCAGTTTTGGAAGTTGACCACAAAGCGGGCCTCCTTGCCCTCCTCCTGCACCACCTCATAGACCCCGGCCGGGCAATAGCGCTGCGCAGGCTCGGCATAGTCAGGCAGGTTCACCAAAATCGGCACATCGGGATCGGTGAGTTGCAAATGGGGCGGCTGGCTTTCCTCATGGTTTGTCATCGCAAAGCTCACATTGGTCAACCGGTCAAAGGACAGAGTCCCATCGGGCTTCGGGTAGTCAATCGGCGCATAATCGGCGGCTTTTCCGGTGGATTGCGCGTCGGTTTTGCCATGTTTGACCGTGCCAAATAAGCTGAATTTGAAAATGGATTGGAACCACATATCAAAGCCACCCAAGACCAATCCGCCCAAAGGTCCAAAGCGCGCCGCCAGCGGGGCCACATTGCGCACAACCTTGAGATCCTTGCCCACAGGACCCGAGCGCAGCGCCGCGTCATAGCTCTCGAGCACATCGCCAGAGCGCCCCGCGCTGATTGCAGCGAAAGCCGCCTCTGCCGCCGCCATGCCAGAATACATCGCATTGTGATTGCCCTTAATGCGCGGCAAATTTACCAGCCCAACCGAACAGCCCAGCATCGCCCCCCCTGGGAAGGCCGCTTGCGGCATCGATTGAAATCCCCCTTTGGTGACCGCGCGCGCGCCATAGGCCACCCGCTTGCCACCCTGCAAAACCTTCGCAATCCGCGGTTGATGCTTAAAGCGCTGGAATTCCATATAGGGGAAGAGATGCGGGTTTTTGTAATTTAAATCAATAATGAAGCCAACATAGACTTGATTATTCTCCAAATGATACATGAAGGAGCCGCCAGATTGTTTAAAGCCCATCGGCCAGCCCATGGAATGGGTGACTTCGCCCTGGTTGTGATTTTCCGGCTTCACTTCCCAGATCTCTTTCATGCCAAGGCCAAACTTGGGCACATCGCAGGCGGCGTCCAAATTATATTTGGCAATGACCTGCTTTGACAAGGACCCGCGCACACCTTCAGAGAGGAACACATATTTGCCATTGAGCTCCATGCCGGGCTCATAGGCCTCAGACGGGCTGCCATCAGCATTCTTGCCAAATTCACCGGCCACCACACCTTTCACCGCGCCATCGTCATGAAACAACAGCTCGGAACAGGCCATGCCGGGGAAAATTTCAACGCCGAGCGCTTCGGCCTGTTCGGCGAGCCAACGGCACACATTGCCCATAGAAACGATGTAATTGCCATGATTGTTCATCAAAGGCGGCATGATCGCATTGGGCAGACGTATTTGCCCGGCCTCACCGAAGACATAGAAATTGTCTTCCTTTACCTCGGTGTGCAGTGGCGCGCCCTTGGCTTTCCAATCTGGGATCAATGCGTCCAGGGCCGAGGGATCAAGCACAGCGCCAGAGAGAATATGCGCCCCCACTTCTGAGCCTTTTTCCAGCACCACGACCTCAAGGTCGGCATTCAACTGTTTCAAGCGGATCGCAGCAGACAATCCCGAAGGACCAGCGCCCACAATCACCACGTCATAGTCCATGGTCTCACGTTGAATATCTGACATGTCACTTCCCTTGCTGCCGGCCCATCTCGTGAAAAAATGGGCAAAAATTTCAAACTCGCTAGAAAGTTTATGCCAAGATTCAAACGCAGGTCAATCGGGACGCGGCTTTCCAAGGCCAAAGGCGACGTTATTTCGCATTTTGCACCAGCTCGGGCCGGCGCACAGGCCTCCATTTCTAATGGAACTGTTTAAAATAAGATCAAATGCTGCGCCGGCACAAAAAAAATATGGCAATCGTAATCTAACCCCTTGCCAAACCCCGCCGCCTTCGGTCAGGTAGATCAACCTTCAATCATGAGTGTTGTTTAAATGGAAAAAATCCCGTTAACCAGATCAGGTGCCGTTCAGCTGGAGGCTGAACTGAAGACCTTGAAATCTGTGGAACGCCCAACCATCATCAAGGCGATTGCGGAAGCGCGGGAATTGGGCGACTTGAAAGAGAACGCCGAATATCACTCCGCGCGCGAAAAGCAGGGATTCATTGAAGGACGAATCAAAGAGTTTGAGGCCATCTTAGGCCGAGCCGATATCATTGATCCGACCAAACTATCTGGGTCGGTCAAATTCGGCGCGACGGTGACTTTGGTCGATGAGGAAACCGATGAGGAAAAGATTTATCAGGTCGTGGGCGAGCCGGAGGCGGATATTGAGAGCGGCAAGCTCAACATGCGCTCGCCCTTGGCGCGGGCTTTAATCGGCAAGGACGAAGGTGACAGCATCGAAGTGCGCACCCCCGGCGGCGCGCGCTCTTATGAAATCCTGAAAGTCGAATTCATCTGATAGGCAAATGCCGCGCGGCTTTCAGGGCAGGCCAAAACTGGCATAGGGCAGAAAACAGACGCTTTGGCCGGGCGTAATCTCGGCCGCTGCATCTGGCAGTTCCACCAAACCTTCGGCCCAAGACAGACCTGAGACCCGGCCCGATCCTTCCGAAGCGAAGACATGGGCCGCACCATTGCGCAACCGCGCGCGCAAATATTCGCGCCGCCCAGCTTTTTTCGATTTTGAAAACGCAGCCGGCACATGCAGCGCTTGCGGCACTTGAAACCCGGCCCCCGCCATTTGCAACAAAGCAGGGCGGGCGAAAATCAACGTGCACACAAAGGCCGCCACCGGATTGCCGGGCAGGCCGAACACCGGCACGCCGCTCCAAACACCCAAAGCCAAAGGCCGCCCCGGCTTCACAGCAATCCGCCATAGCGCCATGCCGCCACCTGCGCGCAGCACCGCGGACATATGATCCTCATCCCCCGCACTGGCCCCCCCGGAGGTTATGATGACATCGGCGCGCTCGGCGGCCTGATCCAGCGCCGCGCCGACAGCACCGGCCTCATCGGGCACAATGCCCATATCCACCACCTCCATGCCCCAGCGTCGCAGCACGGCGCTTAACATCGGGCGGTTGGCATCAAAAATTTGATCCACACGCGCCGCCTGCCCTGGCGCGCGCAGTTCTGCGCCTGTCGAAATCACCGCGACCTTAAGGGGCTTATAGACTGAAACCTCGCCCAAACCCGCAGCGACCATGACCCCAAGATCTTCCGGCCTGAGTTGATGGCCTGCCGGAAAAATCTGGGCGCCTTGCTGCATGTCTTCGCCAGCCGCGCGGGCATTGGCCTCAGCTCTGAGCGGGCCTGTCACTAGGAGCCGGCCTGCCTCCATCCGAACGTCTTCTTGCAACACCACCGTATCGGCACCATCCGGCAGAGCCGCGCCCGTGAAGATGCGCAATGCTTGGCCAGGCATGATCCGTCCGGCAAAGGCTTCTCCAGCCGCCGAGCGCCCCTCGCACAAGTCCAAACTCTGCGCACCCGCCTGCAGACCACCGCAAAAAGCATAACCATCCACCGCTGAATTGGCACAGGGCGGATGCGATCTCGCGGCGACGACCGGATGTGCCAAAATCCGACCATCGCTGGCCTCAACGGCACATTGCTCCACCGAAACACAACACTGCAAGCGCTGCTCAAGAAGGCCAAGCGCCTCGCTCACCGGTGTCCAATGCACCCCGGCGGGCAGGGCAAAACAATCATTGCTCAGTTTGCTTGGCGCGCTCACCTGGCCATCTCCAAATGCGCGAGAATAAAATCGGCCACTGCCGCCGTGTCATTGAGATCAAACACCGGGCGGTCCAGCTCTAAGGCGGTGTCACTGGCGACCGCCAAAATCGTTGGATCAGTCGGCGCAATCAGGGGGTGGCCCGTTTCCGCCCGCCATGCCTCAACTTTTGGATGTGTATCCCGCTTCCAGCCTTCGACCAGCACCAGATCTACCGGATCCAATTTTGCCAGCAGCGCGGCCAAGCTCGGCTCCGGCGCTCCGCGGTGCTCATTCATTAAGGCCCAGCGCTCCGTTGAAGCCAGCAAAACCTGCGACGCACCCGCCATGCGATGCCGGTGGCTGTCCTTTCCCGGGTGATCCACATCAAAGCTATGATGGGCATGTTTGAGGGTTGAGACCCGCAAACCCCGGCTGCAAAACTCCGCCACCAATCGCTCCATCAAGCCGGTTTTGCCCGCATTTTTCCAGCCGGTTACACCAAATACATTCATACCATCGCCTCAGCCTGCGCCAGGTCTTCTGGCCGATTGATATTGAAGAAGGGATCAAATGGATCCACCGCGAACAGCGCTTCTGCGCAGCCATGGTGATCGCACCAAAGAACCACTTTGCGCAGACCGCCCTTCAAAGCGCGCCGCAGGTCCTCACGCAATGCCACGGGCCAAAGGCCGAATGTCGGGTGACGGTATATCTTACCCGGCCCGGGCGTTGCGGCCAAAGCAATCGGCACCCCGGCCGCCTCCCGCGCAATGGACAGGCGCGCCAGAAGATCCGCCGGAAAAAATGGCGTGTCGGCTGCAACGGTGAGGATGTGCTCTGCGCCCGCGTCGGCCGCCCAATCCATTCCCGCCAAGACGCCCGCCAGGGGGCCCGGAAACTCCTCCAGCGAGTCGGCAATCACCGGCAAATCAAAAGTGGCAAAACGTTCCGGATCGCCATTGGCGTTGAGCGCCATGCGCTCCACCTGCGGACGCAATCGCTCCAGAACATGATCGATCACCCGTCGCCCAGCCAAAGGACGCAGAGATTTATCCCCCCCGCCCATGCGACTGGCCCGCCCGCCGGCGAGAATTACCCCAAGAGGCGCAGTCATTGCGCGGACTTCCGGCGGTGCTTGCGGTCCTCTTCTTCCAGGGAGGGATCCGCATCAAAAACAAGCCGCTCCTGGCCCGACAAGCATTGAAACCTTTGCCCGCGCATCCGCCCGATTAACGTCAAGCCGACCTGCCGGGCCAATTCGACGCCCCAGGCGGTAAACCCCGATCGGCTTGCCAAAACCGGTATGCCCATCAAGGCGCATTTGATCACCATCTCTGAGGTCAAGCGCCCGGTGGTATAGAGAATCTTATCGGCGCCTGAGGTTTGCGTTGCCCGCATCCATCCAGCCACCTTATCCACCGCATTATGTCGTCCCACATCTTCCATATAGACCAAGGGCGCGTCTCGGAGACACAGCACCGTGCCATGGATCGCGCCCGCGCTGAGATAGAGGCTCGGCATTTGGTTGATCTGGCGCGAAAGGCTATAGAGCCAAGAGGTCCGCAGCATCGCCGTTGGCATACATAGCCCCTCGACCCCCTCCATGATGTCACCAAAAACAGTGCCCACCGCACAGCCAGAGGTGCGGGTCTTTTTCTTGAGTTTGGCCTCATAATTGGTTGGCCTATTGGTGCGCACCACCACGGTTTCCAACTCCGCGTCAAAATCAACCGACTCAACGACTTCCTCTTTGGTCAGCATGCCTTGGTTGCTTAAAAAACCCTGCGCCAGATACTCAGGATAGTCGCCAATCGTCATGGCGGTGACAATTTCTTGACCATTGAGCCAGATGGTGAGCGGGCGCTCCTCCACCACATTCAACGCGATTTCCGCGCCCAGGTGGTCCAGACCCGCAACCTGCCGCGTCAACCCATTTTCCTGAGGGTTTGGCGCAATCAAACAAGGCTTGGCTTGGATCATGAAAATCTCCTATACAACGCATACAATGACACCCCCGGCAGATAGGTCAAGCGTATGCACTCTTCCAGACATGACTTTTGGGCCGGGCTCTGGGGCGCTTTGCCATTTTGCGTTGTCGTCGGCCCCTATGGGATGGTTTTTGGTGTCTTGGCCGCTGAATCCGGCCTGGATATTTTCACCGCCGTGGCCTTTTCCATGGCCGTGATCGCTGGTGCAGCGCAATTCACAGCCCTCTCGCTGCTGCAAGACCAAGCGCCGGTTTTAATCGTGATCATCGTCGGCCTCGCGGTCAATCTGCGCATGGCACTTTATTCAGCCACACTGGCCACCCATCTGGGTGCCGCCCCATTTTGGACCCGTGCGTTCGTGGCCTATGCAATATTGGACCACAGCTTCGCCCTTGCCGATCAAAAGTTTCAAAACGAGCCTGATATGAGCCTGCCGCGCAAATTGGCCTTTTATTTCGGCGCCACCAGTTTGGTGGCGGTGATTTGGGTTGTGGGCACAGGTGTTGGCGCCTGGCTGGGCGCGCGCATTCCCGATTGGCTGGCCTTGGATTTCGCCATGCCCATCGCCTTTATCGCCTTGGTGGCTCCGGCCCTGCGCAGCGTGCCGCATGTGGTGGCCGGTTTCACCGCAGCGACGCTCTCGCTGCTCCTCGCGTCCGCACCCTATGGGCTGGGCTTGATCATTGCAGCATTGGTCGCCCTTCTCTTGGGCGCTGAGGTCGAACGACGCTTGGGGGGCACATCATGAGCATTTCGACCGCAACACTTTGGCTTGCGATTGCCGGGCTCGCCTTTGGCTCTTGGCTCCTGCGCTTTTCGTTTTTGGGCATCATCGGCAACAGAGAGCTGCCCGAATGGATCAAGCGCCATCTTCGCTATACGCTCGTGGCCGTCATGCCCGGGATCATCGCCCCCCTGGTCTTCATGCCGCGCGCCACGGATGGGGCATTTGATCTGCCGCGCTTTTCAGCCGCGCTTGTGACGCTGTTGGTGGGCGTTTGGAAAGGCAATCTCTTGCTTGCCATCGCCGCAGGCGGGGTGACGCTTTATTCAATGTTAAACTTCGGCTTCTGATCTATCCAAGCGTAAAAATCCGTGCGTTTATCTCTGTCCTCTGGTTGCGAGAATCGCGCCGTTCTCAGACCGGGCAGCGCCGCAAAACGTTTCATGAGAGTCTTGGGGAAAAATGTCTGGCCTATGCCCTCAAAGCCCGGCGTGGCGCGCAGCAGCCCGCTCACACTCTTCGCACAGAAGGATTGCATCACAGGCCCGTGCACCATCACGCGGGCAAGAAAATCTTCCGCCACCGCATCGGTGACATCTCGCGTTTGCGCCACTGTGTCATGGGTGTTGCGGGTGTGGTAATCAATGTAGCTGTCCACAAGCGCCGGGTTGGCACCGTAGATCACATCGCCGCGCTCTGCCAAACTCGCATGTGACAGGCTGCCTGCCGGATCAAAAATGACCCGCTGCGTGCCATTTATGATCAAAGCCGAGTGCACACCGCTGCCGTCTTGTGTGCTCAGCACGGTGACTAAGGTCACTGTAGCACCGCCAGGATGCCGATAACGCGGCAGATCAGCCTCGCGCGCGGGGTCATCCCCCAACGCCGCGCTACATCCCACAAGGCACAAGAGCGCCAGGATCGATGCAGCATATCGCATCAATTTAGCCGTTGATGAGATACAAAAGCACCAGAGCCACGAGGATCACAACTGTGCTTTTCGACACGAGGCTCATAAAACCTGCAAAAGTCTTTTCTTGCACCTCTGTATTCATTGTGCCGTGTTCGTATTTTTGGTCAGCCATAGCGACACCTCCGTTTGATGTTTCGCACTCCCTAGCCTGCAACGCGGCAATTGTCACGCGCGCAGAGCCACCCAGCGGCAAAAAAGCGCGCGTCAGCCAGTGCTACTTAATCACCCAGCGGTAGGCGCCATCTTGGTGCAAACTGCGGGTCACCTCCCCGGCATGCCACAGATAATTGCAATGGGCCAAAGCCTCGACCAAACCAAGCCCATATTCTCCATCGCCAATTTGGCGCTTGAAGACGGCCATCATGACCTCTCCTGCGGTTTTTGGGGTTTTCAAATCGGCCCGCAGCCGCATCAGAGCGCCATGGTGGTTTTCTTCCAATTGCCGCAGCCGCAAGGGCATGCCGACAAAGGGCAATTTGTGACCGGGCAATGCCAAATGATCAGCCTGGGCAAAGTCTTGCAAACGCGCGCAGCTGTGCAACCAGTCGGCCAAAGGGTTCGCATCCGGCTCAGTCGGGTAGACCCCGATATTTGAGCTAATGGAGGGGATCACCTGATCGCCACAAAGCACCAAATTATCATCCCGGCTCCAGAATGTTGCATGATCGGGCGCATGCCCATGGTCAACCCGCACATCCCAACTGCGCCCGCCCATTTCAATCATGTCCCCCTCTTGAATGCGGGTAAAGCCAATGGGAATGGGGTGAACCATGTCGGAAAAATTGAATGGGCGTTCGGTCTGCCGAGCAGCCAGCAAATCCGCCCGCATGCCGGCGCGGCGGTAAAAGGCAATCTGGCCTTCTGTATAGCGCTCCTGAACGTCCAATGTGAGCATGCGTCCTGTCAGATAGGCCACCTGCGTTGAGACATGTTCAGCGCCAAATTCTTCAACAAACCAGCCGTGAAAGCCAATATGGTCAGGGTGGTGATGAGTTGCCACCACACGCTTAACCGGCTTGCCGCGCAACGGCCCCTCGAGCACCGCTTGCCACATCGCCTGCACCCGGCGCGTTTTCATCCCTGTGTCAATCAGAGTCCAACCGTCACCATCATCCAGCACATAAATATTCACATGATCCAATTTCATCGGCAACGGCAGCCGCAACCAATGCACCCCCTGCGCGATTTCGATCATCTCGCCATGGTCCGGGGGCGTGTCCCAAGGGTATCTTATCGTTGTCATAGGCTGGGGTTACGCGGCAAAATCATCAAGCTCAAGCGCATAAAGATCCGCCGCTCCCGCCTGAGCCTGAGCACATAGAGAGGCCGCCTCAGGCAAAAGGCTGTTGATATAGACCCGCGCCAAGCGCTGACGCTTGGCCTGGCCGGACATAGACGCCACAAGATGAAAATATCCGCCCAACACCCGGGCAAAGGCTTTTTGATAGGCCACTGAGCCCGCAAACCGCTCGTTGAGCTCTTGGGACACCAGCCATTGCGTTGTGGCGCGCAACTGCGCAATGGCGGCCAAAACAGCTTGGGCCAAATCACCGCTTGCAGCAGAGGCCAGTGCGGCCATATCATCCATCAAAGCAAAGGCCGCAGCCCCCCCATCCATCATCTTACGCGCCACAAGATCCATAGATTGTATCCCATTGGTGCCCTCATAAATCGGGGTGATGCGCGCGTCGCGCAGATATTGCGCCGCTGCGGTTTCCTCGACAAAACCCATACCGCCGTGAATTTGCACCCCAAGATCGGCCACCGCAACACCCGTGTCGCTGCCAAAAGATTTGGCAATGGGTGTCAAAAGCGCCGCGCGCGCCTGCCAATCGGCATCCCCCGTGGCTTTGGCCATATCAATTGCAATCGCACAGGCCACGCCAATGGAGCGCGCGGCAAAAATATCGGCTTTCATCTGCGCCAACATCCGCCGCACATCGGCGTGATCAATAATAGTTCCGGTTCCATTGGCAATGGGCGCGCGCCCCTGTTTGCGATCCATCGCATAGGCCAGCGCATGTTGATAGGCGCCCTCAGCCACCCCAACGCCCTGCATCCCGACCGCCAAACGGGCGTTATTCATCATTGTGAACATGCAGGCCATGCCGTTGTGCTCTTCGCCCACGAGCCAACCCGTTGCACCAGAAAACTCCATAACAGCGGTCGGGCTGCCATGAATGCCCAGCTTATGCTCCAAACTGACACAGCGCAGATCATTGCGCGCGCCCAGACTGCCATCAGCATTGGGGATGAATTTTGGCACCAAAAACAAGCTGATCCCCTTTGGACCGGATTTGGCACCCGGAAGCCGGGCCAAAACCAGATGGCAGATATTTTCCGCCACATCATGTTCCCCCCAGGTGATAAAGATTTTCTGCCCTGAAATTTTGTAGCTGCCATCGGCTTGCGGCTCGGCCTTACTGCTCAAGGCGCCCACATCAGAGCCGGCATGAGGCTCTGTCAGATTCATGGTGCCGCTCCATTGACCCGAAATCAGCTTTGGCAAATACAACGCTTGCAAATCGGCATTGGCGTGATGTTCCAGCGCCTCAATCTGACCCTGCGATAAAAGCGGGCAAAGATTGAGAGAGATACAGGCGCCGCACATCATATCATGCATCGCTGTATTCAAAGCCATCGGCAGGCCCATGCCGCCATGCTCTGGCGTGGCGGAAATACCCACCCAGCCACTTTCGGCAATCGCCGCATACCCATCGGCAAAGCCCGGCGAGGTGCGTACGACGCCGTTTTCCAATTTGGCAGGGTGCAAATCCCCTGGCCGTTGCAGCGGCGCCATCACTGTATCGCACATCTTGCCGCATTCGCTCAAAACCGCATCCGTCAAATCCTGCGTCGCTTCTGAAAAACACGCATTGGCCACCACCGGCGCCAGGGGCACCACTTGGTCGAAAATGAACTGATATTCGCGGACAGGGGCTTGATAGGGCATGGGGAACTCCAAGGATGGCGCAATCGACTAATCGCGTCTTACCCAAGCCGCCGGCACAAGGAAATAGCTATCGGCCGAAACGCCGCGTCAGGCCCGGCCCGCTTGCCCCGACAATAGGGTTGGATCGACCCCGATTGAGGCCAGAGCGGCCGCCCATTTGGCCTCATTGTTTAGACCGAACACCAAGTCGAACTCCGCATCACAAATCAACCAGCCATTGGCGCGAATTTCCGCCTCCAGCTGTCCCGCCGCCCAACCTGCATAGCCCAGCGCCAACAAACTCGTCTTCGGCCCCAAACCCCGCGACAAATCTTTGATCACATCCACCGTGGCCGTCACCGCAAAGCGTTTGTCAATCCGCAGGGTGTCTGGATCGCCAACATAGTCTGCCGTATGCAGTAAAAATCCGCGCGAGGGTTCCACCGGTCCACCGAAATGCACAGCCACCTTTGGTGTAAATGCGCCAATAGGGATATCAAGATGCCCCAGAAGCGCTTTTAAATCCAAGGCCGCATTGGCTTTATTGACAATGAGCCCCATGGCGCCATCCTCAGAATGAGCGCTGATATAGACCACAGAATGCTCAAATCGCGGATCGCCCATGCCCGGCATGGCCACCAAAAGTTTTCCCACAAGAGTCGTCTGCGCATCCATCATGCCACGAACATGAATAGGAAAGTGCAAAACAACAAGTGCTGTCACTCGGATTTTTCAACGCCGCAGCGGACTGCGCCAAATTGTGCCGGCCGGCCGCCCAAGTCCCCCCTTGCGAAGACGGGTTTGCTCAATAAAAAGTGAGTTCGTATTTCCGTGCAAAGGCGTTAAAAGGATCCCCATGAAACACGCTATCCGCCGCATCCTCACAGGCGCCCTCTGGGCTTTTTGTCTCGCCCCTGCCGCCCAGGCGCAGGATCTGGACGATATTTTGCAAGCCAAATTGCGGCCGGGATGGCGTATGGAGCCGGGCATCCATATGGCAGCGCTTCAGCTGGATATGGCTCCGGGATGGAAAACCTATTGGCGCCAGCCCGGCGACAGTGGCCTCGCGCCGCGCTTTGATTTTTCACAGTCCGTCGGCGTTCAGGCCTTCGAGGTTTTTTATCCGACGCCAGAAATTTCGTGGCTCGGGAGCAGCCGTAACATCGGCTATGACACTCAGGTCATTTTTCCGTTGCAACTGTCCGTGGACCGCGCCGCAGACATAACCTTGATCGGGCGCATTGAAATTGGTGTATGCCGTGAGCTATGCATCCCCGTTACGCTGGATCTTTCCGCGAATTTGTCCGCACAGGCGCCGGTTGACCTCCTGATCGAAAGCGCGCGCGCCGCAGTGCCCAAACCCGGCGCGGCACAGCTCACCTGCGCGTTTTCTGCGGCAGAAGATGGCATGGAGCTGAACATCGTTGTGCCATCCCCAGAGCGCGGCTTTGATGCGGCGGCGATCGAATTGGATAACCCGCGCCTGTGGGTCACCACACCGCAGCTTGAGCGCCAGGCCGGGCGGTTGATCGTCACCGCTCGGATCATGACGCCCACGGGAGAGCCCATGGCCATCGGGCGCGAGCGGGTGACAACCACCCTATTTTCGCCCGAGGGAGCCATCGAATATCGTGGCTGCCTTGGCGCCTAGCGCCGCAAATTCCGGGCAAATATCAAGGCGGATACCGCGTAAAGCACCAACACAAGCAACGCCGACCCGCTCAAAAACAGCGCAAGCCCGAGTGGCAAAGGCGACAGATAGGCCGCCAGGGGCAAGCCCATCCAAAACTGCGGCACCCCTCCGCTCACGATCACAGCCCCAAGGGTCACGGCAAAAAGAACGGCCAGGCTCATCAGCGCCGCCACAACGGGCAAGCGCGGCCCGCGTCCACGCCTGAGGCCGCGCAGGGCCCGTTTGACGCTCGCCACTTGCGCGCCGACATCCGCCTGCATGGCCATCAAAGCCGGCACAACGATCAAAACCAAGACCACCCCAAAGCCAAGCCCATAGACCAAGGTTATCACCGTTGGCTTTAGAAACTGCGCCTGTGACGAGGTTTCATATAGCAAAGGCGACAGACCTAGAACCGTGGTCAATGTCGTCAGCAACACCGGCCTCAACCGATCCGTTACGCCATCGACAATCGCTGGGAAAAGGCCCCGTTCTTTGGAATATTCATCAATTGTCGTCACCAAAACAATGGAGTCATTGATAATAATCCCCACCATACCAATCAAGCCAACCACAGAAAACAGCGAAAGAGGGATGTCATACCACCAATGGCCATAGATCGTCCCAATCAAGCCAAAAGGAATAATGGCCATGACCACCAATGGGCGTGTCCAACTGGAGAAAATCCACGCCAGAGTCATAAAAATCCCGGCCAAGGTTAAAACCAATCCCCGTGTGGCATCATTGCGAAAATCATCTTCCTGTTCGGCCAGTCCAGCCAGGGTAAAGGCCACTTGAGTTTCCTCGGCGATTTTTGGCAATACTGTTGCTTCCAATTCCGCCACAATCGCCTGCGCGCGGGCCGGGTCATCCTCAGAAATGTCACCTGTCACAGAGATCACTTGGATACCATTCTCACGACGCACCGTTGAAAACCCAGTGCGCTGTTGCACGGTGACAATATCGGCCAGGGGCACATAGCCCCCGTTCGGCGTGCGGATCAGCATGCGATCTGTAAAATCAGCCGTCAACTCGCCGGCTGGCAATTCCACACGGATCGTGGCGGAGCGCGGCCCATCGGGAAAGCTTGCCGCCTCAATACCGTTTAGACGATTGCGCAACACCCGGCCCAATGTGTCGATGGTAAGCCCCAGAGATTGCCCCTGCGGCGTCAACTCCAACACCAATTCCTCTTTGTCGTAAGAGAGCGTGTCCTCGACCGCTGAGACTTCTGGATAACGCGCCAAAGCGGTTTGCAAGGCCTCAGAGGCGGCTTTAAGTCGGCGCGCGTCGGCACCGGAAAATTGCACATCCAGCGCATCGCCGCCCGGACCGGAGCGCCAACCGCGAAAGCTGATCGTCTCCACCCGAGGATGCCTAATCACCGCGTCCTGCAAATCTGCAACAAAGGCAAAGGACGAATAGGGGCGCAAATCCGCATCAATCAATTCAACAGCAATCGAGCCCAATTGATCGGCATCTTTGGTATCAGCTCCCGCCAGGCCGCGGCCCGTGTTGCCTCCGATTTCAGCCATGGAGAAATCCACCGGATTGCGGCCGTATTTCTCCTCATATTGCGCGCCAACGGCTTCCACAGCCTTTTGAAACGCGCGCATTTGCTCAAGCGAATCTTCCCGCGTTGCCCCGGGTGCCATGGCGAAATTGCCGGTGACCGAGCCGCGTTCCGGCGCATTGAAAAACCGCCATTGCACATCGCCATTAATGAACAGCACCGCTTGGCTGGCCAGGGCCACCACCACGGCGGCAAACACCGGGTAGCGCGCCCAAATGACAAATCGGATGAACGGGCGGAACAGGTACAGCTTGAACTGATCCAGCAGGTAATTCATGAAATATGACGGCATGTCATACCAGCGCACCTGTGTGCCGGCGGAAATAGACTGCGCCATGTGATGGGGCAAAACCAAAAAGCATTCCGCCAGCGACGCAATCAAAACCACGATGACGGTAAAGGGAATATCGGCAATCAAATCACCAAACCGCCCGCCAATCGCCACCAAACCGAAAAACGCGATGATGGTCGTCAGCGTCGCTGAAAACACCGGGGTGAACATGCGCCGGGCGGCGTTCTCCGCAGCCTCAACCGGGCTTTCGCCCAAAACACGCGCGCGGAAATCTGCGTGTTCCCCCACAACAATGGCATCATCGACCACAATCCCGAGAGTAATGATCAAAGCGAAGAGCGAGATCATATTGATCGTCAGCCCCGACAGATACATCAGCGCCAAAGCCGCCGCCATGGCCGCTGGAATTCCCGCGGCCACCCAAAACGCCGTGCGCACATTCAAAAACAAAAATAGCAACAAAAGCACAAGCCCGAGCCCCTGCAGGCCGTTTTCCAACAACATGGCGAGCCGCGCAGAAATCGCCTCGGATCGGGTGCGGATGAGGTCGATCTTCACATCAGGAGGCAAAGACTCCATCATAGCCGCGGCGGTGGTTTGCACCTGCTCTTGAATTTTAATCGCATCGCCCTGGTCAGAGCGGTCAATTCGGATGGAAATAGCCGAAGCATCGCCCACGAAATAGGCGCGGTCGCGATCCACCCCCTCTTCGGTCACCCGCGCCACATCACCCACGTTCAGCGAAGAGCCATCGGCGTTGGAGCGTAAAACAATCTGCCCGATATCGCGTGCACTGCGTTTGGCGATCCCTGTGCGAATACGCGCACTTCCGGCCACATCGCCGGCCGGATCTGCCTCGGCTTCCTCGGCAATGGCAGTGGCGATCTGCGCCATGCTGACATCATGGCGGATGAGCGACAAGCTGTCGACTTCCACAATGGTTGAGGCCGCAGCCACGCCGCGAATGGTGGTGCGGGTCACCCCGACCGCGAAAAGCCTTGTTACGAATTCATCGGCAAAAAGAGCCAATTGCGCCACCCCAACGGGACCGGAGATCACCACATCCGTGACCCGGTCACGCCAGACGCCACGAGTGACTTTGGGATCATCGGCATCATCGGGAAACTGGCTGGCGACGGAATCAACCGCGATTTGCGCATCATCAGTGCCCCGCGCCATATCCCAGCCCGGCTCAAATTCCATCGTAATGCGCGCAGAGCCTTCCGAGGAGGTGGCAGAGGTGCTGTTCACCCCTTCAATCCCAAGCAAGGCCGGTTCAACCACCTGCACAATCGCCCGGTCCACATCCTCAGGTCCCGCGCCCTGCCAGCGCACGCTGACGGTGACGCTGTCGATAATCACATCGGGGAAAAACTGCGCCCGCATTTGCGGAAAGGAAACCGCGCCAGAGACCAACATGATGAGCAAAAAAAGGTTTGCTGCGGTACGATGGCGGGTCATGTAAGATAAAATCCCGCCTGTGGCGGTGCGTAAAACGGACATCCCTTACCCCCCCATCCGGCCCTCGAGCCGCTCAACCAGTTCTTTGCGCACTTCCGCTTCTTGCAACTGTGCCAAGACCCGCTCCTTAGCTTCTTTGGGCATGCGATTGTTGGCCTCGACAAAGGCGATCAACTTGGCGCGCCGCTCTGGATCAAGTGCGATCGTCTCAGGGGCCGCCGGCGGCGCCTCGCCCTCAGCGCGCAACACACGCACCTTGATGCCCGCGCCCAGCAAAGGAGAGCGCTCAGCGACGATCTGCGCCCCGCTCAGCTCCCGCGAGCGAACCAAAACATCATCCCCCTGACGGCGCACGAGGAGGACATCGGCCTCCGACAGGCGCTCATCTTCGCCGACAACCAACACCTTGTTATTGCCGCTCACCGCCGTAGCCGGCAGGCGGGCCACCCAATTCAAGGCCGGTTCGGTGATATTGACCGTCACGAAATCACCGGGCCGCAGACCCTTAGAGGTCGCAAGACTGGCAAAGAGCAATCGCCCGGTCAAACCTTCGCCCACAACCGCCGCTTCCCGGGTAATCTGGCCGCTTGAGCTCATCTGCGCGCCGAGCAGATCCAGCGTCACCGTGACCTCAGCCGCCCGCAACCGGCCCGCATCATCGAGCAAACGCCGATGCTGCGACGTGCTCACGCGAAAGGCCACTTCCAGCGCCAAAGGATCCACCAATTGACCAATCTTTTCATTGTTGGTCACAGTGCCGCCTTGCACAACAGTGACATTGGCCAAAAGCCCGGAAAAGGTCGCGCGCAGTACCGTGTCACGCAAATTGCGTTCTGCTTCCGCCAGAGAAATATCCACCCGCATGACCCGCGCGCGCGCTTGATCCAAACGCGCCTCAGCGGCCTGCAAGGCTTGGCGCCGCGCCAGCACCGATTGCCGCGCCGTAGACGCGGCCAGTTCCGCAGCCTCAACAGAGGCCGCAGTGCCGACCCCTCGGGTCACGAGATCTTGTTGCCGAGCCAAAGCTTTTTGACGCAGGGCGGCTTGCTCCTGCGCGGCGCTGATCTCATCCTTGGCCAATTCCAGAGCCCGCGTCGCCTCACGCAGATCCGCTTGAGCATCGGCCATATCGGCCTGTACCAGAGCTAAGGCGGTTTGTGCATTTGACGGATCAATCCGCAACAGCACATCGCCCTCGGACACTGAACCGCCATTTTGAAAATTCGGGTGCAACTCAATATCCGTGCCGCCAATTGCCGGCCGAATATCAAGGCTGCGCTGGCTTTGCACCTCGCCAAAGACCTGGAGCACCGGAATATGCTGACCCGGTTCAAAAGGCACGGCATTGACCGCAAAAATACGCTCGCGACCACCGCCACCGCGCCGCTGATCGTCGCCTTTGTTCTCAATCGCGCCCCGGACCATCATGATGGCATAGGCAAACAGCGCCAGAGTCGCCGCCAGTAAGAACAACCCCATTAAACTTTTGCGTAAAAACCGCATCCGACAATCCTCTCGATCTTCGTTACAGCTGTTCTAGTACAAAACATCTCCGCGTCACGAAGATTCGGCAGCGCGGTCTATTTTCTTTGCAAATGCTCATCCAGACGCGGCATAATTTCGACGAAATTGCAGGGTTTATGCCTTATATCCAATTGCTTAACGAGTATTTCATCCCAAGCATCTTTGCAGGCGCCTGGACTGCCTGGCAGGGCAAACATATAGGTGCCATTGGCCACGCCACCCGTTGCTCTGCTCTGGATCGCCGATGTGCCAATTTTTTGCATAGAAACAAAGGTGAAGACGGTTGAAAACGCGTCAATCTCTTTTTCATAAACATCCCGATGGGCCTCAACGCTCACATCACGGCCCGTAAGCCCCGTGCCGCCCGTGCTCAGAACCACATCAATGGACGGATCACGCGACCATTGCCGCAATTTTTCGGCAATCGCCTCCCGATCATCGGGGAGAATGTCGCGGGCGGCCAGAATATGCCCGGCCGCTTGCAATCGTGCCACCAGCGTATCGCCGGATTTATCATCGCTTAAACTGCGGGTGTCAGACACGGTTAGAACGGCGATGCGCACCGCGACAAAGTCATCTTTTGTAGGTGCATTGGTCATGCCTTGCCCTTTTCGGTTTGCGCGCGCAGCCAAGCTTTGAGCGTCAACAAATCCTGCCATGCCTGTTTCTTCCGAACCGGTTGGCGAAACAGGCTCAAAGGATGCGCCATGGGCAGAACTGGCACTGCGAATCCCTCTTGCCAGATCCCGCGCAGTTTGCTCAGGCCAGGTTTGCCCAATACCGCCTGACAACTGATATTGCCCATACATATGACGACCTGTGGCGCGGCTAAGCTAATATGGCGGCGCAGGAAAGGCTGAATCATTGCAATTTCAGCGGCGCTGGCCTCACGGTCCTGCGGCGGGCGCCAGGGAATGACCGAGGCGGTATAGACCTCCTCGAGCCAATTCAAGCCAATGGCCGCGCACATTTTGCCCAGCAATTGACCGGCCGGGCCGGCAAAAGGCAGACCTTGAAGATCCTCCGCCCGCCCGGGCGCATCTTCCAAGATCATCACCCGGGCCTCAGCCGCGCCGCGGCCAAACACCAAATTGCGGGCGCCGCGGCGCAGATCGCAATGGGAGAAATTTTGCAGCGCAAGTTGCAACGCCAGCAAATCCCCCGCCGCAGCCGCAGCCGCTTCGGCCACTGCCACAGGATCCAGAGCCGTCAGCGCCGACTGAGGCAGGCCTGCGCGCGGCGGCGCCGCAGCGGGCTGTTTTGGGCTTTGCGCCGGAACCTCATAGCGGTCAATGGGCACATCACCCACCGCATCGCTCACTCCGAGCTCTGCCTGCCACTGCAAAGCGGCGCGTGCCATATGCCAATCCAAATGATCCATGGCATCAAACTATGCCGTTCTCTGAGGAAGGTAAATCACTCAATCAAAGCCGCTGCGCGGCAAAAATAACGCGCCCCAAGCCCAAATGACATTTCCTTGCGCCCTGCCCTTGCCGTGGGCGGTCACTCTTTCTATAAAACGCCAACCGGAGAGGTCTATATGCAGCTTCAGCATCTATTGGGGATAGAACCCCTGCATCCCCAAAGCATCACCGAAATATTGGATTTGGCAGATCATTATGCCGATCAAAACAGATCAGGCGCACGCAAAAGCACGGCTCTGTCTGGCTGCACTCAGATCAATATGTTTTTCGAAAACTCAACCCGCACTCAAGCCAGCTTTGAAATCGCAGGCAAGAGATTGGGGGCGGATGTGATGAATATGGCCATGCAAGCCAGTTCAATCAAAAAAGGTGAGACCCTCATCGATACGGCGCTGACACTCAATGCCATGCACCCCGATCTTCTGGTGGTGCGGCACCCGCATTCTGGCGCGGTGGATCTCTTGGCGCAAAAAGTCAATTGCGCGGTGCTCAACGCTGGGGATGGGCGGCATGAACACCCCACGCAAGCCCTGCTGGATGCGCTCACCATCCGCCGATCCAAAGGCCGCCTGCACCGTCTCAACGTCGCCATTTGCGGCGACATTGCCCACAGCCGCGTGGCCCGCTCTAACCTCATTTTACTGGGCAAAATGGAAAACCGCATTCGCCTTGTTGGCCCGGCAACTCTGATGCCGGCGGGAATTGGCGAGTTTGGTGCAGAAGTCTTTCACGATATGGAAGAGGGTTTGAAGGATGTCGATGTGGTGATGATGCTGCGCCTGCAACGCGAGCGTATGGATGGCGGCTTCATCCCCTCCGAACGCGAATATTATCACCGCTATGGTTTGAATGCTGAGAAACTGAGCCACGCCAAGCCAGATGCCATTGTCATGCATCCCGGCCCAATGAACCGCGGCGTTGAAATCGACGGGGAAATCGCCGACGATTTAAACCGCAGTGTCATACAAGAGCAGGTTGAGATGGGTGTGGCAGTGCGCATGGCGGCCATGGATATTTTGATGCGCAACAGGCGCCAAGCCGCAAGGGAGGCGCAGGCATGACCGGAGGCTTCCGATCCATCCCCCTCGGCAGGAGACTGTGCCCATGAACGACCCGAAAGATCCCCGCATGTCGGGAAAAATTGCCATGTATGTTCTGATTTTCAGCGCCGCCCTGGTGGCCTTAATGGTCTGGGTCGCCGGATGACTTCTCTGCGCATCACAAATGTTCACCTGGTTGATCCAGAGCGCCAGACGGTCGAGCTGGGCAATGTGACTGTCAAAAATGGCCGAATTGCCAAGGATGATCCAAGCCTGCCCAGCTTAGATGGCCAAGGAAAATATCTCGCGCCGGGCATTGTCGACATTGGCGCAAAAGTTTGCGAGCCAGGCGAACGGCACAAAGAAAGCTTTCGCTCCGCGGGCCTGTCCGCTGCCGCCGGCGGGGTGACCACTTTGATCACTCGGCCAGACACGGAGCCGGCCATTGATAGCCCCGAAACCCTTGAATTTGCCAACCGCAGAGCGCAGGCCACCTGTGCCGTGCGCAGCTATCAAATGGCCGCGCTCACCAAAGGGCGGTTGGGCCAAGAAATGACCGAGATTGGATTTTTGCAAGACGCCGGAGCGATTGCCTTTTGCGATTGCGACGCGGTTGTCACCAATACCAAAGTCCTCGCGCGCGCGCTTACCTATGCGCGCCAATTGGGAGCTTTGGTCATTGGTCACCCGCAAGATCCCGGCCTGTCACAAGGGGCTGCGGCCACCTCTGGAAAATTTGCGACCCTGCGCGCGATCCCGGCGGTCTCGCCCATGGCGGAGCGTTTGGGACTTGAGCGGGATTTGGCCATGGTCGAGATGACCGGCGCAAAATACCATGCCGATCAACTCTCCACCGCCCTTGCCCTGCCGGCCCTCGAGCGGGCCAAAGACCAAGGTCTGGATGTCACCGCCGGGGTCAGCATTCATCACCTGACGCTCAATGAATTGGACGTCGCCGACTATCGCAGTTTTTTCAAAGTCAAACCCCCTTTGCGCTCCGAGGAGGATCGCCTGGCGATGATTGCTGCGCTTGCAAGCGGGTTGATTGATATTATCAGCTCTATGCACACGCCCCAGGATGAAGAATCCAAACGTCTGCCTTATGAGCAAGCTGCCTCCGGGGCTGTGGCATTGGAAACATTATTGCCGGCCGCTTTGCGCCTTTACCATGCTGAGCATTTGAGCTTGCCTCAATTGTTCCGGGCCCTATCGCTCAACCCCTCGCGGCGCTTGGGTCTGGACAGTGGCCGGCTGAGCCTTGGAGCCCCTGCGGATCTTGTCTTATTTGACCCCGATGTGCCCTTCGTTCTGGATCGCTTCTCGCTGCGGTCCAAATCCAAAAACACCCCCTTCGATGGCCAACGCATGCAAGGCCGGGTTTTGGCAACATTTGTTGGCGGTAAGGACGTTTACACAAGATGAGTTTTGAAATGACCAGCGCCGCTGAAAGCTTGGCCTTTTGGGCGATTGCCGGCTACCTCCTCGGCGCAATCCCCTTTGGCATCGTCACGGCGCGCGCCCTGGGCCTCGGCGATTTACGGCAAATCGGCTCGGGCAATATCGGGGCCACGAATGTGCTGCGCACCGGCTCGAAACTTGGCGCGGCTCTAACCTTGATCGGCGATGCGGGCAAAGCGGGTGCAGCGGTGCTTTTGGCCCGCGCCTTGGCCGCTGAGGATGCGGCGCAAATTGCCGGATTCGCCGCCTTCTTTGGTCATTGCTACCCGATTTGGCTGAAGTTCAAAGGCGGGAAAGGTGTGGCGACCTTCTTCGGCCTGCTCTTTGCCCTGGCTTGGCCGATTGGCCTCGCCGCCGGCGCCACATGGCTCGCCATCGCCGCTATTTTTCGCTATTCTAGCCTCGCTGCACTTCTCGCCGCAGCCCTGACGCCGCTTTGGATCGTCTTTCTTGATTTCAGCAATTTATTCTTACTATCGCTCTGTCTTGCCTGTGTCATTTACTGGCGTCACAGAGAAAATATTATCCGCCTGATCCTCGGGCAAGAAGGTAAAATCGGGCAGAAATAAACTGGCTTCGGCGGTGTTTCAGGACCGCGCGCAGGCGGGCGGCCCGCGCCGCCGCCCGGTGTTGCCACCGTGCAAAGTATCTTGGCTGGCGGCTGGGTTGTTCAGCGGTCTTTAGTAGGAGTAATCGGCGTAAATCCGGGTCAAATCCCCTTGCCAATCGCCATGGTAGCGGGCCAGAAGCTCATCGGCGGGGGTTTGGCCCGTCTCAAGGCTGTCATGCAGCGCATTCAGAAAATGGGTTTCATCCGGCACAAGCCCGCCGGCGCCGCTGCGCCCGCGCGCGGTGAGGCCTGACTGTGAAATCGCCACCGCTTGCCGGGCCAGATCCATCATTTTGATCCCGCCAGCCTCGGCTTGCAGCCCATCGACGGAGGCCGCAATCCGCAATTCCTCTCGGGTCTGCGCATCCATGCCTTTGACCAAATCCCAAGCCGCATCCAGCGCCGTTTGATCGTACAACAGCCCAACCCAAAAGGCCGGCAAAGCACAAAGACGGCGCCAAGGCCCTCCATCCGCGCCGCGCATTTCCATGAATTGCTTGATACGCGCTTCTGGGAAGATGGTTGTCAGATGATCGGCCCAATCGCTCAGTGTCGGCACTTCACCCGGCAGGGCCGGCAGTTTTCCTTTGAGAAAGTCGCGGAAAGATTGTCCCAAGGCATTGATATATTTGCCATCACGATAAACGAAATACATCGGCACATCTAAGGCATAATCCACATACCGCTGAAATCCCATTCCCTCTTCAAACACAAAGGGCAGCATCCCTGTGCGGTCCGCATCCAAATCCCGCCAGACCCGCGCCCGCCAGGACTTATGGCCATTCACCTGACCTTCAAAGAAGGGAGAATTGGCAAAAAGCGCGGTTGCAACCGGCTGCAGGGCCAGAGCCACGCGAAATTTTTGCACCATATCCGCCTCAGAGGCAAAATCGAGATTGACCTGCACTGTACAGGTGCGCCGCATCATCGTGCGGCCCATTGTGCCCACCTTGCCCATGTAGGCATCCATCAGCTGATACCGGCCCTTGGGCATCAAGCTCACGTCGTCATGCTTCCAGATCGGTGCCGCGCCAAGACCGATGAAGCCAACGCCAATTTTATCGGCAATTTCTTTCACCTCGCGCAGGTGCTCATTCACCTCGTCACAGGTTTCATGGATGGTTTCAAGCGAGGCACCCGAAAGCTCCAGCGCGCCGCCTGGCTCAAGGCTCACATTCGCGCCGCCTTTGGATAGTCCGATGAGGTAGCCATTTTCCTCGACCGGCGCCCAATTAAATTGATCGCGCAACCCTTGCAAAATCGAAAGCACAGACCGCTCACCTTCATAGGGCAACGGCGCCAGCGTTTCTTTGCAATAGCCGAATTTCTCATGTTCCGTGCCAATGCGCCAATCGCTTTTCGGTTTATTGCCCTTTTCAAGCAACAACGCCAATTGGTCAAAGCTTTCGATCGGGCCTCCGCCAGATTGTGGAATAGACATAGAGGAAACTCCGCTTCACGCAATACTTGCCCATCACAGGTGGCCTCTCATTGCGGGCAAGTCAAGACAGTGTTAATGAAGTTTTCGGCGATTGCGTTGCCAGATAAGAAAAAAATCTGGGCCGCGCCCCTGACTGGCGGCTTCCGCTTGGGCATAATTCACCCCAGGCAAGGCCACCAAAGCATCAAAGAGCTTGCCCGTACCCTCGGCATCACCAGGCACAGACAGCATGCCCTCGGGGCCAAAAAAGACCCAAGTGGTGCGGCCGCGCATGTTGCGATGCAACTCAATGCGCTCCAGCGTGTCGAGCGAAATGGACTGGCCTGTGCCAGCGGCCAAATAGCTCACTTGCCGCTCATCGACCTCCACCACCCCGGCGCCGCCTTGGCCGGAAGGGAATTTGAAGCGGCGATAGGCGTCATGGCCGATCAATGCACCCATAACGGCGATCACCACACCTGCAAGCCGGGTCGTGCCAAAGCTGGTGAACACGATCGTCAACCCGGTGATCAGAACCAATCCGGCAAAGATAAATCCCCGATATTTTCGCAAACTGCGGAGCGCTTCGGGGCGTATAAAGCTCATTGCCAATCCCCCAATGCGCTCTGCCAAAGGGCCAATGCCGCCACTGCGGCCGTATCCGCCCGCAAAATTCTAGGACCAAGCGACACCCCATGCGCTTGCGGCATCTCATTGAGCCGCCGCCGTTCGGCTGGGCTAAAACCCCCCTCCGGTCCGATCAAAACCGCCCATGGCCCCGCTAAAGATGGCAAGGCCGCAGCCGCTCCAAGACGGGTTTCATCACAAAACATGATCTGGCGCTGCGGGTCCCAACCGTCCAGCAGCTTT
This sequence comes from Planktomarina sp., assembly GCA_016780825.1. GTDB lineage: Bacteria > Pseudomonadota > Alphaproteobacteria > Rhodobacterales > Rhodobacteraceae > Planktomarina. Next base: position 17,911 of record JADHLF010000003.1, on the reverse strand, counting down.
GAAAGTTTTTGCAGCTCATGCACCACAGGCACATAGGTGCCACCGCATTGCTCGGCAGCCTCCACAGCGTGATTTTGCAAGCGATCTTGGCGAATGCGCTCAGAATTGGTAAAGTCGCTCTGCGCCGGCAGGATCTGCGCCACGCCCATCTCTGTGGCTTTTTCAACGATGAAATCCGTGCGCGCCTTCTTGATCGGCGCGAAAATCAGCCACAGATCAGGCGGCAGTTGAATGGGTTTGGACTGGCGTTCACAAAGCAAGATGCCATTGCGTTTGCCGGCCTGCACCACCCGCGCCAACCACTCGCCGTCTTGACCGTTGAACAGTTCCAGAACCTCACCCACGCCCTTACGCATCACTCCAAAAAGGTAATGAGATTGCTCGCGGCTCAAAGGAACCGATTGCCCCGCCCCCAGCGGGTGATTTACATAGAGACGAATAACTGAAGCCATGGAGCATAAGATATGACGCAATCGGGCAAATCACCAGAGGGACAAGTGGCCGATGCGGTAAAAGATAATTGGGTTGATCGCGACGCGCCCGCGGCCAGCCGCCCTTATTTGCGCCTGTCGCGTGCTGACCGGCCGATTGGCACTTGGCTGCTTTATATCCCCTGTATTTGGGGCATCCTTTTGGCGGCGCTCCATGGGGGAAATTTCCGGGCCTGGGATCTGTGGCTGATTCTCGGCTGCGGCGCCGGCGCCTGGTTGATGCGCGGCGCGGGCTGCACATGGAATGACATCACCGACCGGAAATTTGATGCCCAGGTCGCCCGCACCCGGTCGCGCCCTCTGCCATCGGGGCAGGTCACGCTGCGCGGCGCGCTGCTCTGGATGCTGGCCCAGGCACTTCTGGCCTTTTGCATTCTGATCAGCTTTGGCACGCCCGCAGTTCTGATTGGCATTGCCAGCCTCGGCTTTGTTGCGATTTACCCCTTTGCCAAACGGTTCACCTGGTGGCCGCAGGTGTTTCTCGGACTTGCCTTTAACTGGGGCGCATTGCTGGGATGGGTGGCCCATAATGGCCGCTTAGACTGGCCCGCCGTGCTCCTGTATCTCGCGGGCATTGCTTGGACCCTGTTTTATGACACCATCTATGCGCATCAGGACACAGAGGATGACGCGCTGATTGGCGTGAAATCCACCGCGCGCCTGTTTGGACAAAACAGCCCGAAATGGCTATGCGCCTTTGCCGTTTTGGCCGCAGGCGTAATGGCAATGGCCATCCATAGCGCCTGTCCCGACGCCACGCCGGCGCAGATGATCGCCGCCCAATTGGGCACAGCGGGATTTGCCGCCCATATGCTCTGGCAAATGCGTCAACTCGACATCAATAATGTCCCGCTGTTGCTCCATCTGTTTCGGTCAAATCAGGAGGCGGGCCTGATCCCTGTGCTGTTTTTCGCCGTCGCGGTCATGCTGTGATTGATCCCACGCCAGTGCCACTCTAGAAGACTTTGGGAACCTAGGAAAAATTGATGCGCATTATTCCAGTTATTCTATCTGCACTTGCTTTCGCCCTGGCCGGCGTGGGGGCGTATTTTTCCGCTGGGCTCACTGTGTCATGGATTGAAAATAACTCTGCCACCGCTGTTGAAAAACGCCTGGCCTTGGAAGGCTTTGACTGGGCCAGCGTGCAAACCGATGGGTTAAAGGTCATTTTGGAAGGCGAGGCCGCCTCTGAAGCTCTGCGTTTTAAGGCCTTGGCCGCGGCGGGGCAGATCGTTGAGGCGGCGCGGGTGATCGATAATTTCACAATCATAGACAGCCGCCCGCCGGTTGCGCCCAAGTTTTCTGTCGAAATATTGCGCAATGGCAATAGTATTTCTCTCATCGGATTGGTGCCCACAAGCGCCGATAATGCCAATTTCAAGACCCGAGTCGCGCGCATAGCCGGCGAGTCGCCCGTGGCCGATTTCCGCGAAACCGCAGATTATCCGGTCCCAGACGCTTGGTCCTCGGCGACATCCTATGGTCTTTTGGCATTGGAGCGCTTGGAACGCGCGAAGATTTCAATCGGCGAAACGCAGGTTGAGATTGAAGCCATCGGCGAGTCGGAAGAGCAAAAATCCAAACTTTTGGAAGAGCTGACCCGCCGCACCCCGGCCAATATCACCTCAAAAATTGACATTAGCGCGCCGCGCCCGGTGATCACCCCGTTCACATTACGATTTCGCATCGCCGCCGATGGGGCCTCCTTTGACGCCTGCAGCGCAGACAGCCCGCAAGCCGCCGCTCAAATTCTCGCCGCGGCCAAGGCGGCAGGGCTGACTGACGAGGCCACCTGCCAGGAAGGTCTTGGCGTGCCCTCCCCTCTGTGGAGCAAGGCCGCAACACAGGCCATCGCGGCCCTTGCCAAATTGGGCGGCGGCTCTGTGACGCTGAGCGATGCCGACATCACACTCACCGCCGCCGCTGGCACTGATCCAGCCCTGTTTGATACGGTCACCAGCCGGCTGGACGGCGATTTACCAGAGGTCTTTGCGCTTAATCCCATCCTCTTGGTCGCCCCTGAAACCCCAGAGGATGACGTGAGCATCCCTGAGATGGTCGCCACGCTTTCGCCCGAAGGCCAGGTGCAAATTCGCGGACCCGTAATCAGCCCCCGCGCGCAACGCACACTGCAAACCTTTGCCTATGCGATGTTTGGAAGTGACGACGTTTATCTGTCCACCAAGCTGCAAGACAACCTGCCCGAAGGGTGGATGGTGCGCAGCCTGGCGAGCTTGGCGGGTCTGAGTCAACTCAACTCTGGTCTGGCCACCGTGTCCCCCAAGGCCATTGACATCACCGGGGTGACAGGCCGCCGCTCCGCCAAAACCGATATTGCGCAAATCTTGATTGATCGCCTCGGCGATGGCGCAGAATTTGAATTAGATGTGACCTATTTGGAAGAGCTGGATCCTTTGGCCCGCATGTTAAGCGGTGAGGAATGTGTGACCGAAATCACCAATCTGGCCAGCGAGACTAAAATCCAATTCGAACCCGGATCTGCCACGCTCGACGCCAGCAGCCGCGACACGGTGCAAGCCATTGCGGAGGTGTTCGAGCGCTGCCTCGAAGCACCCATTGAAATCAGCGGCCATACGGACAGCCAAGGGCGTGAAGAGATGAACCTCAACCTCAGCAAGGGGCGCGCGGAGGCCGTGCTCACCGCCCTGCGCGGCGCCCGTGTGAAGCTCAAAGCCTTAACGGCTGAAGGCTATGGGGAAACCCAACCCATTGCCGATAACAGCACCGAAGAGGGTCGCGAAGCCAATCGGCGCATTGAGTTTCGCCTTGTGACGCCGGCCACTCTCGAAGAGCCCGCAACGCAGGCCCAAACATCCGATACGGCCACCGCTGAGGAGACCAGCAATGAATAGAACCGAGTTTATCGTAACAATCGCCATCATCCTCTTTGTCACATTTTGCCTGGGGTGGTTCGCAAATTGGCTGGTTCATCGCTTTAGCCGCGTCAGCCAATCCGATATTGGCGAATTGGATAGATTGGCCCAATCAGTACATGAGGCCGAAGAGATGCGCGATAAGGCCCTTGCCTATATGGAACAGCGTGAGGCCGAAATGAACAACAAACTGTCACAAACCGAAGCGGAGCTCCGCGCTGCAATGGAAGGGCTGCGTGTCGCCAGGACAGAAACTGAGGAGTTGCGCAGTTACATCGAACGGCAAAACTCGGGCAAATAGGCGCAGCAATCAGCGCTCTTGCGGGGCGCTCTCAAGGCTCCATGCGGCTAGGGCCGCTTCATCTTGATCTTTGGCCGCCACCCAATTGGCCCCGCCTTTGGAAACTTCTTTTTTCCAAAATGGCGCGCGAGATTTAAGATAATCCATGAGGTAATCGGCACCCGCAAAGGCATCTTTGCGATGACCTGCGGCAGTGGCCACCATCATGATCGCCTCACCGGGCTGCAACCGCCCATGGCGATGGATGACCAAAGCTTTTTCCAATCCGAATTTCTCTGTTGCTTGATCGGCGAATTTTTGAAGCGCAGCCTCTGTCATGCCGGGGTAATGTTCAATGAACATATATTCCAGAGTGCCGGTGTCGTCCCGCACCAGGCCGGTAAAGCTGACCACCGCCCCGGAGCGGCTCACCGCAGATTGAAACGCGCCCATCTCCGCCGCGACATCAAACGCCGCCGCCTGCACCCGCACCGACATCTTATCCCCCCGTCATAGGCGGAAAGAAAGCCACTTCGCGGCAATCGGCAAGCGGGGTGCTCAAATCGCCAAGCTCTTGATCCACCGCAACACAAATCGCCGATACATCCGCAAAGGCCGCGGCATATCCCGCGTCGCGCGCCACCAACTCGGCAATCAGATCAGCGACCGTTGCCGCGGAGGTCTGATAGGCCTCTTGGCTCAGACCAACCCTTTCGCGCACCCAAGCAAAATAGAGAATATCCAACGTCATGACGCTCAATCTCGCAAATGCGGCAGGGCTTTGCGGAAATAATCCACCCCGGTGAGAATCGTTAGCGCCGCCGCAATCCAAAGCAAGGCCAGACCGCTGTACCAGGTGGCATACATGCCCTGGTAAAACAGCCGCAAATACGACGGATCTTCCTGTGTTGCATTCAAAATTGAATGGGCAGTCGCGCGATCCATTCCCTCTGTGCCCATCACCAAATAATGCTCAAAAATCCCCACAGCAAAAAGCAGGGCAATCGCCACCATCTGCACCGTGGTTTTCCATTTGGCGAGGTTTGTGACCTTTAAGGTGCCGGCGACATCACCCAAAAACTCCCGCAAGCCGGACACAAAAACTTCCCGAAACACGATCAATGCAGCGGGAAGAAGGAACAAAGCATCCAGGCCAAAGACGCTGGCCAAAACCACCAAAGCGATGACCACCATAGCTTTATCGGCAATCGGATCCAACATGGCCCCCATTCTGCTCTCTTGTTTCCAAGCGCGCGCCAAGTATCCATCCACCCAATCGGTCAGCGCCGCTCCAACAAATAGGATCAGCGCAGCCCAATCGGCATAGGGGCGCGTGAAATACAAAAACATCACAGCCACCATAGGCGCAGCGATCAGCCGGATCACAGTCAATATATTTGGCAAACTCCACATAGCTCGAAACTTAACCGGGTTCGAATCTGCGTGCCAGTGGTATCGAAGGGATTTTGCGCATTCCCTCATAGTTTTTTGTCGATTGAGCACTTCCGAGGCATTGCAATCTCGGATTTCAGCACCTCAGCCTAGGATTGAAAATGATTAAAGATCTGCTCCGCCATCGCATCAGACACCCCATCCACAGCTTTGAGATCCACCAAATTGGCCCGCATGACAGCCTTAGCCGAACCAAAATGCGCCAGCAGCGCTTTTTTACGTTTCGGACCGATGCCATCAATATCATCCAAAGGATTTTTCAAATTGGCCTTTGCCCGTTTCGCACGATGGGTGCCGATCGCAAAACGATGGGCTTCGTCTCGCAACCGCTGCACAAAATACAGCACGGGATCATTGTGGCGCAGGGCCATGACAGGTTTGCCGGTGCGATGGAATTCTTCCTTGCCCGCATCGCGGTCCACGCCCTTTGCCACGCCGATCATGGCGATATTGTCCACACCCCACTCCCGCATGATCTCGCGCACTGCGCTCACCTGCCCCGCGCCGCCATCAACCAACAGTAAATCCGGCCAAGCCTCAGAGGTGCGCTCGGGATCTTCTTTCAACAGGCGTTTGAAGCGGCGGCCAAGAACTTCCTTCATCATGCCAAAATCATCACCCGGCGTAAGATCATCACCTTTGATGTTAAATTTCCGGTACTGTGACTTGAGCAGACCTTCCGCACCGGCCACAATCATCGCTCCAACCGCATGGGCACCTTGGATGTGGCTGTTGTCATAAACCTCAATGCGGCGCGGCACATCGGGCAGCTCAAATGCCTCTGCCAATCCTTTGAGCAATTTCATCTGCGAGGCTTTCTCCGACAGGCGTCGCGCCAAGCTCTCGCGGGCATTGCGCTGCGCACCGGCCACCAGATCCAGTTTTTCCCCGCGCTGCGGCACGGAAATCTGAACCCTTCGGCCCAGTTTTCCACTCAACGCCTCTTCCATCAAATCGGGATCTTCAATCGCGTCAGAGAGCAAGATCATACGCGGCGGCTCACGATCCGAATAAAACTGCCCGACAAAGGCCTGCATGACCTCCGTAACCGAGACATCCCCCCCCACTCTTGGATAGTAATCCCAGTTGCCCCAGTTTTGATTGCCCCGAATAAAGAAGACCTGAACGCAGGCCTGCCCGCCCTCCATATGCACCGCAATCACATCCGCCTCTGGCACGCTCTGCGGATTGATCCCCTGAGCTGTTTGCACTTGCGTCATCGCTTTGATTCGGTCGCGCAAGGCGGCGGCCCGTTCAAATTCCATAGCCTCAGAGGCCCGCTGCATTTCTTGGGCAAGCTCTGCCTGAATATGGGTGGATTTCCCCCCCAAAAAACGCTCCGCATCTCTGACCAAGACCGCATAGTCCTCGGCCGTGACATAGCCAACGCAGGGGGCACAGCAGCGCTTGATTTGATATTGCAAACAGGGCCGTGTGCGCGTGTCAAACTGGCTGTCGGAACAATCGCGCAGCAAAAAGAAACGTTGCAGTTGATTCAACGTCCGGTTGACCGCGCCAGCGCTCGCGAAAGGGCCATAATATGTGCCTTTCTCCGTCTTCGCCCCGCGATGCTTTTTGATTTGTGGGAAGCCATGTTCCCGGCTGACCAGTATATTTGGAAAAGATTTATCATCTCGCAAAAGCACATTGTACTTCGGCTTGAGCTGTTTGATCAGATTTTGTTCCAACAAGAGCGCTTCCGTTTCGGTCTTGGTGGTCAAAAACATCATACTGGTGGTTTCGCTGATCATGCGGCTGATGCGGGCCGAATGCCCTTGAGGTCTTGCATAGCTCGACACGCGATTTTTTAGACTTTTAGCCTTACCAACATAGAGCACGCGGCTCTCCCGATCGAGCATGCGGTAGACTCCCGGCGAGCCATCCAGGCGGGTCAAATAGTCAGCAATCAGATCGTGGCCTGTTAAAGGCGGTGTATCATCTGTCATTACGGCCTCAGCTCTATGCGATTCGCGAAGCGGCTGCATCGAAATAACGCCAGCTGCAAGAAATAACCCATCCACATTCTCTGTGGATAAGTCTGAGGGTAAATTAAAAATCCATGCGTGAAACCTATGTTTCGAAGGTGAATCCTAAAAATGCACAATTTCCATGCAGATTTATAAGATCTTGTAATGAAATGAGAAAATATAGTGCTCTTGGCAAGTTTCTGTAATTATTTACTTTTTTCAATTGCCGACCATCAAGGGTCTCAAAAGTGCACAACTTTTCTCGAAATCGCTCAATCAAGCCCCAAAACATCCGGCGTTTGCCAGGCCAAATGCTGCCCACCATCTACGCAAAGCAGCTGTCCCGAAACCGCTGGAGCATTCAAAAAATACCCCAAAGCGGCGGTAATATCACTCAGATTCGAGCCGCGCCCCAATACCGTGGCCGCGCGTTGGCGCGTAAAATGGTGATCCGACTGCCGCACCCCTTGCATCGTGGGGCCAGGTCCGATGGCATTCACACGCACATGCGGTGCCAGCCCGCGTGCGGCGGTTTGGGTTAAGGCCCAAAGACCCATTTTTGCCACCGTATAGCTCGCAAAATCTGGCGTCAGTTTGCGCACTCTTTGATCCAGCATATTGATCACCAGTCCCACGGCAATAGGCTCGCCAGCCACATCCTGTTGCGCCGGCGGCACTTGTTTGGCAAATTCCTGCGTCAGCACAAAGGGCGCGCGCAGATTGCTTTCAATATGCCGGTCCCAACTGGACCGGGTCGCAGTCTCCAGCGTGTCATGTTCAAAGATTGAGGCATTGTTGACCAAGACGGTCAAGGGACCACCGAGCGCCTCCGCAGCCCGCGCAACCAAAGGCTGTGAGCCGGCATCGCTCAATAAATCTGCCTGTAGTGCAACGGACTTACGTCCCAATGCTGTGATCTGTGCACAGGTCTGCAGGGCCGCCGCGTCAGATTGCGCGTAATGGACAGCCACGTCATAGCCTTGCTCCGCCAGATATAGGGCCATTTCGCGGCCCAACCGTATGGCCCCACCAGTTACCAATGCACGCATGTGATCCCTCCTCAGAGCAGTACCACAAAGAGATATGCCATATACAGCAGCGTCAAGCCCGCGCCCCACATCCGCGTGAAATTTATCTTGAAAAACACCATGGGGAACAACAGAAGTGACGCGGCAAGCATGATCCAAAGGTCAAACCGTAAGAAGGCCGCATCGACCGGGATGGGAGCAACGAAGGCTGCAATCCCGATGATTGCGAGCAAATTAAACATATTTGACCCGATGACATTTCCCAAAGCCACATCGCCCTGCCGCCGAAGCGCCGCGATTAGCGAGGTCGCCAACTCAGGCAAAGAGGTGCCAACGGCAATCAACGTCAAACCGATGGCCGTCTCTGGCACACCGTAATCTTTGGCGATAATTTCGGCATTAACCACCAAAACCCGCGCACCAATGGGAAGCCCCACAAGGCCAAACATCAAATAAAGCGCAATTTTCCATCCCGGCATGGTGGGATCTACGCCCTCGAGCCCGTCCTCCTCAACCACCACCAGCGCTGCGGTTTTCGCCGCTTGCCTGTCGCGTTGTGCGCTGTGTCCTTGGTCCCATAAAATGCCCAGTAAAACCGCCAATAAAATAGTCCCGTGCCACCATGTAAACGGCGCCAAAAAGGCGAGTCCGATGAATAATACCGTGGCCAAAATCATTAGCAAAAATGATTTCTTCGGGAAAAACTCGGCCGTGTGCAGCCCGGCGATCAGAGCCGGCAAGCCCAAAACCAGTAAGATATTTGCAGTATTCGAGCCGATCACATTGCCCATCGCCAGCCCAGATGCGCCATCGGCCATGGCAGACAAAACAATCAATAACTCAGGCGCTGAAGTCCCAAAAGCCACCACTGTCAAACTGACCAGCAGTGCAGAGATGCCAAGCCGCAATGCCAAATTGACAGCGCCGCGCACCAAAAAATCGCCAGCCAACAAGAGGGTGACCAGACCCAAAGCCACAAAAATCCAAGCCAATTTCTATCCTTTACGATGACCCATTTGGCCACAGGAACAGGGGCCTTTTCCAAGAGTATAACGCCCACATTTGCCACATTTGGCGTTCTTTAACCGCGTTTGTCCGGGAAACCGCAAGCGCCCAAACATCGCCAAAACGGCGATGCCAATCAGAAAGAAGGTGACAGCTTTAACGAGCATTCCCTACATCCCAAAACGGGCAAAGGCGGCGCGTTCCTCAATGCTATGCGTGACATCCCCCAAAAGGGACATGCCAACTCGGGACAACAGGGGCTTCTTTTGACCCAAAACCCGAAAGCGGGTTTTTTCGCCAAATTTTTCCTTCATGGTTGGAACCAAATGACCAATGGCATCGGCAAGACCATCATCAATTGCCTTTTGTCCGACCCATATCTCGCCGGTAAATACATCGCGCTCCACCAGTTTTGCGCCGCGCCGTTCCATAATATGATCTTTGAAGGTCTGATGGATCCCATCCAGTATGGATTTCAACCGGGTCACATCCGCCTTCTTTTGCGGCTGGAACGGATCGAGCATGGATTTCGAGCTGCCCGCGGTATGGACCCGGCGCTCAATCCCGTGTCTTTCGATGAATTGATGCAAGCCAAAGCCAGATGAAATCACACCAATGGATCCGACCACTGAGGAGGCATCAATATAAATTTCATCGGCACTGGCCGCCAGCCAATAGCCACCAGAGGCCGCCACATCTTCCACAAAAGCATAGACCGGCGTTTCAAACTCTTCGGCCAATCGTCGGATCCGCGCGCCAATCAACGACGATTGCACCGGGCTGCCGCCTGGAGAATTTATCACCAAGGCGACTGCGGCCGGCTTCTTTGAAAAGGCTTTTTGCAACACAGGCGCCAGTCCAGCATCATTGAGACCACGGCCCGTCGAGATCATACCGTTCAGACGCACAACACACACGGTATTGACGTCACGGCGAAAGGGATTTTTCAGTTTCATATATGCCAGATAAGACACCTCTCGCCCTGGAACAAGGCGGGCCGCAAAATTTAGCTGCGAATGCGCCATCCGGTTTTGAAAATCCACCAAATGAAGCCCATGCAAGCCAGCGTAAATGCGCCAATTGCCCCAAGGCTGATGCCGATTGCCACATCCGCTGTGCCAAAAAACGCCCAGCGAAACCCAGAGATGAGATAGACGACCGGGTTAAACAGGGTGACGGTCTGCCAAAATTCTGGAAGCATCGAGATCGAATAGAAGGATCCGCCCAAAAACACCAAAGGCGTCACCACCAGCATGGGCACGAGATTGAGTTGCTCAAAGTTTCCCGCCCAAATTCCGATGATAAAGCCCAAGAGTGAGAAAGACAGGCAGGTCAGGAGCAAAAAGCTCATCATCGCGATGGGATGCTGGATATCCAAATCAACAAAGAGATAGGCTGTTCCAAGAATGACCAGCCCGATAAATAGGCTCTTTGTCGCCGCGGCCCCCACATAGCCGATGACAATCTCTAGGAAATTCACCGGCGCTGACAGCAGCTCATAAATCGTTCCAATAAATTTTGGGAAATAGATTCCAAAACTGGCATTCGAAATCGATTGTGTCATGACCGAGAGCATGATCAGGCCCGGCACGATAAAGGCACCATAGGCCACCCCATCCACCGCCTCCATTCGGCTGCCAATGGCGGTGCCGAAGACGACGAAATAGAGGCTGGTCGACAGCACGGGAGAGATGAAGGATTGTTTTAGTGTGCGGAAAAAACGCGCCATCTCAAAGGTGTAGATCGCCGCAATGGCTTGAAAATTCATGCCCCATCCTCCTGGACCAAATCGACGAAGATATCTTCTAGGCTCGATTGTTGGGTTTGCACATCCCTCATTTGCAGACCCGCGGCCTGTAAATCATTGAGAAGGCCGGTAATGCCGGTGCGCTCGGCGTTGACATCGTAGGTATATGTAAGGCCGGCGCCATCGGGCGCCAGCTCCAGCCCGTAGGGGGCCAGCTTGGGCGGGATCTCCCGCACAGGCTCCAGCAGCTCAATACGAATTTGCTTTTTGCCCATACGCGCCATCAATGCCGCTTTGTCTTCAACCAAGAGGATTTCACCTCCGTTGATCACTGCGATACGGTCGGCAATCGCCTCTGCCTCTTCAATGTAATGGGTGGTCAAAATGATGGTGACGCCCTGCCCTTTGAGCTTGGCCACCGTGTTCCACATATCTTTGCGCAGCTCCACATCCACGCCAGCGGTTGGCTCATCCAAAAACAAGACCTTTGGCTCATGGGCCAAGGCCTTTGCGATCAAAACCCGGCGCTTCATCCCACCCGACAGCGCCATAACTTTGGAGTCTTTCTTATCAAGCAGGGACAGCGTTTTGAGAATTTCATCAAGATAGGATTCGTTTTTCGCCTTGCCAAACAGCCCGCGCGAAAATCGCACCGAATTGATCACCGTCTCGAAGGGCTCAAGAGCGATTTCTTGCGGCACCAGGCCAATCATTGCCCGCACCTTGCGGTAGTCGCGGGCGATATCCATGCCTGCAACGGTGATATTGCCCGATGTCAGGCTAGAAATGCCACAAATCGTGGAAATCAGCGTCGTCTTGCCAGCCCCATTGGGGCCGAGCAAGGCGATGATTTCCCCCTCCTCAATGTCCAAGCTCGCGCCCTTCAAGGCTTCGAACCCACCCTCATAGGTTTTGCGAACATTTTGCACAGAGACGATGGCAGCCATAATTGATCCCTCAACACTTCAGCAGGTCTATACCCCATTTACCCAATACCACTAAATGACAACCCCTCACGCTGCAACGCAGGCGCAAGCCCATATGGCTCTAGCGGCTGCGGCTGCGCGGATCCAGCGCATCCCTGAGGCCATCTCCGAGATAATTCACACTGAGAACCGTCAATGAGATCAATGTTCCAGGCCAGATAACGCGCTCCGGATAGAGCGTCATCCGGTCTACTGCGTCATTGAGCAATTTGCCCCAGGTCGGAAAATCGGGTGGGAAGCCGAAGCCCAGAAAGGACAAGGCACTTTCGGTAATGATGGCCGTGGCGATTCCCAAGGTGGCGGAGACTAAGATCGGTGACATGACATTGGGCAGGATGTGATTCAAAATCAGGTTGCTGGGTCGGGTGCCAATCGAACGGGCGGCAAGAATGAATTCCCGCTCTTTGAGGGCCAAAACATCGCCCCGCACAATCCGGGCTGTCTGCATCCAACTGGTCAGGCCAATCAAACCGACGATCAATAAAAACGTTCCCATCTCGGGTCCGAGCGACAGCGCCAGGCTTTCTCGAAACAGCACCGAGGCCACTAGAATCAAAGGTAAAATGGGCAGGGCCAAAAACAAATCGGTCAAGCGCATCAGCGGGCCATCGCAGAGCCTAAAAAACCCTGCAATCAGCCCCACAAAGGTTCCCAGAACAATCGACAGGATCATCGCGGTTAAGCCCACGGAAATTGACACCCGCCCCCCGGACAGAAACCGGGCCAAATTGTCCCGCCCCAGATTATCTGTGCCCAGCACATAGTGCCAATTCACCTTCGCAGTCGAATCCCAGAGCGCAACATAGATCGGCCGCGTGTCCCGCAGGGTGATAAAGTCACGACCAGATGGCAGGTATTGCGGGTCATGCGGATAGACAAAAGGCCCGAGAAACACCCCGGCAATGATCAATCCAAAGACCACAGCTCCGGCCATCGCGCCCTTATGGGCGCGAAATTGCCGCCAAACCTCCACCCAACGATTGGAGGGTGGGCGGTCGATGTCGAGGGGACCGGATATCTCAGTCATAGCGGATCCTTGGGTCTAAAAGGCCATAAAGCACATCGGCAATCAAATTGAACAGCACGATTAAAATCGCGAAGATGAAGGTCAAGGTTTGCACCATCGGCAGGTCATTGGCCTGAATGGCCGTGATGAGCAATTGGCCAATACCATTCACTTTGAACACTTGTTCGGTGATGATCGCGCCACCAAAAATCGACGGCACCCCAAGGGCAATCACCGTCACCACCGGAATCATTGAATTGCGCAGAACATGCACCAAGACCACCGTGGCTTCGCTCAACCCTTTGGCGCGCGCGGTGCGCACATAGTCATGGCTGAGATTGTCGAGCATCGAGGCGCGCATGAAGCGACTGATCTGGCTGGTGATCTGCAAAGCCAAAACCATGACGGGCAGGAACATCTGCCAAATCTGCACTTTAAAACTGGCCCAATCATCGACCACATGCATCGTGTCATAGATCGACGGGAACCAGCCCAGCTGCACCGAGAAGATCACAATCACCAAGACACCGGAAAAGAAGGGCGGCACGGAAAAGCCGATCATCGTGATGAATGTCCCGGCTTGGTCAAAGATAGAATATTGCCGATATGCAGAGATTATTCCAATCGGCAGAGCAATGAGAATACCCACCACATAGGCCACACCCACAACCCAAAGCGTCTGCGGCAAGCGCTGGATCACGATGTCAATCACCGGCGAGCGGGTTTGCCAAGAGATCACTCTGAGCTGTCCTTCGGCAAAGCCCGTGCCAAAAATCGCATCGATCCCATTGAGCGGCTCTATCCAAAAAAACTGAATGAGCCATTTGACATACTGGATATGGATCGGCTGGCCGAGACCAAGCGCCTCGCGCATCTGTTGCTTGACCTCGGCCGGCACGGTCAAGGGCACCTGCGCCATAGGATCGCCCGGGGCCAATTGCAGCAATAAAAAGATCACAAGAGAAATGAACAAAAGCGTCGGGACCGCGAGGACAAGACGTCGAATGGTAAATGTTAGCATCGGCGATTTAGCTCATTTTCCTGATAATAGCCTTTAAAATCGGCGCCCCACCCCTCGGGCAGGGCGCCGTAATATTTACTTCAGACGATGCCAATCGGCAGCATTCCAAAGTTCGCTGTCCCAAACATTCAAGACAACACCACCCAAAGTGTTGGAATGAGCGGACAGGCGGCCGCGATGCACGAGTGGGATCATCGCGCCTTCGGAGACGGCCATATCGTTCAACTGACGGGCGATGGAGGCGCGCTGACCGGCATCGGCGGTTGTGGCCAGTTTCGCATGCAAGGCGTCATACTCTGCCGAACAGAAGCGCGCGATATTCTCACCCTGCCATTGTGAAGCAGGCGATGGCGCTTTGTCACACAGAAGATTGGCCAGATAGGACTGAGGATCTGTGCCGTTGAACGTGTTGGCGTACATTTCCAAATCTGCATAGAATTTTTGGAATGTATCAGGAGATCCTGGGTCGCCGCCAAAGAAGACAGAGGCGCTGATATTGCGCAATTCTACGTCAACACCAATCTCGCTCCACCACTGTTTGATCAGAGCTTGGAAGTCCTGACGCACAGCGTTTGTTGAGGTCTGATATGTCATGCGCAGCGGCACGCCGTCTTTTTCGCGCACCCCATCACCATCGGTATCAACAATGCCAGCCGCATCAAGCATCGCTTTTGCACCGGCGATATCTTGGGTCGAGCAATCGAATGTATCGGAATTCACCGCCGCTGGCGCCGGCACCCAGTTACAAGTCACTTTGCCCGCTTTGCCATAGCCGATTTCAACCAGAAGCTCGCGATCAATCGCCAAAGACAAGGCTTTATAGACCGCAGGATCTTGCAGGAAAGGATGCGGACGGATCACCGAACGCTCATCTGGACCCAGGGCTGGATCTGGGTTGGTGTGGTTGAGCATGATGCGCTCGACCAAAGGACCAAAGCCGGCCACAGGCTTGCCTTTGCCAGCCGCTTCCATTTGCGCAATCACATCTGGTGCCAGCTGAAGGTTCCAAGCGTAGTCATATTCGCCTGTTTCCATGACCGAGCGACCCGCAGCCGCCGCATCACCGCCGCCTTTAAAGGTGACCTTGGCAAAGGCAGGCTTGCCCGCTTCGCGGTAGTTGTCATTCGCCGACAGAACAATCACATCATTGGGGCGGAATTCATCAACAACGTAAGCGCCTGTACCGATGGGGTTAAAATTCTCTTCCGTGCATTCTGATGCCTTTGCCCCCACACAATTGGCAAATTGCGCCGCTTGCAAAATAGGGCTTTCGCCGCCCACGAAGGGTCCGTAGGGGAAGGGTGTTTGCTGTTCAAAATTCACAACAACGGTCAGCGCATCGGGTGTCTCAACAGAGCTGACGCCATTGAATTTCGTCACCTGCGCACAGCCACCATCGGGATTCGTGCAATAGTCATAAGTGAACTTCGCATCCGCAGAGGTGAAGGGCGTGCCGTCCGACCACATGATGCCGGGTTTGATGTTCCAAGTGATGGAGGTGAGATCTGCGCTCACGCCGCCATTGGCCACAGTCGGAACGCTATCCACCAGCCAAGGTACCAATTCACCATTCTCATTATAGCGCGCCAAAGGCTCGATCACTAAAGACGCCGCTTCCACGTCCTTTGTGCCACCGGACAAAAATGGATTCATAATCGATGGCGCTTGCCAATAGATGATCGAGACTTCGCCGTCTCTTCCGCGGGCTTCATGGCCGCCGGCCAGCGCCATTGTGCTCATCCCGACCAGCGCCGCTGATCCGAACATGAGTGCAATATGTTTCATGTCTATCTCCCTGATTATATCGTCTCTGCGAGAATTCATTTCAAAACGCATTTTCCAAAAATCCGCAAATGCCTTGCCTAAATTTTTCAGAAAAACACCTTTCGCATCCCCGTCGTGGACTCATCAAAAACCGGCTTGACCGAAAAATCAAGTATTTTTCAACTAGACAAGTGACAATGCCAAACGCAGAGTATTTTCAAAGGGAGCCAATACACAGAGTGCAATATTGTGTTCAAACCTATGAAAATATAATCGATTACCCGAAGAGGCTATGATGTTAGACCATCCGATTGCGCGTTTTGAAAACTTGAAAGTGGAGTTTCAAACCCAAGATGGGCCAGTCGAAGCCGTAAAAGGGGTCAGCTTTGACATCGCGGCGGGCGAGACGGTGGCCATCGTGGGCGAAAGCGGCTCCGGCAAATCTGTATCATCACTCAGCCTCATGCGCCTTGTGGAATATGGCGGCGGGGAAATTTCGGATGGGCGCTTGTTGTTCGACCGCGGCGCCGCCGGGCAGGTTGATCTGCGGACGATGAACCCCCATGACATGCGCACCATTCGTGGCCGCGAGATTGGCATGATTTTCCAAGAACCCATGACCTCCCTCAACCCGGTCTTCACCATTGGACGGCAGCTTATGGAAGGTCTGCGGCTGCATATGGGCCTGAGCAAGGCGGCCGCCCGCAGCCGCGCAATTGACCTTTTGCGGCAAGTGCGAATCCCTGAACCGGAACGCCGGCTGGGCCAATATCCCCATGAATTGTCCGGCGGGATGCGCCAACGGGTGGTCATCGCCATGGCACTGGCCTGCGAGCCACGGCTCTTGATTGCCGATGAGCCAACCACCGCCCTCGATGTGACCATCCAAGCGGAAATTCTTGGGCTGATGAACAAGTTGAAAAAGGACACCGGCACCGCCGTCATGTTCATCACCCACGATATGGCCGTGGTTGCGCAGATGGCCGACCGCGTTGTGGTGATGTTTCGCGGTGAGAAGGTCGAAGAGGGTCTGGTTGAAGACATCTTCGAAAACCCGCAGCATCCCTACACGCAAAACTTACTCGCCGCTGTGCCCAAGCTGGGCGAAATGCGCGGCCAGCCCACGCCCAAACCCCTTAGTTTGATTGGCCAGCCAGAAAAATCGCTCATCGGCTCTGTCCCGCTGAGCGAGGAGGTGCTGCTGGTTGTGCGCAATTTAACCACGCGTTTTAGCGTGAAAGGCGGCTTCTTTCGCCGCACTGTGGCGCGGGTACATGCTTTGGAGAATGTCTCCTTTTCGATCAAGAAAGGCGCCACCCTTAGCTTGGTCGGCGAGTCAGGATCCGGAAAATCCACCTGTGGCCGCTCAATTTTACGTCTGGAGGAGCCGCAATCAGGCTCCATCAAGCTCGGCGATAGGGATATTTTGGCGCTGGATTCGGCCGGCCTTCGCGAAGCAAGGCGGGATATGCAAATGGTGTTTCAGGACCCTTTTGCCTCATTAAATCCCCAGATGACCCTAGCCGATCAAGTCGCTGAACCCATGAAGAATTACAATATGGCGCAGGGCACTGAACTCATGGACCGCGTGGCAAGGCTTTTCGATAGGGTCGAATTACCCCGCGCCTTCATGCGCCGCTTTCCCCATGAGCTCTCGGGCGGTCAACGCCAACGCATCGCCATTGCCCGCGCCTTGGCACTGAACCCCAAACTGCTCATTGCCGATGAGGCCGTCAGCGCGCTGGATGTTTCGGTTCAGGCCCAGGTCTTGAATTTGATGTTAGAGCTGCAGGCCGAGCTGGGTATCTCCATGCTCTTTATCAGCCATGATATGGCCGTCGTTGAGCGCGTGAGCCATCACGTTGCCGTCATGTATCTGGGGCGGATTGTCGAGATTGGCACGCGCCAAGAGGTCTTTGAAGACCCCAGACATGACTACACCAAAACGCTTATGGCAGCCGTTCCGGTCGCAGACCCGCGCCAAAGAACCCTGAAGGCAGACTTTGAAAGTAAGCCGATCCCCTCTCCTATTCATCCACTCGATTATGATCCCGGCCCAACGGAATACAAACATTTGGGCGGCGAGCATTATATTCTTAACTCGTAAACCGGAGGTGCCCTATGGCCATTTGCAACCGTTTTTCAGAACTGCTGCCCGAGATTACCGCTTGGCGGCGTGACATTCATGAAAATCCCGAGCTTTTGTTCGAGACTCACCGCACATCGCAATTTGTCGCCGATCGGCTCGCAGAATTTGGCTGTGATGAGAT